>JBKPRI010000053.1:0-14897 GCA_046734515.1 Candidatus Methylomirabilota bacterium | reverse complement strand
TTCGACTTCAAGGTGCCGGGCACCATCGGCGGGGGGCCGTTCACCGAGACCGCCCGGGACCGCTCCGACATCACCTCGCATCACCTGAGCGCGGGTATCGCCTTCCACTGGTAGTCCCCGCCGCACGTTCTTCGTATACTGCTGCGCATGATCGATCCCATCACCGTCTCCGTGCTCACCCACCGGTTCGAGGCGATCGTGCAGGAGATGGGCGAGGCGATGCTGCGCACCGCCTACTCCCAGATCCTGAACTCCAGCCGTGACTTCTCGACCGCCATCTGCGACGACCAGGCGCGGCTGGTCGCGCAGGCCGAGCACGTGCCGATCCACGTGGGCGCCATCCCGTGGGCGGTGGCCTCGGTCCGGGACGCCTTCGCGGGACGCGTGCATCCGGGCGACGTGTTCCTGCTCAACGATCCCTATCACGGCAACAACCACCTGCCGGACCTGACCGCGTTCGTGCCGGTCTTCGTCGAGGATCGCGTGGCGTTCTGGTCCATCAACCGTGCGCACCAGAGCGATATCGGAGGCTCGACGCACGGCGCCTACAACCCGGGGGCGACGGAGATCTGGCAGGAGGGCATCCGCATCACCCCGCTCAAGCTCTACGACCGCGGCGAGCTGCGGGACGACGTTCTCAAGATGGTGGTCACCAACGTGCGCCACCCGCACGACTTCATGGGCGACCTGCGCGCCATGATCGGCTCGGCCCGCGTCGGCGAGCGGCGGCTGCTGGCCCTGGTCGAGTCGTACGGCGCCAAGACCGTGATCGGCGCCGTGGACGAGATCCTCGACGGCGCCGAGCGCCAGGCGCGCGCCTGCGTGCGCGGCTGGAAGGACGGCGTCTACAAGGGCGTGTCGATCCTCGACGACGACGGCCACGGCGCCACCGACATTGCGATCCGCGCCACCGTGACGAAGAAGGGCGACAGCGTGCTCGTCGATCTCAGCGCGTCCGACCCGCAGGTGACCGGCTTCGTGAACTCCGCGCTTCCGAACACCATGTCCGCCGTGCACATGGCCTTCGCGTATCTCATCGACCCGCGCACGCCGAAGAACTCCGGCACGTTTCGCCCGGTGAAGGTGATCGCCACGCCCGGCACGATCGTGAACCCGCTGCCGCCGGCGCCGGTGACGCTCTCCACGAACCACTGCGCGCAGGACATCGCGGAGGCGATGTTGAAGGCGCTCGCGCCGGCGGCGCCGGAGCGTGCCATCGCCGGCTGGGGCCGGCGCTTCCGCATCGCGATCAAGGGCGTCAACCCGCGCACGAAGCGCCCGTTCATCTGGCACATGTTCCACGCGCGCCCCGGCGGGGGCGCGACGCTGGCCGGCGACGGCTGGGAGACGGCGGGCGAGGGCCAGGCGGCGGGCGGCATCAAGTTCGGCAGCGTGGAAGTCGCCGAGGTGCGCTTTCCGCTGACGTTCGAGCATCACGAGTTCCGCGCGGGCTCCGGCGGTGACGGCCGGCACCGCGGCGGCGTCGGCGCGGTGCTCCGCCTGCGCGTGGACGTGACCGAGCCGGCCGTGGCGAACACCGCGGGCGATGGCGTGCGTCACGCGCCCTACGGCTTGCTCGGCGGCAAGGAAGGGAAGCCTCACCGCTACCGGCTCCTCTCCCGCGGCGGCACGCGCGTGCTGAAGACGAAGGAAGTCGGCGTACGGGTCCGCCCCGGCGATGTGTTCCTCGTCGAGTCATCCGGCGGCGGTGGCTACGGTGCTCCGGCGCGGCGCTCGCGCGAGGCGCGCCTGCGCGATCGCGCCAACGGTGTGACCTCCGGCGCGCGCCGTGGCTGACGAGCTGCTCGAGGGCGTCCGCACGCGCGCCCGCGCGAACTCCTTCTGGCAGACCCTGGGGATCGAGGTCGAGGCGGCGGGCGAGGGCTGGGTGCGCCTGCGGGTCCCGGTGCGCGACGAGCTGCGCAACGCGCCCGGCGCCCCGGTGCACGGTGGCGTGCTGGCGACGCTGGTCGATGCGGCGGTGGGCGGGGCGCTCGGAACCTACGGAAGCGCGGCGGCCGGCGGCGTCGACCAGGCCACGCTCGACCTCAACGTGACCTTCATCGCCGCCGCCCGCGGCGACACCCTCCTGGCCGAAGGGAAAATCATCCGCAAGGGCCGCTCGATCGCCTTCGGCGAAACCCGCGTGACCGACACCGCCGGCACCCTAGTGGCGATCGGCCGCGCCACCTACATGATCATCCCACCCCGCGCGTAGAGACGAACCACGTCGCGTACAGACGAACCACGTTCGAGCGCCGGCTTTGCCGGCGCAATCGGGGTCTGGGGGGAGGCAGGGCGAGCGCGGGCCGGCATGCCCGCGCCGCCCGTCGGAAGGGGGGCGTATCCCCCCTCCGAGCTACCGACCGATGCCGAGCAGGAACAGCAGGACGATCAGCCCGAGCGGAACGCCCAGGAGCCACATCAGGACGAGAAACATGGTGTTGTCTCCTCACGCGACGCGGCGCGGCCGCTCGAGATCGGCAGCATCGCGCCGGCGATAATGGTTCAGCCGCATCGGCTCACCGGAGGCCATCCAGCCACCGATCACAGCACCGACCAGACCCAGCAGCATTGCGCCCACCGTGGCCAGTGCGCTGTTACGCACGGCCGCCGCCATCTCCGGCGTGGAGGGCGCGGTGGTTGCCCACGTCGGCGTGCCCGCGACGAGGCCGGCGTACCAGCCCCCGTACATCGCGGTCGCCCCGAGGGCTCCGAGCACGAGCATCATCGGAATCGTTACCAGCCACGCGATGGCTCCGTGGAGCATCGCGGGCTCAGCGCGGCGAACGCCGACGATGCGGGC
This sequence comes from Candidatus Methylomirabilota bacterium, assembly GCA_046734515.1. Taxonomy (GTDB): domain Bacteria; phylum Methylomirabilota; class Methylomirabilia; order Rokubacteriales; family CSP1-6; genus AR5. Next base: position 12,091 of record JBKPRI010000053.1, on the reverse strand, counting down.
GGCCACCCAGCCACCCGCCGCGAAGGCGAAGAACGCGCCAGCCACGTTGAAGATCATCGTCAGCATCCGGATGTTCTTGAACGTCATCGTGCGAGGGCCGGCGAGTTGATGGGCACCCACGGAGTACCCGATCAGCCCGATCATGAGCCCGACTGCCAGCGCGGTGAGCGCGCCGACCCAGATGGCGCTCCAGACCGGCCACGGACGCCAGCCAGCCTCGAAATCGCGTTCCATCATCGCTGTTCTCCTTTTGCGCCCGCACCCGAAGGGGTGCATAGCGCGTGCCGACGAATTACACTGCGGGTCGGCCGGCGCACCCGGCCGAGGAGGATCCATGAGTGCGTTCAAGCATCCCGTGACCACCGAGGCCGAGCTGCGCGAGCTGATGGGCACCCCGAGCGCGGGCGCCGTCGCCAAGGACATCGGCGTGCTGGACGTCCACTGCCGGGCCTTCATCGCTCGCTCCCCGTTCGTGCTGGTGGCGACCGCGGGCGTCGACGGCCGCTGCGACGTCTCACCCAAGGGTGACGCGGCCGGCTTCGTGCTGGTGGTGGACGACCGGCACCTGCTGATTCCCGATCGCCCGGGCAACAAGCGACTCGACGGGATGCGCAACGTGCTGCAGAACCCGCACGTGGGCCTCATCTTCCTGCTGCCGGGCGTCGAGGAGACGCTACGCGTCAACGGTCGAGGCTGGATCGTTCGCGACGAGGACCTGCTGGCGCGCTGCGCGGCGCGCGGCAAGGTGCCGCCGCTCGGCCTCGGTGTCGAGGTTGAAGAGGCCTTCATACACTGTGCGAAGGCCTTCAAGCGTTCCGGCCTCTGGGAGCCGGCGGCCTGGCCGGACCTGAACGGCCTCGCCTCGCCCGCGCAGATGCTGTTCGATCACGTCAAGCCGAAGGACATGACGGTGGAGCAGCTCGACCACTGGCTGCAGGACGGCTACAAGAAGCGGCTCTACTGAGCATGATCCGGATCGGCATCGACGTCGGCGGCACCTTCACCGATCTGGTCGCGGTCGACGAGGGCGGGCGCGTCGTCATCGCCAAGGCCGCCTCCACGCCGCGTGATCCGTCCGAGGGCTTGCTGGACGGTCTCGGCCTGCTGGCGGCCGAGCTCGGCACGGACCTGCGCGGCCTGCTCGCGCGCACCGAGCGCATCGTGCACGGCACCACCGTGGCCACCAACGCGCTGCTCGAGCGCAAAGGCGCGCGGGTGGCGCTGCTCACCACGGAGGGGCATCGCGACGTCATCGAGATGCGCGAGGGCCTCAAGGATGACCGCTACAACCTGCGCATGGCGCCGCCGGTGCCGCTGGTGGAGCGCGCGCTCCGGCTGGGTGTGCGCGAGCGCGTGGCCTTCGACGGGCGGGTGACACGCGCGCTCGACCGTCGATCGCTGGCAGCGGCCATCGCCCGGGCCGAGCGGGCGAAGGTGGAGGCGGTGGCCGTGTGCTATCTGCACGCCTACCGGAACCCGCGCCACGAGCAGCAGACCGGTCGCGCCGTCGCGCGCCGCCGGCGCGACCTCTACGTCTCGCTGTCCTCGGAAGTGCTGCCGCAGATCAAGGAATACGAACGGGTGTGGACGACGGTGGTCAACGCCTACGTCGGCCCCGCGCTCTCGCGCTACCTCACGAACCTGGCTGCCCGGCTGCGGGGGCAAGGGTACAAGGGCGAGGTCCTGATCATGCAGTCGCACGGCGGCGTGGCGCCGATCCGCGAGTCGGCACGACTGGCCGCCGGCGCCGTGCTCTCCGGTCCCGCCGGGGGCATCGCGGCCGGCCGTCACGTGGCGCGGCTGACCGGCCGCGGCGACCTCGTCACCTTCGACATGGGCGGGACCAGCACAGACATCGCGCTGCTGCAGCGTGGCGAGGCGACGCTGACCGGAGAGAAGACCGTCGGCATCGCGCGCGTCGCGCTGCCCGCCCTCGATATCCACACACTGGGCGCCGGCGGCGGCTCGATCGCCTGGGTCGACGCCGGGGGAATCCTCCGGGTGGGCCCGGAGAGCGCCGGCGCCGATCCCGGCCCTGCCGGCTACGGGCGCGGCGGCACGGCGCCGACGGTGACCGACGCCAATCTCGTGCGCGGTCTCCTCGATCCCGGCAACTTCCTCGGCGGCCGCATCCGCCTCGACGTGGTCGCGGCCCAGCGCGCCATCGCACCGCTGGCCAAGGCCCTCGGCACGGACGCCCTGGCCGCTGCCGAGGGCATCACGCGCGTCGTCAACACGAACATGGCCGAGGGCATCAAGCTCGTCTCGGTGCGCCGGGGTGTGGATCCGCGGGGCTTCACGCTGGTCGCCTTCGGCGGCGCCGCCGGGTTGCACGTCACCGACGTCGCGCGGCTGCTGGAGATCCGTCGCGTGATCGTGCCGAGCATGGCGGCGGTGCTGTCCGCGTGGGGCATGCTGGCCACGGACCTGCGCTACGAGCTCGTGCGCTCGCACGTGAGCGACGTGCGCCGCCTCACCGCAGCGTCCCTCCGGCGGCTCTTCGCGTCACTCGAAAAAGAGGGCCGCCGCCGGCTGGGCCGCTTCGACGGCCCCGTCGACGTCCGGCACGCGCTCGACATGCGTTATGGCGAGCAGATCTTCGAGATCACGGTGCCGCTCGATGGCGTCGACCTGGCCGGCGCGGGCCTGCTCGACGAGATCGCCGCGCGCTTCCACAAGCGTCACGAGGAGCTGTACGCCTACAGCGCGCCGGGCCAGGAAGTCGTCATCGTGAACGCGCGTGTCGCCGTGGTGGGCCGCTTGCCCGTGCTGCCGGCCGACGATGCCGTGGCCCGCGGCCGCGCTCTCGCTCCGCCGGCGCGCCGCCGCGTGTGGCTGGGCGGCTGGGTGGAGATTCCGGTCTACCGCCTCGATGCGCTCTCCGCCGGCCACGAGGTGAAGGGGCCGGCACTCTTCGAATCACCGACCACGACGGTGCTCCTCGGCGCGGACGAGCGAGCGGAGGTCACGCCGCGCGGCTGGCTCGATATCGCGGTCAGCTGAGCGCTCCAGGGTGGCACGGCCGGTGACAGATCGCGCCGATCCGGCGGCGCGCACCGCTCCATAAATAACCGACATCACAGGCCGATCGGGCTCACCCCCGTGGCGCGCTTCGTGCTGGATACCCCGGGACTCAATACCGCTCGAGGGAGGTACCAATGGCGAAGTCCGAGGCGTTGCACGACCGCGGGATGGTCGTCCTCAAGCTTCGCTCGCCCGCGACGACGGTGAAGGACGAGCTGGCGTCGGCCGAGGCGCGTCGCGCGCTCATGGGCGAGTTCCTGGGCAGCCTGTTGTTCGTGATCTTCGGCGCCGGCACGGTCGCGGTGACCGGGGGGATGCTCGCCGAGCGGCTCGACTCCGCGCGCCTGCTCGTCATCGCCCTCGCGCACGGCCTCGCCTACATGCTCCTCGTGGCCGCGATGCTGCCCATCTCGGGCGGCCACCTGAACCCGGCCGTCACCTTCGCCGCGATGGTGGGCCGGCGGATGACGTTCACGAAGGGCATGCTCTACATGATCGCGCAGTGCGCCGGCGCCGCCGCCGCCGCGCTCGTCCTGACGCTCGTCATCCCCGTGGGCACGCACGGCACCCTGGGCGCGAATGCCCTCGCCCCGCGCGTGTCGATGGGCAGCGGCCTCGTGACCGAGATCGTGGTGACGTTCGCGCTGGTGTCGGCCGTGCTCGCCGCGACCATGGGCTCGACGCGCCCGGCCGCGGTGGGTCTGGCCGGCATCGGCCTCACGTGCGTGCTCGCGCATCTCTTCGCGGGCGCGCTGACCGGCGCCTCGATGAACCCGGCGCGCAGCTTCGGCCCGGCGTTCGTGGCGGGCGCGTGGAAGGATCAGTGGATCTTCTGGATCGCTCCGCTCGCGGGCGGCGCGCTGGCCGCCTGCGTCCACGAGCTGTTGTTCTCGTCCGACAAGCGCTGAAAAGGTAACGAGGGCCGCCCCGGCTTCGCCGGGGCGGCGCCGAGCGTCGGGGGGTATGGGGGGCCATTTCGTGGCCCCCCATGTCTACAGCCCGATGATCTCGTTGAAGCGGCCGAAGCCGATGTAGAGCGTCGTGTGGGCCACCAGCTCGATCACCTCGGCCTCCGAGAAGTGCGTGCGGACTTCCTTCCACAACGCCTCGTCGACCTTGTGGTGATCGACGGCGAGCTTGTCGGCGAAGCGCACGGCGGCGCGCTCGCGAGGTGAGAGCAGCGGCGATGTCTCGTCGTTGATCGCCTGCACCTTGTCCTCGGTCAGTCCCGCATGCCGGGCCCCGGCATACCGCGCCTTGAGTCAGTATTGACAGGCGTTGAGGTTGGCGACCTTCAGCCGCACCAGCTCTCTCAGGACCGGATCGAGCGTGCTCTCCTTGGCGAGCGCCGTGCGGAACGCCACGAGCGCCTTGAGGACGGCCGGGTTCTTCGCGTACGTGCGGGTACTGGCCGACGTCCCGATCTGGCGCTCGGACTCCTCGCACACGTGACGGAGGTCGGGATCGACGTCGGTGATCGCGAGCGGCTCGATTCTGGCCATGGTGGGTCTCCCGGGCGAAGTGTAGCGCGTCAGGCGCGCGTGCGCGCCTTGCGTCGTGGTGGGCGCACCGCGCGCTCCAGGCGCGCCAGCCGCGCCTCGATGCCCGCGAGCGTGTCATCGGCGCGCGCGGCCGAGGCCGGCCGCTCGGCGAGGTAGCCGCGCTCGAGGAGATCGACGAAGACGTCGGCGATCTGCCCCGGGCTCATCGCCCCCTGGGGCTTGTACCACTTGTGGAGCCAGTTGCACATGCCGAGGATGCCGAACACGACCAGCGTGGGCGGCAGCGGGCGCAGGCGGCCGGCCTCGATGCCCTCGCGCACGACGCGCTCGATCGTGCGGTCGTACTCGCGCTTGGCGCGGGCGGCCTGGGCGGCCATCGGCGCCGGCAGGCCGCTCTCCTCGGCGAAGAAGACGGTGAGGAAGGCGAGGTTCTCGGTCAGGAGCTCCACCTGGAAGCGGACGATCCGGCGCAGCGTCTCCTCGGCCGGCCGGCGCTGCTCGACGATGTCCCGCAGGCCCTGGCGGAATGTCGCGATCGTGCGCTCGACCACCAGCGACAGCAGCTCTTCCTTGCTCGACACGTACCGGTAGAGCGTGACTTTGGACAGACCGGCCCGCTCGGCGATGGCGTCGAGGGTGGCTGTCCGGTAGCCGACCTCGCCGAAGGCGGCGGCGGCCGCGCGGACGATCTCGTCCAGCACGGCGGCGCGGGTCGGGGGCAGCGTGGCGTCTCTTGACATGGCCGGGACCGACGCCTAGCATATACCGCAGAGTTCAGGATCTGAACTCGAAAGGAAACCGAGCCATGGTCGAGAGCCACCTGATCGGCGCGCAGCACAGCACGCTCTTCGAGCACGCCTATCCGAGCGAGGCGCCCGACCTGCGCCGGCTCTACGAGAAGGCCAAGCGCGACCAGTGGAACGTCTCGAAGGACGTCGACTGGGCGACGCCCTTCGATGTCGAGCAGGGCGTGCTGGCCGACGAGATGATCGACATCTACGGCACGCCGTTCTGGGACCGCCTCTCGCCGGCCCAGCGCTCGGAGCTCAACCACAAGTTCGCGCGGTGGCGGCTGGGCGTGCTGCTCTACGGCGAGCACGGGGCCATGCTGGTGTGCAGTCAGCTGGTGGAGGCGGTGTCCGGCACCGACGCCAAGTTCTTCCAGGCCACCCAGGTGGTCGACGAGGCGCGCCACAACGAGGTGCTCGACCGCTACCTCACCACGCGCTTCGGCAGCGATCTCTACCCGATGCCCGCGTTCGAGAAGGAGCTGTTCGACACGCTGCTCTCCGACAAGCGGTGGACCGTCAAGACGATCGGCCTGCAGCTCGTCGCCGAGACCTTCGCCGTCGCGCTCTTCCGCATGCTGGCCGAGACCTCCAAGGACCCGCTCCTGCGCCAGGTGTGCAAGCTCATCCTGCAGGACGAGTCGCGCCACATGGGCTTCGGCATGCTGAGCCTGCCCGACGTGGTCGGCCAGATGACCGATGCGGAGCGCAAGGACATGGAAGAGGTCACGCACTGGGCGCTGGTCAAGACGCTCACCGGCCAGTTTCCCGCGCAGGTCTACCAGGAGATCGGCTTCAGCGAGGCCGAGATCAAGGAGATCCACGGCCACCGGCGCGAGCGCGCGGCCGGCGCGGAAGGTTCGCACTTCCGCAAGCTCTTCCGCAAGGACCTGCACGGCACGCTGCTCGCGAACCTGCACAAGATCGGTCTGCTCACCGAGCGCATGCGCCCGCGCCTGGAGTCGGTGGGCATCCGCGTGCCCGCGCTGGCGTAACCGCCGCTCCTCCCGCCTGGTCCGACCTTGCCGCTCACGGTCGCGTGCGGTAGCATGCACGCGCGTCGCCGCACCGCCTCGTGAGGCCTCATAGGAGATGCCATGAACAGGGACGTTCGCCACCTCGCCGAGCAGCTCGCCGCCCATGACATCTCCCGCCGCGAGTTCATGCGGCGCACCGCGGTCATCACGGGCGGCACCGCCGTGGGCCTCGGCGTCATGCGCAAGATGGCGCACGCGCAGGGGCCGAAGCTTCGCGTGTGGCTGTTCAAGAGCTACGTCACCGGCGGCAACGACATCCTGGCCAAGCAGGTCGAGGCCTGGGCGGCCGAGCGCAAGGTGCAGGTCGAGTTCGACTGGGCGACCTTCGGCGATCGCGAGCAGAAGTTCGTGGCGGCCATCGAGGCCGGCAATCCGCCCGACATCGCCGAGATGAACTACCAGGGTCCGATGCGCTACCGGCCCGCGCTGCGCGACGTCACCAAGCTCGCCAAGGACCTCGCCGGCTCGCGCGGCGGCATGCTGCCGTTCGCCGAGCGCGTCGTCCAGCTCGACGGTCAGTACTCCGGTATCCCGCGCCTGGTCTTCGGCGGCGGCCTGCACATCCGCAAGGATCTGCTCGCCGAGAAGGGCCTGAAGATGCCGAAGGTCTACGACCCCGACGTCATCGATATCGCCAAGAAGTGCCAGGACCCGAGCAAGGACCTGTGGGGCTTCGGCCAGACGCTGAACCGCTGCGACGACGGCAACGGCTTCATGCAGAACATCCTCTGGGATTACGGCGGGGGCACCTGGGACAAGGACGGCAAGCCGGCGCTCGCCACGACGTACCTCAAGCAGAACCTGGCGGCGATCCAGTTCGCCATCGACTCGATCCAGAAGCACAAGGTCCAGCCGCCCGGCGTGATGGCATGGACCGACGTCAGCAACAACGAGGCGTACATGGCGGGCAAGCTCGTGTGTACGAACAACGGCGCGAGCCTCTACTACGCCATGGGCGCGAAGAACCATCCGCTCTACGACAAGACGGCGGTCATCCTGACGCCAGGCGGACCGGCCGGCGCCTTCGTCGCCTCCAACCCGTACACGTGGGGCCTGTTCAAGGCGAGCAAGCACGCGGAGCTCACCGAAGACCTCGTGCGCTGGGTCGAGGACGAGAAGCGGTTCGAGGAGTACATGAAGGCGTGCAGCGGGCAGGCCGGGCCCGTGTACAAGGTCCGCGCCGAGCATCCGTACTGGAAGAGCAACCCGAACTACGAGGGCATGCTGCAGAACATCCTGCGCGGCGTGTGGATCGGCTATCCGGGGCCCATCACGCCGGCGGCCATCGAGGTGCAGGCGCAGTACATCCTGTGCGACATGGCGGGGCGCATCGTGGTCGGCGGGCTCTCGCCGGAGGCGGCGCTGAAGGAAGCCCACAAGCGCGTGGAGGACATCCACCGAATCCGCGGCCGGAGCTAGGGCCGGCCGGCAGCCATCATGGCGATTTCCACCGCGCAGCTTCCGGGCGCGCTGACGCACCGACCGAAGCGCGTCGGCCTCCGGCGCGTGCTCGGGCCCGATCACCGGATGGGCTACCTGTTCGTCACGCCCATCGCGCTGTTCGTGCTCTCACTCATTGCCTATCCATTCGGCTACGCGCTCTACCTGTCCATGACCCACAAGCTGGTGGGCCTGCCGCCGGTGTTCGTCGGCTTCGAGAACTACATTCGACTCACCTCGGACGGCTTCTTCCAGCGCGCGGTCGTGAACTCGTTCATCTTCACGTTCGGCTCGGTGGGCTTCAAGATGGTGCTCGGCGTGGTCATGGCGCTGGTGCTCACGTCCAACATCCGCTGGCGCTCGTTCTGGACGGGCGTGCTGCTGATCCCGTGGGTGGCGCCCACCGTCGTGTCCGCGCTGAATTTCCTGTGGATCTTCGACGGCAGCCTCGGCGTGCTGAACTATGTGCTGGTGCGCGTCCTCCACGTCCTCCCGCAGGGCGTGGGCTGGCTGAGCGAGCCCGGCACCGCCATGGCCTCGGTCGTCGCCGTGAACATCTGGCGCGGCTTTCCGTTCTTCGGCATCTCGTTCCTGGCCGGTATGAAGGCGATCCCGGCTGAGCTGTACGAGGCGGCGGCCGTCGACGGGGCCGACACGCTGCAGCGCTTCCGGCACGTGACGCTGCCGGGCATCAAGAACATCATGATCATCGTGGTGCTGCTGTCGACCATATGGACGTTCAACGACTTCCAGATCATCTACATCCTCACCAAGGGCGGACCGGGCGGCACCACGATGGTGATGCCCGTGCTGACGTACGAGACGGCCTTCGGCGCCCAGCGCCTCGGCGAGGCCATCGCGGTGGCGCTCTACCTGCTGCCGGCGCTGGCGGTGACGATCATGGTGCTGGCGCGCTACATGCGGAAGGGACGTAAGCGGTGACCGGCGCCGCGGCCGGCCGTCTCCAGACGGGACTCTCGTACACGGTCCTCGTCGTGCTGGCCCTGATGGTGCTGTTCCCGTTCTACTGGATGACGGTCACGTCGTTCAAGAGCGAGGACCAGATGCGCAGCCTGGTCTCGATGTTCTGGCCCAAGCCCTTCGCCACCGAGAACTACGCGCAGCTCTTTCACAAGACCGATTTCGTCGCCTGGTACAAGAACAGCGTCTTCGTGGCGGTGTCGAGCACGCTGCTGGCGACCAGTGTCGGCACCATCGGCGCCTATGCGCTGGCCCGGCTGAAGTTCTTCGGGCGCGGCTTCATGGCCAGCGCCACGCTCATCACATACCTGGTGCCGCCGTCGATCCTGTTCATCCCGCTCTACGCGCAGATGCGCAACCTCGGCCTGGCCAACAGCCTCTCGGGGCTCATCGCGGCGTATCCGTCCTTCACCGTGCCGTTCGTCACCTGGCTGCTCATGGGCTACTTCGAGTCGATCCCCGAGGAGCTGGAAGAGGCGGCCATGATCGACGGCGCCACCCGCTTCGGAGCGTTCTGGCGCATCGTGCTGCCGCTGTCGATGCCGGGCGTGCTGGCCGCCGGCCTCTACGCCTTCACGCAGGCGTGGAACGAGTTCCTCTACGCCCTGGTGTTCATCACCGACGGCAAGCTGCGCACGCTGCCGGTCGGCCTGGCCTCGTTCATCACCGGTGACGTGTACGGCTGGGGCTATCTGATGTCGGGCGCCGTGCTGACGACGCTGCCCGTCATCGCGGCCTACATCTATCTGCAGAAGTACATGGTGGAAGGCCTGACGGCGGGGAGCGTCAAGGGGTGAGGCGCGTCGCGCCGCTGCTCCTGCTCCTGCTCGCGTGGCCGGTGCTGGCCGCGGGCGAGATCTCGCTGCCGCCCGGATTCACGGCCAAGGTCTACGTCACCGGCGAGGGCTTCGACGAGGGCCGGCGCGCGATCGGGATCCCGTCCACCTCGTCGCTCGTGTTCGACGCCGGCGGCACGCTCTACGCCTCGCGCACCGGACGGCGCTACGTCGGCGGCGAGGTCGACGACGTCTGGCCGATCTATCGCTTTCCGCCCGGCGGCGTCCGCCTGACGAAGGAGTCGGAAGCCAGGGCCTTCTACGGCCCGCCGCTGCCCAATCCCCAGGTGGCGGCGGTGCGCGGCGCCGAGGTGCTGGTGACGACGTACGACCGCGACCGCGTGATCGGCGTGCTCTATCGCCTCGTGGACGGCCGCGCCGAGCTGCTCGCCGGCGGCACGCCGCCCACGCGGACCACGCCGCCCGCGCTCAAGCAGCCCGAGGGCGTGGCCTTCGACGCCGAGGGCAACCTCCTGCTCGCCGATCGCCAGCACAACGCGGTGATGAAGCTCGATCCGGGCGGCAAGGTGCTCGACCCGCGCTGGCTGCTGTTCCCGCGGCCGCGGCTGCTCGTCGTGCGCGGCGAGCGCATGTGGGTGGCGGCCGACGGCGAGGCCGAAGCGCCGTGGGCGCGCGGCACCGGCGAGGTGTGGGCCGTGGGGCCGGAGGGCCGCCGGCTCGCGCTGCGCGGTCCGATCGCCGCCGGCATGGACGTGAGCCCGGGCGGTCACCTCATCGTGGCCGATCGCGGCAACGCGCGCGTGATGGCCGTGGGCGCCGACGCCACGTGGGCGGAGCTCGTGACCTTCACCGACGGCGATGCTCCGCGCGCGCTGGTCTTCGCCCCCATTACCGATGCCACGCGCAAGGCCGGCATCGCCGGCGACCTCTTCGTCAGCGTCATCCGCCGCGGCACCTGGTCGCTCAACGAGATCGTCCGCATCAGCGGGCCTTTCGACGAGCACGTCCGCACGAAGCTGCCTCGTTAGGAGAAGCCATGCGCGCCACCGCCAAGCTCCGGAAGCTCTTGCAGTCCGCTCCGCTCGTCGTCCCGGGCTGCTACGACGCCATGAGCGCCCGGGTGCTCGAGCGCGCGGGCTTCGAGGCCGTCTACATGACGGGCTACGGCACGTCGCTGGCGCTGCTCGGGATGCCGGACGCGGGGCTCGCCACGATGACGGAGATGCACCTCAACGCGCGCTACATCGCCAACGCCGTCGCCGCCCCCGTGATCGCGGACGCCGACAACGGCTACGGCAATGCCATCAACGTGATGCGCACCGTGCGCGAGTACATCCAGACCGGCGTGGCCGGCATCCACATCGAGGACCAGGTGATCCCCAAGCGCTGCGGCCACGTGGCCGGCCGCCGGGTGATCGCGCTCGAGGAGGCCGTGGGCAAGTACCGCGCGGCCGACGCCGTGCGGCGCGAGCTCGATCCCGACTTCCTGCTGATCGCGCGCACCGACGCGCGCGGTGCGCACGGCGGCTCGCTGGACGCGGCCATCGAGCGCGCCAACGCCTATCTCGCGGCCGGCGCCGACATGGCGTTCGTCGAGGGCCCGACGAGCCTGGAGGAAGTGCGGCGTGTCTGCCGCGAGGTGCGCGGGCCGGTCTTCTATAACCAGACCGGCGTGTCGCCGCGCCTGACGCCCGAGCAGATGAAGGAGCTCGGGATCGCGGTCACCATCCTGCCGGGAGCGATGCTCCGCGTGGCGCTCCAGGCCCTGCACGACTTCGCCGCCGCGCTGCGCCAGGATGGGCCCGCCGCCGAGGCCAGGTTCGCCGAGCGCTTCCGCGGCCACCCGCTGGGCGATCTCCATACCTTTGCGGGCTTCGATCGCATCCGGGGCTGGGAGGAGGCCTACCTGCCGCCCGAGGAGCTCGACAAGTACGAGGGGTCGGTGGGCCACCAGCCCTCTCGAAAGGCCTGAAACCGGGCGGAATCTCTTTCCGGCTTGGGGGGCCGCTATCGGATCATAGGAGTCCGATGGCTGACGACAGCTCGGTCAAGAGCAGGCAGCAGGGCCTGCAGCAGGCGGCCTCGATGATCTTCGCCCTCGTGGCGGTGGTGCCGCTGCTGATCTTCGCCTACACGCTCCACGCCCTGGGCGCCATCCGCAGCACGCAAGCGCAGATCAGCCTGGGGCTGGCGCTCGCCATCGCGCTCCTCGGCTTCTGGATGTTCCGGTCCATGCTGGGGCGGATGGCCGAGGTGGTGCAGGCGCTCGCCGCCGCCGTCGAGCAGGCCAGCCGCGTGCGCCGCCCGGCCTCGAACGGGCCGGTCTCGAACACCGCGATGTTCGCCGTGGCGTCGCCTGGCGCCGGCGCACCCGTTGTCGCCGGGGCTCCTGCGTCGCGGCCCGCCGGCGCGCCATCGTCCGCCGCGACGGCCGCGCGGAAAACCGACCACAGCATCCCCGGCATTGGCGGCATCCGCGAGATTGCCGAGGTCGCCCGCACGATGGACGGCCTGTGGAAGCG
>JBKPRI010000052.1:0-22088 GCA_046734515.1 Candidatus Methylomirabilota bacterium | reverse complement strand
CGCCCGCTCCCCGCGTACGGCCGCGCTTCGGCGCAGGCCCCGATCGTCACCGGCCACCGCCTCGCCGAGGCGCAGCGCCGGCGAGACGACGTTGGTCAGGACGCGCTCGAGCCGTGCGCGGCGAGCCACGAGCGGCAGCGGACGAACGTCGAGCGGGCCGTCGGCGAGGATGTCGAAGGCGGTGAACGCCCCATCGGCGATGACGCCGTCGAGGGTCACCGGCGCCTTGAGGCGTCGCGTGAGGGTGGCGAAGGCGGCGACGATACGCGGATGGGCGGGGGTGACGTCGCGTCCGGCGGCCGTGCGAATCGTGACCCGTCCGGGGCCGGTGCCCGGCGTGACAGCCACGAGAACGCGAAGGCCCGCGTAGGCCGGCTCGTAGACCCAGTCGTCGCCGGTCTCCGGCGCGGGCGCGCGGACCGGCAGCATCGGACGGGGCGCGACAGAGCGAGCGCGCGGGCTCACGGAGGACCGCGGTGCAACCCCGCGGCCAGGGACCGGGCCTAGGAGGTGGTGGCGCCGCGCCCCCGGAACGACGTCCACCGCCGCCGGGCCACCGGCTGCGAGCGATCGACGACGTTCATGGCGACCAGCTTCTTGCCGCCGTCCTCGAGGGCGGCTCCGATGGAGCCGAAGCCCTCGTGAGACTCGGCGACGGTCTCACCGGCGTAGTTGACGATCCGCCAGCGCCAGGCGAGATCCTTCGGCGTGTTGAAGGCGGCAACGAGCATCAGCGCTCCTTCCTTCCGCCGACACGGGCGTGTCGGGCGCGCGAAACCGGATAGTGCAACGGTAACAGAGTCAGCGGGGGTCTGCCGATATAAATTATATGAGTTATATATAGTATATAATCACGACCGCATCGGAGGCCGCATGTTCGCAGACGAAACGCGCGTGCTCATGATCTTGCCCCGCCAGCTCGTCGACCGCGCCCGCACGTTGGCCGGCCGGACCACGACCTCCATGCGCCTGCCCGTGAGCCTGCAGATCGTGTTTCGCGCCCTCATCGACGAAGGGCTCAAGCGCCCCGGGGACGAGGCGCTGCTGGCGAACATCGGACGTCAGGCCGAAACCGTCCGCCGCATCCGGACCGAGTCGCGCCGCCGGCCGGCCGCGTCCGGCGCTCGGCGCCGCCGGCCGGCGACCTCGGCACGGAAGTCCTCGTGAACGAGGATTCGTCCTCGTCCTTCGCGAGAGTCGTAGCACTGGAGGAGCAGAGCTCCCCAGAACCAGGAGGCCCGTCATGCAAGTGAAACTCCCGTGGCTCAAGCCAACGATGTGGGGTGCCGTGCTCGGCTCAATCCTGACGATGATCGTCGGCTTCGGATGGGGCGGCTGGATGCTCGGCTCCACGGCCGAGCGGGCCGCCGTCGAGCGCACGAACAGCGCGATGGTCACCGCGCTCACGCCCTCGTGTGTCGCCAAGTTCATGCAGCAGCCGAATGCGTCGATGAAGCTGAAGGAGCTGCAGACCACCGATTCCTGGCGGCAGCGCGAGTTCGTCGAAGCGGGCGGCTGGGCCACGTTCGTCGGCGACACCTCGCCGAACGCCGGCGTCGCCACCGCGTGTGCGGAGCAGCTCGTCAAGGCCAAGACGTAGCCCACCCTCGCCGAGGGAGACGCGCACCGCCGGCGGGCGGTGCGCGGTCCCGGCGCCGCGGCCGGCCTAGATCGTCACCACCAGGCCGTCGTGAGCGCACTCCTCAGGGACCTCGTCGGCGTGAGCGAGCATCTCCCGGCTCATGTGCGTGAGGATGACGCGCCGGGCGCCGCACGCCTCGCGGTGCGCGGCGATCGCCGGATAGTTCAGGTGCCACCTGATCGGCTTCGCGTAGTAGTAGCACTCGGCGATCAGCAGGTCGGCGTTCTGCGCTGCCGCGGCCACCTCGTCCGTCCACTCCGTGTCGCCGGTGTACGCGATCACCTTGCCGCCGATCTCGACGCGCAGCGCGGTGGGATTCGTCTCTGCCGTGTGGCGGGCCGGCCGGGCGGTGACGACGACGTCGAGCACGGCACGCGGAGCCCCGGGCACGAGCTCGATCCACTCCAGCGGAAACGTGGGGGTCATCACGTGGGAGCCGGGGAAGAGCGCCTCGCGGATCTCCCCCATGCGCCGCACGAGATCACGCGGGCCGGCGATGGTGAGCGGGCGCGTGCGGCGGGCGGCCAGCATGGCGTCGATGAGCAGGAACGGCACGCCGCCGCAGTGATCGCCATGCAGGTGCGTGAGCAGCACCGCGTCGATCGAGTTGGGCTCGATCCCCTGCTGCGCGAGCGCGATAAGCGACGAGGTGCCGAAGTCGAGGGCGATTCGCGAGCGCGGGCCGTCCAGCAGGATGCACGTCTGAAAACGCCCCCCGCTGCCGAACGAGTCGCCCGAGCCCACGAAGCGGACGGTCACCATGGCCGCCTATGCTAGCGCGGACTTGCGTCCGGCGCGTCCAGACGGGACACTTGGGCGCGATGTCCGAGTCCGGCAGCGTCCCCCGTCAGAGCCTCAGCATCGAGGCCAAGCTGCGCGCGGCGTTCGAGTTGAGTCCCATGGTCCTCGCCATCACCACCGCCGGCGAGGGACGGCTGCTCGACGTCAACGACGCCTTCACGCGTCTGCATGGCTATCCGCGCGAGGAAGTCATCGGCCGCACGGTGTCCGAGCTGGGCCTCTGGGTCGATCCCGAGCAGCGGCGCCAGGCGCTCATGACGATCCAGGCGGGCTCGCCGGTCCGGAACCTCGAGGTGCGTCTTCGCACACGGGACGGCGACGAGCGCACCTGCACCCTCAACGCCGACGTGATCGAGGTCGACGGCCGGCAATGCATTCTCACCGCGCTCACCGACATCACGGATCGCGTGAGCGCCGAGGCCGCGCTGCGCGAGAGCGAGCAGCGCTTCCTGCTCACCTTTCACGCCAACCCGCTGCCCATGACCATCACGCGCTGGTCCGACAGCGTGCACCTCGAGGTCAACGACGCGGCGGTCCGGCACAGCGGGTTCACGCGCGAGGAGATCCTGGGACGGACGAAGGCCGATCTGGGGTTCTGGGCGACGCCCGAGCAGCGCGAGGCGATGATGCGGCAGGTCGACGCGCAGGGCGCCGTGCGAGACTTCGAGGTCACCTTCCGCACGCGCGACGGCCAGCTCCGCCAGCTCCTGGTCAACTCTCAGCCCATCACCTTCGGCGGCGTCCGCGCGATGCTCAACATCTCGGTCGACATCACCGACCGCATCGCGCTCGAGGCCGCGCAGCGCGCGCGGCGCGAGGAGGCCGAGGCGCTGGCCGAGTCACTGCGCCGGGCGGATCGGGCCAAGGACGAGTTCCTCGCCATGCTCGGCCACGAGCTGCGTAACCCGCTCGGCACCATCAGCAACGCGCTGACGCTCCTCGACGTCGCCGGCCGCGACGAGCGCGAGCGCCAGGTGATCGCCGTGGTGCGCCGCCAGGCCGGTCAGCTCGCGCGGCTGGTGGACGACCTGCTCGACATGTCGCGGCTGACGACCGGCAAGATCCGGCTGCAGCTCGAGCTGGTGGACCTCCGCGCTCTCGCCCGCCGCTGTGTCGAGACGCTCGAGCAGAGCGGCCGCGGCGCCGGGCACCGGGTGAGCGTCGAGGGGACCGAGGCCTACGCCCTGGGTGATGCCGCACGCCTGGAGCAGATCGTGAACAACCTGCTCGACAACGCGCTGAAGTACACGCCGGCCGGCGGCCGCGTGGTGGTGCGCACGGCGGCCGAGGACGGCCACGCGCTCCTCAGCGTGCGCGACACCGGGCGCGGCATCGAGCGCGAGCTGCTGCCGCGCGTGTTCGACCTCTTCGTGCAGGAGGCCCAGAGCCTCGACCGTCCGCGCGGCGGGCTCGGCCTGGGGCTGGCGGTGGTGAAGCAGCTCATCGAGCTCCACGGTGGCACGGTCTCGGCGGCGAGCGCCGGCGCCGGCCGCGGCAGCGAGTTCACCGTGCGGCTGCCCGCCGCCGTGCCCGCTCCGCCGGCCGCCGCCGTCCCGGAACCGCGCCGAACGGATACGCGGGCGGGAGCGCGCCGTGTGCTGGTGATCGAGGACAACGACGACTCGCGCGAGATGCTGCAGATGCTGCTGGAATCGGCCGGCCACGTCGTGGAGACCTCGGCCGATGGGCCGAGCGGCCTGGCCCGGCTCCAGGCGTTCAAGCCCGACGTCGCGCTGATCGACGTGGGGCTACCCGGGCTGGACGGCTACACGGTGGCGCGCATGGCGCGCGCCCGCGCCGACACCAGCGCCATCCGCCTGGTCGCCCTCACGGGCTACGGGCAGGCCGAGGACCGCGCGCGGGCGCTGGCCGCCGGCTTCGATCAGCACGTGACGAAGCCGGTCGACCCCTTCGCGCTCGAGGAGCTGGTGCGCGCCCTATAGGGCCGGTGTCGCTCCGAGCTCGCGGTAATAGAAGGTGGTGCCGCACAGCCCGCCGTGCGGGAGCAGCGCGAAGCCGGGGATCACGCCCACCCGCGTCCAGCCCATGCGCTCGTAGAGCCGCTCCGCCTCGGGATTGGCGGTGTCGAGCACCAGGAGCGTCTTGCCGCACTCGCGCGCGGCGTCTTCGGCGGCGCGCATGAGCGCCTCGCCGAGCCCGCGGCGCCGCGCCCGTCGATGCACGAGCATCTTGGACAGCTCCGCGCGGTGCGGCTGGTTCTCCGGCTGGTCCAGCACGAGTTGCGCCGTGCCGCACACGCCCTGGGCGTCCTCGGCGATCACCAGCGCGCGGCCGCCCGCGGCGACGTCGCGCGCCACGCGACGCCAGAACCCCACGGCGCGCTCGCGCGACAGCGGGTGCATGAAGCTCACGGAGGCGCCGCCCTCGACGCAGTCGATGAGGACGTCGGCGAGGCCCGCGATGGCGGCCTCATCGACCGTGTGCAGCCGCCGCACCGACCACGTGGAGGTGCTCATCGCCTCACCGGACTCTCCGGCGCGATCACCACGGCGTAACGCGTGGCCTTGCGCGTCGGATTGTGAAACATCGTCGGTCGATCGAGCAGCATGGCCAGGCAATCCCCTTCCCGCAGCCGGTGCCTGTCGGCGCCCAGCGTGACATCGATGGCGCCTTCGAGCACCCACACCTGCTGGTGCACCCGCGTGTCGCGCCCGCCCGTCTCGAACGCGACCCGTCCCCCCGGCGGGAACAGCACCTCGACGATCTGCATCGGCTGCGGCACGCCCGGCGGCGAGACGTTGCGCCGGACGTAGCCCGAGGCCGGATCGCGCCACTGCGGCTGCTCGTCGCGCCGGGCCACCGGACCACTCGGCGGCGCTGCCGCCGCCGGCGCGTCGAACAGCGCGGCCAGCATCACGCCGAGCCCGCCGGCCAGCTTCTCCAGGACCACCGCGGTCGGGCTGCTCTCCCCGCGCTCGATCAGCGAGATCATCGAGCGGCTGACGCCGCTCTTGCCGGCCAGCGCGTCGAGCGAGAGCCCGCGCGCGGCGCGCAGCTCTCGGACCCGCTCGGCGATGCGCTCGTTGAGGGCCGCGGCTTCCTGTTTGATGGACCCAACTGTCCACCATACTGGATCACGATGTCAAGCCCCCCACGAATGAACGGCCGGCGGCCGGCGTCGTACCCGTGGAGCAGCGAACGGCAACACACTCGCTGGAAGGTTGACAATGCGCGACGAACGCGACGCCCACGGCAGGCCGATCTGTCAGGTCTGCGACACACCCATCCGATCCATCGAGCAGGTCCCAGACCCCCGCGGCCACGCCGTCCACTTCTACTGCCTGGCCGCAGCCCGGGCCAGGCAGGCCCGGCACACGGCGCCCGAGGACCGAGTCTCCGTCGAGGGGCCCGGATGTTAGATTAGCGGACGTGATCAGCGGCCCCATCATCGCCGAGATCGCGGCGCTGGTCGGCGACCCGGCGCGGGCGACCATGGTATCGGCGCTTCTCGATGGCCGTCCCCTGACCGCGAGCGAGCTCGCCCTTGCGGCGCACATCACGCCGCAAACAGCCAGTAGCCATCTCGCGAAGCTGACGGAGGCGGGCGTGCTCTCGGTGGTGCGTCAGGGGCGGCATCGCCATTTCCGGCTCGCCTCGCCGACGGTGGCCGGCATGATCGACGGGATCGTCGCCGTCGCGCTCCAGACGAGGCCGCGATACCGCCCGCTCTCCCGTCACGCGCGCGCGCTGAGTGCGGCCCGGATGTGCTACGACCACCTGGCCGGGCGCCTCAGCGTCGATCTCACCGATGCGTTTGTCGCCCGTGACTATGTCGTGCTCGACGACGAAGCGGCCGAGATCACGACGGCCGGCGCGCGCTTCTTCATCGGGTTCGGGGTCCAGCTTCCCGCGACGCGCCGCCGCTGGTGCCGGCTCTGCCTCGATTGGACCGAGCGCCGCCCACACATCGCCGGTGCGCTCGGGGTCGCGATCACGCAGCGCTATTTCGATCTCGGCTGGCTGGAACGGCCGAAGCGCGGCCATGCCATCATCGTCACCCCGCCGGGGCGGCGGGGCTTCCAGAAAACCTTCGGCATCGACGCATTCGAACCCCGCGAGAGACTTTGATCACCGTCGAAGTGTCCCTCCCGCGCGTCTGCCGGTTTCGGCGGTAAGATCCCGGCCGTGGAGGCGTGACCATGCTGGAGGGGACGACGCGTATTCCGCCCGTCGACGTCGAGACGCTCCCGGCCGACCTGCGCGAAACGCTCGAGGAGCAGCGCAAGCTCCGGGGCGCGCCGCTCTATCCGTATCTCTTCTACGCACGCAACCCGGCGTACTTCCGCGCCGCCCAGGGCATGTGGACCGCGCTCCAGCAAGAGACGAAACGCGTACCGGGGACGCTCCGGGCGCTGCTCAACCGCCGCGTCGCCTGGTGGAACGGCTGCGAGTTCTGACAGGACGCCAATGCTGCCGTGGGCAGCCGGCTCGGCGTCTCGACGGAGAAGATCGAGGCCCTCAACGACTACGCGAAGAGCCCGCTCTTCACCGATGCGGAGAAGGTGGCGCTCGAATACGCCGACGCGATGACGGAGACGCACCGCGATGTCGACGACGAGCTGTTCACGCGCCTGCAGGGGCACTACGACGACGACACCATCGCGGAGTTGACGATGATCATCGCGTGGGAGAACGCGTCCTCGCGCTTCAACCGAGCGTTCCGCATTCCCTCGCAGGGGTTCTGGAAGCCGGTGTGAGGGCCGCGGCGCGCGCCGCCGGCTTCGGAGGATTTCGACCGGGGGCGTTCCGGTTCCTGCGAGATCTGGCGCGCAACAACGAGAAGGCCTGGTTCGAGGCCCATCGCGACGTCTACGAGCGGGAGGTGCGCGGTCCGATGCGCCATCTCGTCGAGGCGCTCGATGCCGAGCTGGGCGCCATCGCGCCCGAGATCACCGGCGACGCCAAGCGCTCGATGTTCCGGATCCATCGCGACGTCCGGTTTTCCAGGAACAAGTCGCCGTACAAGACCAACGCCGGCGCCTGGTTCTATCACCGCGATGCCGGCCGCAAGGTGGGCCGCGACGGTGAGGGCGGCGGCGCGGGATTCTACTTTCACATCGACCCCACCACCTGCTTCGTGGCCGGCGGCCTCTGGATGCCCGCCCGAGGCGCGCTCCTGCGTGTCCGCGAGGCGATCGCCGCGCAGCCCACCGCCCTGGCGCGGCTCACGGGTGCACCGGCGTTCCGCCGCCGATTCGTCGACGGCCTGCGCGAGGATCCAAAGCTCCAGCGGGTTCCCCGGGGGTTCCCACCCGATCACCCCGCGGCCGAGTGGCTGAAGCTCCAGTCGTTCACGGCCGCGGCCACGATCGAGCCGAGCGTGGTCACGAGCAAGCGGCTGGTCGATCGCCTGTGCCGGGACGCCGAGCTCCTCACGCCCCTGGTGCGCTGGCTCAATCGCGCGCTCGGCTACCAGCCGGCCACGGCGCGGCGGTGAGGCGCTCAGACCGGGACGATCACCTGCGTGCGTGAGCGGACGTGCGGCGCGAACTGGTACCAGCCGCGCATCGCGCGAAATTCCGGAGTGGCAATGGCGGCCGGGCTGTCCAGCTCGTAGATCGTCGTGTAGATCCGGCGCGCCGTCCGCTCGGTCGTGCCGGCGACGCTCTCCGAGATCTCACCGGAGGAGACATAGCGCCGGCCGCGCCGTACCCCGGGGCATTTCAGCGCGTCCGGAAGGTGCACAGTGTCGTACCACCGATTCCATTCCGCCTCGATCGCGGCGTCGATCTCGGCGGTGACGATCAGCAGGCACTCGGCAAACTGGGACATGGCGTCCTCCTCGTACGATGTGTATCACGAGGCGCCGGGCGCGGCCGCTGGGCTACCATGACCCGCGAGGAGAGGATCCCCCATGCGACTGCCGCTCGAAGACGTCACCGTCATCGATCTGAGCCACGCCCTCGCCGGTCCGTTCTGCTCCACCATGCTCGCCGACTTCGGCGCGCGGGTGATCAAGCTCGAGCCCAAGGGCGCCGGCGACATCGCGCGCGCGTGGGGCTCGCCGCTGCCCGGCGGCGAGACGGCGTACTTCGTGAGCCTGCACCGCAACAAGCAGGGCATCGAGGTCGATCTCAAGCATCCGCGCGGCAAGGAGCTCTTCTTCGAGCTCGTCGAGCGCGCGGACGTCGTCCTCGAGAACTACCGGACGGGCGCGCTCGAGCGTCTGGGTCTGGCCTACGCGGCGGCGCGCGCGCGCAACCCCGGCATCATCTACTGCTCGGTGTCCGGCTTCGGCCAGGACGGCCCCTATCGCGATCGCGCCGCGCTCGACCTTATCCTCCAGGCGGAGAGCGGCATGATCTCGGTCACGGGCGAGGAAGGCGGCCGCGGCGTGCGCGCGGGCACGTCGATCGCCGACATGACGGCCGGCATGTACGCGGCCTTCGGGATCATGCTCGCGCTGCGCGTGAAGGAGCGGACCGGGCGCGGCCAGGCCATCGACGTGTCCATGCTCGAGGGCCAGATGTCGCTCCTCGGCACGATGATCGGCGGCTTCCTCGCCGACGGCGAGCTCCCGGCGCCGATGGGCACCGCCTACAAGGCCTTGCTTCCCTACCAGACGTTCCGCACCAGGAGCCGCGACCTCGCGCTCGCGGTGGGGAGTGAGAAGCTCTGGCAGATCTTCTGTCCCGCGATCGGCCGGCCGGAGCTGGCGAACGATCCGCGCTATCGCCGCAACGCCGACCGCGCGAAGAACCGCGCCACGCTGATCCCGCTCCTCCAGGAGGTCTTCCTGACGAAGACCTACGAGGAGTGGGAGGCCATCTTCCTGCCCAAGGGTATCCCCTTCGGCGCCATCAACAACATCGCGCAGGTCGTCGCGCACCCTCAGGTGCAGGCGCGCGGCACCCTCGTGGAGATGGAGCACCCGCGTGCCGGCAAGGTGAAGATGGTCGGCGCCCCGGTGCGGCTCTCCGAAACGCCGGGCTCGGTCCGCACCCCGTCCCCCATGCTGGGCGAGCACACGGCGGAGGTGCTGCGAGATCTGCTGGGTATGGACGCGGACGCGGTGGCGGCCTTGCGCGACCAGGGCGTGATCGGGGGACGCGCGTGAACAACTTCCGGGGCCGGGTGGCGGTGGTGACGGGCGCGGCGAGCGGCATCGGCCTGGCGCTGACCGAGCGCTTCGTCGCGGAGGGCATGAAGGTGGTGATGGCCGACATCGAGGCTGGCGCGCTCGCGACGGCGTCGGAGCGGTTACGGCGAGACGGCGCGACGGTCCTGCCCATCCGCGTCGACGTGTCGCAGCCGGGGGACGTGGAGCGGCTGGCCGACGAGACCTACCACGCCTTCGGCGCGGCCCACGTGGTGTGCAACAACGCGGGCGTCGCCGTGATCGGCGCCATCCACGAGCACACGCTCGCCGACTGGCAATGGGTCATCAACGTCAATCTCTGGGGCGTGATCCACGGAGTGCGCGTCTTCCTGCCACGCATGCTCGCGGGTGGTGACGAGGGGCACTTCGTGAACACCGCGTCGATGGCCGGGCTCACCACCGCCCCGTTCATGTCGGTGTACGACGTGACGAAGCACGGCGTGGTGGCGCTCTCGGAGTCGATGTACAAGGAGCTGGCCTTGTCGGGCGCGCCGATCGGGGTCTCCGTGGTCTGTCCCGGGCTGATCGAGACCAACATCATGCGCTCGTCGCGCAATCGGCCCGAGAGCCTCGCCGACGAGGGCAAGGCCGGGCCGATGGCCGAAGCCTTCGGCCAGTCGCTCTCGGATCGGCTCGCCGATGGCTATCCACCGTCGGAGGTGGCCGACCAGGTCGTCGCCGGCATCCGTGAGGGACGCTTCTACATCGTCCCCGCGCAGCCCGACGTCAAGAGCAACATCGCGATCCGCGTCAACGATCTGCTCGAGCTGCGCAATCCGACGCTACGCCGCGTCTAGCTGGGCGCCGGCGGCTGCTATCCTATGGCGATGCGCGATCGCTCTCTTCCGCTGGAGGCGGTACCCGCCGTCGGGGCCGTCACGTCACGAGCCGCCGCTCCACCCCTCGGCACCACGTTCTCGATCATCCTGTCGCTGAGCTTCTGCCACCTCCTGAACGACATGATGCAGTCGCTGGTGCCCGCGCTCTATCCCATCCTCAAGAGTTCCTACGGCCTCACCTTCAGCCAGGTCGGCCTGATCACGCTGGCCTTCCAGTGCACGGCCTCCATGCTGCAGCCCCTCGTCGGCCTGTATACCGATCGCCGCCCGCAGCCGTATTCGCTCACCGCGGGCATCAGCCTCACCCTGATCGGCCTTCTCTTGATGTCGCGCGCCTCGACGTATCCCGCCATCCTGTTCGCCGCCATGTTGATCGGCATGGGCTCGTCGATCTTCCATCCCGAAGCCTCGCGCGTGGCCCGCATGGCGGCCGGTGGACGTTACGGGCTCGCCCAGTCTCTCTTCCAGGTCGGCGGGAACATCGGCTCGGCCTCGGGACCCTTGCTCGCTGCGTTCATCGTCGTCCCGCGCGGCCAGTCGAGCATTGCGTGGTTCTCGGGCGCGGCGCTGATCGCGATCGTCGTGCTGCTGCTGGTGGGCGGCTGGTACACGCGCCACCGCGCGCCCGTGCGGCGCGAGCCGCGCACGCCGGCCGCCCCGGTCGTGTCGGCGACGGCGCCGCGTCCGCACGCCTTGCCACGCCGGAAGGTCATCCAGGCGGTGGCGATCCTGGTGGCCCTGCTCTTCTCCAAGAACGTGTACAGCGCCAGCCTGGGCTCGTATTACACGTTCTACCTCATGGACAAGTTCCACCTGCCCGTCGGGACGGCGCAGATCTATCTCTTCGCGTTCCTGGTCGGCATCGTGGTCGGCACGCTCGCCGGCGGCGCGGTCGGGGACCGCGTCGGACGTATTCCCGTCATGTGGTTCTCGATCCTGGGCGCGTTGCCATTCGCCCTGCTGCTGCCCCACGCCAACCTGTTCTGGACGGGGATCCTGGCGGTGCTCATTGCGATGATTATGGCCTCCGCGTTCTCCGCCATCCTGGTCTATGCGCAAGAGCTCTTGCCGGGTCGCGTGGGGCTGGCGGCCGGGATGTTCTACGGTTTTTCGTTCGGCCTGGGAGGCCTGGGCGCGGCCGCGCTCGGCAAGCTCGCGGATCTCACCAGCATCGCCACCGTGTACCAGCTGTGTCCCTTTCTCCTGCTCCTCGGGCTCTTGACCGCGCTCTTGCCTCGTCGAGGCGTGTCTCGATGAGCGTGACGAAGCTGCTGATCGCGAATCGCGGCGAGATCGCCGTCCGTATCGCCCGCGCCGCCGCCGATCTGCGGGTGCCGACCGTCGCCGTCTACTCGGAGGACGACGCCCGCAGCCTGCACCTGCGCGTGGCCGACGCCTGCCAGGCTCTGCCGGGTCATGGGGTTGCCGCCTATCTGGACGCCGAGGCCGTGATCGCAGCGGCGACCGCCTCCGGCTGCGACGCCATCCACCCCGGCTACGGGTTCCTCGCCGAGCGCGGCGAGTTCGCGCGGAGGTGTGCCGAAGCGGGGCTGACCTTCGTCGGGCCGGACGTAAAGCATCTGGAGCTCTTCGGCGACAAGGCGCGTGCCCGGAGCGCGGCCGTCGCGGCGTCCGTTCCGGTGATCAACGGGCTGGACCGCGCGGTCACGCTCGACGAAGCTCGCGCGTTCTTCGCCTCCCTCCCCCCGGGCAGCGCGATGATCGTCAAGGCGCTGGCGGGTGGCGGCGGTCGCGGCACGCGCGCGGTGCTGTCCGCGGACGAGCTCCCGGGGGTCTTCGAGCGCTGCCGTTCCGAGGCCGGCGCGGCGTTCGGGTGTGCCGAGGTCTACGTGGAGGAATTCATTCCGCGTGCCCGGCACGTGGAGGTGCAGATCCTCGGCGACGGTGACGGCGGCATCGCGCACCTGGGGGAGCGCGAATGCAGCGTCCAGCGGCGCCTGCAGAAGATCGTCGAGATCGCGCCCGCCCCGGCCCTCGACGATGCGCTGCGCGCGGCCATCATCGACGCCGCGGTGCGATTCGCGAAGCACGTGGGATACACCAATCTCGGGACGTTCGAGTTCCTGATCGATGTCTCCCGTCGCCCGGGCGCCCAGGCCTTCGTCTTCATCGAGGCGAACGCGCGGCTGCAGGTCGAGCACACGATCACCGAGGCGGTGACCGGCGTCGATCTCGTGCAAGCCCAGATCCGGCTGGCCCAGGGCGCGACGCTGAAAGACCTGGGGCTCGACGCACCCGGGACCATCCGGCCGCGCGGCTATGCGATCCAGGCGCGAGTGAACATGGAGACGATCGGCTCGGACGGTTCGGTGCGGCCGGCCGGCGGCACGTTGACGGTCTACGAGGCGCCGAGCGGACCCGGCGTGCGCACCGATGGATTCGGATATGCCGGTTATCGCACCAGCGCCGCGTTCGACTCCCTGCTCGCCAAGGTGATCGTCCAGGCGCCGGACTTCGAGACGGCCGCGGGGCGGGCCGCGCGGGCCCTCGGCGAGTTTCGGCTGGACGGTGTCGGCACCAACATCGCGTTCCTGCGCAACATCCTGTCGCATGCCGACTTCGCCGCCGGACGCGTCCATACCCGGTGGGTCGACGAGAACATGAAGGCGCTGGCCGTCGAGGCACCTGATCAGCGGCGCGGCTTCGTGGAGACGCCGCAGCCCGCGGCCAGCGACGGCGGGTTCGCCGGTGCCCGGGTCAAGAGCCGCGATCCCCTCGCGCTGTTCGCGTACGACAGCCAGGTGAAGGCGGAGCAGGCGAGGCCGGACATCGCGGCCGAGCCGCCGGCGCTGACCGCACCCGACGGCTCGGCCGGGGTCGCCTCACCGATTCAGGGCACCATCGTCACCATCGACGTTGCCGTCGGCGACCAGGTCCGTCAGGGCCAGCAGGTGGCCGTCGTCGAGGCGATGAAGATGGAGCACGTGATCACCGCGCCGTACGGCGGCATCGTGCGCGGTGTCACGATGACGCCCGGCGACGTGGTGCGCGAAGGCTATCCCATCGTGTTCATCCAGGAAGCCGAGGTCGCGGGCGGCGCCGTCGAGGCCGTGGCGGGGATGGACCCGGATCACATCCGCGCCGACCTGCGCGAGAGCCACGACCGCCACGCCTTCGGGCTGGACGAGCACCGTCCGGACGCCGTCGCCCGCCGCCGGAAGCTGGGCTACCGCATGCCGCGCGAGAACATCGACCGGCTCGTCGATCCCGGGTCCTTCAAGGAGTACTGGCCTCTCGTCGTCGCGCGGCAGCACCAGCGCAACACCAGCGAGGCGCTGCGCAGGAACACGCCCGGCGACGGCGTGGTGGCGGGCATGTGCACCATCAACGGAACGCTGTTCGACGAGACGCGCTCCCGCGCCATCGTCGTGCACTACGACTACACGGTGCTGGCCGGCACTCAGGGGCACCGCAATCACTACAAGCAGGACCGGCTCTTCGAGCTGGCGCAGCGTTTCAAGCTGCCCATCGTCCTGTTCGGCGAGGGGGGCGGTGGTCGCCCTGGGGAGGACGACATCGGCCCCCGCGTCGCGGTGGACACGCATACATTCACGACGTTCTCACAGCTGAGCGGGCTGGTGCCGCTGGTCGCCATCGTGAACGGCCGCACCTTCGCGGGCAACACCGCGCTGGTGGCGTGTAGCGACGTCATCATCGCAACGGAGGGCTCGACGCTCGGCATGGGCGGGCCGGCAATGATCGAGGGCGGTGGCCTCGGCATCTACACGCCCGAGGAAGTCGGGCCGATGTCCGTCCAGGTGCCGAACGGTGTCGTCGACATCCTGGTCAAGGACGAGGACGAGGCCGTCGAGGTCGCGAAGAAATACCTCTCGTACTTCCAGGGAGCGGTGTCCGCCTGGGACGCGCCGGACCAGCGCCGCCTGCGCCACGCCGTGCCGGAGAACCGGCTGCGCCTCTACGACATGCGGACGATCATCGACACCATCGCGGATGCGGGCTCCGTGCTCGAGCTTCGCGCGAAGTTCGGCATCGGGATCATCACCGCCTTCATCCGCGTCGAGGGCCGGCCGATGGGCGTCATCGCCAACAATCCCCATCACCTGGCGGGCGCGGTCGACTCCGACGGGGCCGACAAGGGCGCGCGCTTCATGCAGCTCTGCGACGCGTTCGACATCCCCGTGCTGAGCATGGTCGACTGCCCCGGCATCATGGTGGGCCCCGAAGTCGAGCGGACGGCGCTGGTCCGCCACTGCACGCGCCTGTTCAACGTGGGCGCCAACATGACGGCGCCCTTGTTCACCGTGATCGTCCGCAAGGCCTACGGCCTGGGCGCCCAGGCCATGTGCGGCGCCGGCACGCTCGTCGGCTTCTTCTGTGTGGCCTGGCCCACCGCCGAATTCGCCGGCATGAACATCGAAGGCGCGGTCAAGCTGGGCTATCGCAAGGAGCTCACGGCGATCGAGGATCCCGAAGCGCGCATCGCGGAGTTCCAGCGGCGGACCGCGGAGGCGTACGACAAGGCCAAGGCCGTCAACGCCGCGGCCGGAGGCGGGATCGACGATGTGATCGACCCCGCAGACACGCGCGACTGGATCGCCAGCGGCCTGAAGCGCTTGCCGCCGGTGCCGGCGCGGACGGGCAAGAAGTACCCGTACATCGATCCGTGGTGAGCGATGCCTGACGCGGCGGGCTACCGGATCAAGTTCGGCGTCATCGTGCCGTCGACGAATACGGTCGTCGAGGCCGACTACAACCGGATGGCACCCCACGGCGTGAGCCTCCACACCGGGCGCATGTACATCGAGCATCCCGTGATGGATTCGGACGCGAGCTTCGAGGCCCTGCTCGTCCAGATCCGAGGATCCATCAAGGTCGCGATCCGCGACGTGATGACCTGCAAGCCCGACGCCCTGATCATGGGCATGTCGTCGGAAACATTCTGGGGCGGGGTGGAGGGCAACGCGCAGTTCATCCAGCGCGTGAAGGACCAGTCGGGCCTCACCATCTCGACGGGAGCCTCGGCGTGCCGCGCGGCCCTCGAGCGTCATGGTGTCCGCCGTATCGCGGTGCTCAGTCCCTACCAGCCCATCTCCGACCGGCAGGTCACCCGCTACTTCGAGGAAGCGGGTTTCGAGGTCGTGCGCTTCAAGGGGCTCCGCTGCCCGACGGCGACCTCGATCGCGGAGGTGCCCGAGACGCAGCTCCTGCCGATCATCCGCGACGAGCTGAACGGCCCCGACGTGGACGCGATCGTCCAGGTCGGCACCAATCTCTCGATGGTGCGCCTCGCCGACGAGGCCGAGCGCTGGCTCGGCAAGCCGGTGCTGGCGATCAACGCCGTCACCCTCTGGCACGCGCTCCGGGCCAACGGCATCAAGGACCAGTTGCGAGGCTTCGGCTCGCTCCTGCGCGAGCACTGATCAGAATTGCCGGTCTTTCGGTGTTCCAGTGCTAGCGTGGACGCGAGGACCAATGCTTCTGGGAGGTGCGCGATGATTCGGAGATCTCGGTGGCTCCCAACCCTCTCGGCCTGCACGCTGATCGTGGCGTTGTCGCTCGGTCCCGCCGCGGCCGCCGACAAGGCACGGCTGGACGAGGCCACGAGCCAGGTCAAGGAGGGCGCGCAGTCAATCGGCTACGGCGAATTCGGCGCAGGCTTCGCGGATCTGTTCACGGGCATCGGTCGTACGATCGTGGAGGGTACGGTCTACACCGGCAAGACGATCGGCGAGTTCTTCAAGAAGACCTTCGGCGGGTAGTCGGCACCTCCCGCCTCACGACGGCCACGCGCGAGCCGGACGCGGGCCTATCGGTTCGAGCTGGACGGCTCGTACGCGCTGGCGCGATCGTCGCGCGCGGTCGGCGCCAGCTCGGTGGCCGGCTCGCCCGCGACGCGGGTGTGACGCATGACGCGCACCTCGCGGTAGTCGTAGGGCCGGGCGCGATGCAGCACGCAGCGGTTGTCCCAGATGACCACGTCGCCGGGCTGCCACCGATGCGCATACGTCCGGGGTGGCCGGCAGGCGAAGTCGAGGAGGTCAGCGAGCAGCTTGACCGATTCGCTCTCGTCGAGGCCGGGAATGCCGTAGGCGTGACGGCCGATGAAGAGGGCCGGGCGGCCCGTCACGGGGTGCACCTTGACCAGCGGCCGGAGCGGCGCGCCCTTCGTGTGAAAGCCGTAGCCGGCTCCCGTCTGAACCACGTGCCCGATCTTGGCCTGGGAATGATAGAGCGAATGGTGCGCCGAGAGCCCCGCGATGCGGCGCCGCGTGGCCTCGTCCAGCGCATCGTAGGCCGCACGCATGTCGGCCCACTCGGTCTCGCCGCCGGCCGCCGGGACCACCTGGGCCGAGAGCACGGAGGCCTTCGCGGCGAGCGGCATGTACGAGCTGTCCGTATGCCAGCCCTCGTTGCCGCGCAGCGACTTGTAGCGATGCTCCTCCGCCTTCATGACCGATCCATCGGGCTTCTGGTTACTGATCGCCACCGCCTTCTGCTCGGGGTCGGCAGCCAGGAGCTCGATATTCCCGAAGCGGTTCGCAAAGGCGACCTGCGCTTCCTCTGACAGGTTCTGGCCCGGGAACACCAGGACCGCATACTCGTGGAAGGCCTGCTCCACGGTGTTCCAGGTGCGCGCGTCCATCCGGGAGAGGTCCAGGTCGGTGACGACGGCTCCGAGCGTGGCATCGATCGGCGCGATCCTTGGCTCCATGGCAATCAGGCTCCGTGGGCGTCAGCTCAGCCGTGAGAGGTACTGCTGGACGAAATCGCAGCCCACGCTCTTCACGTACGCCTCGGTGAGGCGCCGCGTGATCGGCCCGGGCACGGCCCCGTCGGCGATGCGCGCGCCGTTGAGCGAGCGCACGCCGCAGATGCAGAGGCTCGTGGACGTCAGGAACACTTCGTCCGCGGTCACCGCGTCGTAGACATCGAGGTCGCGCTCCTCGGCGGGGATGCCGAGCTGGGGGGCCAGATCCAGGACCATCCCGCGGCTCACCCCGGGCAGCACGTGCTGCTCGCGCGGGGTGAGCATGCGTCCCCCGCGAACCACGAAGATGTTGCTCCCCATGCCCTCGCACAGGTTGCCGCGCTCGTCGAGCAGGACGGCCCAGGCCTGGGGACTGTGCGACTTCACTTCCTTGTCGGCCAGGATCAGGTTCAGGTAGTTGTGCGTCTTGGCTCGCGGACTCACCTCGGCGGGGGCTACCCGCCGCGTGGACGGGATGACCACGTCGATGCCGTCGCGAAACTGCTGCGCGCGCGCCTTGAGGGGCAGCGGCGTGCAGTCGACGATCACCTGCGGCCCCGTGTTCGCCCAGCCCTCATCACCGATCGCGTCGACGCCCCGGCTGATTCGCCAGGCCACCCACCAATCGCCGGCGGCGGCGCGCAGCGGCTCGTTCCGCTCGACGACGTCTTCGGCGATGGCGATCATCTCCTTGGGCTCGAGGCCGCAGTCGATGCGCAGATAGCGCAGCGATCTGAAGAGGCGCTCGACGTGCTCCTTCACGCGGAAGGGCCGCCCGTTGAAGGTGCGGGTCATGTCGAAGCATCCGTCGCCGCGGTTGAAGCTGCGATCGCGGAACGGGATCACGACCTCGGTCTCGGGCACGAGCTTGCCGTTGAACCAGGCGGTCCGGGTGGGCATGGGCGCGGCCTCCTGCCGTCGAGGGATGATCGATCGACGGCCTGGGGAATCATCTGCCACGAAGTCCACCGGGTCAACCAGAGCCGGGCATCCTGTCGGCAGATTTTACAGTTCCGCTTGCCGGGGTGGCCCCGACCGTCACAGACGGGCGATTACGAAGACGTCTGGTTTGGGCATGGATCGTGCCCGTCTCCCCCCGCCGGTCACTGTAGTTCGCGCCCCCCGCGCGGTCGGACGTCGCCAAAGGAACTTGTATGAAGACCTGGCTGGCACGCCTCGGCCTCCCAGCTGCCCTGCTGCTCTTGGCGATGGCCTACGACGTACCGTCCAGTTGCGACCCGGGCGACGCCGCGTGCCAGGCCGCAGCTTTCACGGATGCGCCTCCTGTCGCGCCCACGGCCGAGCAGACGAGTGTCACGAGTCCCGAAGGCCTGGACGGTCTTGCTACCGCGTGGTCGCACGGGATGCCGGCCCTCGACGACGTCGCCCTCAACGCGGCGTACAACGCCGCCTATACGGTCGACTTCGACATCGCCGGGCTGTCGTCAGCGCTCAGCATCGACGAGCCGCCAGGTGCCTTCGGCCCTCTGGCCGGCTTCAGCCTTCCTTCGCAGGCCGGCGGCGGTTCCGAGCGTGCTTCTCCAGCATTGCTGGCCTTTGCCGATGAGCTCAGGGCGTGCATGGGCGAGGCTCGCTGCGGGCATAGCTCGTTCGGGGGAGGATCATCGCCGGCCGCAGCCCCGGGCGGTGACCAGCCAACCACGCCCACCGAAGGCCAGAACGTGCCCGAGCCAAGCGTGATCCTGCTGCTGGCCATCAGCCTCGTCGCCGTCGGGATGGTGGCCCGCACACGGTCAGGGGCGCTATCGCGTGTCCGCATCCAGCACGGGCGCCGATCGAAGGTGTAAATCGCCGCTCTCGGCCTGCTGCTTCAGTCACGACGGCAGCTCTGTGCCCGCCTGCTCCGCAACCATGTACGCGGCGTACCATTCTGGCCAGTTCGCATCCCTCCCCTGGCCGAGCCGGGCCTCGTACTTGCCGTGGGCGGCCTCGGCACGCCGAAACGCGGCCGCCAGATCGTTCGCGGATGCGAAGGTCGTCACCCCGGAGTCGATGCGCCCGGCCAGCCGCGTCGTGATCTCCTGGAACAGCCAGCCGTTGCCGTCCGGATCACGGAACGAGGCAAACGAGCGGTAGCTGTCCCGCTTGGGATCCGGACCGCTGATCCGGCGTCGCCCGAAGAGATAGGGCTCGTCCGAGCCGGTATATACGCCGTCACTGTGGAAGACCTCGCTCACCTCGACGCCGCGAGCGCGGAGCTCGTCGCGAGCAGCCACGATGTCGGAGACGATCAGGTACAGGCCCTGAGCGGAGCCCGGCGCCGCCGCGGTGACGTTCTTGCCGAAGATGATCGAGCACCCGGAGCCGGGCGGCGTGAACTGGATGACGCGGAACTCCTTCCCGCTGTCGAAGTCGGCGTCGAGCCTCCATCCGAGGCGCCCGTAGAATTCCTTCGCGCGGTCGACGTCCGAGACGGGGATGACGACGATCTCGAACTTCATGTCGTTGCGGCTGGCCTTCGTCGTGCTCATGGCGGCCTCCTGTGTCAGCTCGTGTGCATCTTAACGGTTGGAATGCGATGACGCCTCCGCCCGCCCCGCTCCGTCACCCCAGCGTGCGCAGGCGCTCGATGAGGAGGCGCACGAAGGCGGCCGTGTCGACATCGACGGCGACATGGGCATTGGGCGCGCGGCCGCTGTAACCGCGCCGGTCGACGACCGTGCGCCCGCGCGAGAGCTCCGACGAGCACTCCACCTCGACGTTCAGGTACTTCGTTGTCAGAAGTCCCGGGCACACGAGCTCGGCCACCGCGACCGCGTCGTGCACCGGGTACCCCTCCGGATACCACGAGTAGCGGCGATAGGGCGGAAACCTGTCCAGGATGGCGGCGACGACGCCGCCGGCGCGGCCGACACCGCGCAGCTCCTCCAGATCCGCCGGGCTGACGATCGCCCGGTACGTGACGTCGAGGCCGACCATGGTGAGGTCGATCCCGCTCGAGAAGACGCGCTGCGCGGCATCGGGATCGACATAGATGTTGAACTCGGCGGCCGTCGTCGCGTTGCCCTCGCCGATCGCGCCGCCCATCATCACCATGCGTCCGATGCGCGCGGCCGCGTCGGGATACCGCGCCAGGAGCAGCGCCACGTTCGTGAGCGGCCCCAGTGGAACGAGCGTCACCGGTTCGTCCGCGGCGATCAAGACGCGCGCGAGGAGGTCGACCGCGTGCTCGTCCACGGCTCGCCCAGTCGCGGGCGGCAACCCGGGGATATCGCGCCGCACGTCGGCGTCGAGCGTGCTCGGCGTCCGCCGGAAGGGGAGCTCGCGCACGAGCGGCCGGCCGGCGCCCGCAGCGACGGGAATCTTGCGGGCCAGGAACTCCACGACCCGCAGCGCGTTCTCCGTCGTCTCGGCCACGGGCTGATTGCCGTCGACGGTCGTGATCCCGAGCACCTCCACCTCGGGGCTCGCCAGCGCGAGCATGATCGCGATCACGTCGTCGTAACCGGGGTCGCAGTCGATCAGAATCGGGATCGGCATCAGCGGCCCCTTATCGCTTGACGGCGGTGAGCGCATAGGGGCCGCATGAGGACCTCATAGAGAACTCTACCCCTTCCCAGGGCACACCCCGGACAGCCAGCGTGTCACGGATTCTCTGCGATAAGGGAAAGCCGGTCCAGAGGGGACCTCCGTGCCTGGGTGTCTGCTTGTCGTTCTCGCCGATACCGGTCGCGAGTACGAGTCCCAGAAGTACGCTACGATCTGGCTGCCGTTCAGGCGGCAATGGAGGGTATGGCCATGAAGAAACGGGCAAAGAAGGGGACGCGAAACAAGAAGCGGCTCACCAAGGATCTCTCTGCGAAGGACGCCGGTGCCGTGAAGGGTGGCGCAACGATCGTTGAGCGGAAAGCAGGGAAGGGTCAACAGGACTACCTCTAGGCGCTGCTCACAGACCGATTGGCGAAAATGGTGGGCAGGGACGGGATTGAACCGCCGACACCAGGATTTTCAGTCCTGTGCTCTACCAACTGAGCTACCTGCCCGGACCAGGAAGGCGACGACGAAGAGTACCAGAGCGGGCGGGGCGCGTCTAGCCGCGCGTCAGCGCTTGGTGCGCTCGTCCAGCTTCTTGAGGATGAGCTCGGCCTGCTCGATGTTCTTGCGCGCGTTGGCGTGGCGCGCCTCCAGCTCGAGCACGGCCTTCCACTGCTCGATCGCCTGCTCCAGCTTCTCCTCCCGGTAGAGGCGCAGGCCCTCGTTGTAGTGCTGCTGCACGAGCCCCGTGCGCGCCTGGCGCGCGAGCTCGCTGGCGTCCTCGTAGCGCGGGGCCAGCTTCGCGAGCTGGGTGAGCGCCTGGTAGGACTCGTCGAACTTCTTCTCGCCGAGGCGCGCCTTGCCGAGCGAATACAGGATGGACTTCTTGAGCTCGGCGCCCTCGGGATGACGCGGATTGGCGGCCAGCACGCGATCGACGTCGGCCAGCGCCTCGCCGAAGCTCCGGCGCTCGAGCGCATCGCGCGCTTCGGACACGAGAGGATCGATCTGCGGCGCGATGTCCTCACGCGGAGGCGCCACGCTGCGTCCCTCGGCCGGCCCGCCTTGGGGCGTCGTGAGGAGGAACGGCACGCCGGGAATCTCGGGCACGCGCAGCGAGGCGCCCACCGCCAGGCGCGGGTTGCGCGGAAGCTGGTTCATCTCCCAGATCACTTCCGAGCGCGAGCGGTCGCCGTAGTAGCGCTGCGCGATGGAGCCGAGGCTGTCGCCGGGCCGGATCGTGTGCGTGACGAAGCGGACCTCCTTCACCTCGTTGCGCAGCCCGTCGAACGCCGCCGCGTTGGCGGGATCGAGAGCCAGGACCGCGAGGAAATGGCGGCGCGCCTCCAGGAACGCCCGGCGGGCAAGCGCCGCGCGCGCGGCCTCCGTCTGCTCGACCACGCCGCGCTCGATGCGGGCCTGCAGGCGCGCGCGGCTCTCGCGCAGCGCGCGGTCGTCGGG
>JBKPRI010000051.1:0-20561 GCA_046734515.1 Candidatus Methylomirabilota bacterium | reverse complement strand
CGGTGACGTCCGGGTGGCGGCCGGCCAGCGTCTTCACCTCCACGAGAAAGGCGCGCATGCGGGCCGCGGCGTCCGCGACCACCGAGGTCGCCGCGCCGCGCGCCGCCGGCGTCCCGGGCTCGAGCGAGGCCATCAGCGCCGGGTCGAGCAGCGCGCGAAACGCCGCGTGCACGGGCTCGAGGAGCAGCAGGCGCATGGCCTCGTCCACGCTCGGCGCGCCGCGGCCGTCGAGCCGGTCGGCCAGCGCGCGCCAGGGCCGCCGGCCGTCGTCGACCACCTCACGCCAGTCGACGAACACGTGACAGCCGTACTCCTGCAGCTCGACGCGCAGGCCCGACTCCGCCAGCGTGCGAGCGTGATGGAGATGCTCGAGCCCGGTCACGATGTCGCGACAGACCAGGAACACGCCTGGATCGTGCGAGGCGCCGAGGGCCTCGCCCAGCGAGGCCTGGATGAGCCGGCGGTCGGCGCCCTTGTCCGCCCACGCGCATGACATGCGGACCCAGCCCCGCGTGGGCGCATAGCGATTGTGATAGACGACCAGGGCCCGCGCGCCGTCACGCTGGTTCGAGTAGGCGAACACGTCCTCGTTCACCCAGCCCTCGTCGGTGAAGAAGTCGTAGAGCCGGAAATTGTGGGCCTCGGCGAACAGATCGCGGCGATGCAGCAGCGGCGCGATGCGGCGCTCGTGCTCCGCCACCAGCCCCAGGTCCGGGTGCTCGTCGTAGTAGGCGCGGCGATACTCCATGCCGTACCGCTCGGTGAACCCCTCGACCTGGCCGTGGCCGAACATCGGCAGCCCCGGCAGCGTGGCCATCAGCGTGCAGACCCCGAAGTACTTGTCGGCCTTCCCGAACTGGTCCACCGCCGTGCGCTCGTCGGGGTTGTTCATGAAGTTGACGTAGCGCTTCAGGATGTCGGGGTCGAACTCCAGCGTGTTCTTGATGACCAGGCGGTACTTGGCATTGTCCTCGTCGCGCAGCATGACCATGAACGCGCTGTTGTAGACGCGGTGCATGCCCAGTGTGCGGACGAAGTAGCCCTCCATGAGCCAGAAGGCCTCGGCCAGCAGCAGGGTGCCGGGCGCCTCGGCGGCCACGCGGTCCACCACCTCGCGCCAGAACTCGACCGGCATGGCGGCGTCGAAGGCGGCCCGGCTCATGCCGCGCTCGGCGCGCGACGGGATCGCGCCGCCGCTGCCCGGCTCGGGAAACCACAGCCGGTGGAAGTGCCGCTTGGCCAGGGTCATGGCGGCGTCGAAGCGGATGATCGAGCACTGCCGTGCCACCCACAGGATCGTCTGGATGACTGCCTCGCGGACGTCGGCTCGCGTGAAGTCGAGCTGGGCGGTGTCGTTCCAGGGGAAGCTGGTGCCGTCGTTGCCGTGGTAGACGAACCGCGTGTCGCCCGTCCAGCGATCGACACGGCGGAACACCACGCCGGCGTCCGAGCGGTCGTAGTAGTGATCCTCGATCTTGATCTCGACGCGATCGTCGTCGGACAGGTTCGGCCCGTCGAAGCGGTACGCCGGGAACGGGCTGTGCGGCAGGGACAGGAAGCGCTCGGGGTGCTCGATCACCCAGCGCGAGTCGATGCCCATGTGGTTCGGCACCATGTCGCTGGCCAGCCGGATGCCGTGCGCCCGCGCGCGGGCGCGCAGGTGCTGGTAGCCGGCGTCGCCGCCGAGATCGGACGCGATCCGGTAGTCGTAGAGCGAGTACGCCGAGGCGACGGCCTCGGGGTTGCCGCAGAGCTGCTTGATGCGCTGCGAGGCCCGGCTGCGCTCCCAGAGCCCGATCAGCCACAGCGCGTTGAAGCCTCGCCGGGCCAGCGTCGCCAGCGCCTCGTCGGGGATCTGGTCGAGCCGCGTGATGGCGCGGCCGTACGCGCGGGAGAGCTGGTCGAGCCAGACGTAGGTGTTCTTGGCGATGAGCACCGTGCTGGCCATCCACTCGGCGTCCCGGCTGAAGCGCTCCGTCTCGGCGTCCTGGCCCGCGTAGCTCGGGATCGTGCCGGTGGCCTCCAGGCCCTGCCCGGCCTGATGGGCACCCTGCCCCGGTGGATGGAAGCGGAGCCAGAGGGCCACCTGCTCCTCCTTGAGGACGTCCATGGCCAGCAGCAGGCGGAGCAGGAGGTCGCCGAGGAGGTCGCCCCAGTGGTGGCGGACGTACTCGAGCTGGCCCTCGAGCGAGTCGGGCGAGGCCACGGCCGGCGCCCGCAGCATGTCGATCAGGTTCTGGTTCAGCGGCCCGAAGCGCGGGCGGGAGTCGAAGTACTCGCGCAGCGCCCCGCTGATCTCGCGGTACGCCGTGCCTGCGGCCAGCGGCGCGTCGTCGAAGAGCTCGCCGAACGGCCGGAACGCGGGATTCACGTTCGCCAGCCACACGGTGATCAGCTCCTCGAGCGCCACCGCCCGATGGGGCACGCCCGCGGTCGAGTCCCGCAGCCAGTCCTTGGCGGACTCCAGGCCGCGGTACACGGCCACCGTGGGAAAGCGCTCGGCGAACGCCAGCAGGGTCGTGTCGAGCGTCGTCCGGGTCACCCGCGCCTCGAACCACGCCAGCGCGTCGAGCAGGGCACGGGGATCCCGGCGGGCCCGGTACTGCGCGAGCACGATGTGGGTCACCTCGTCGAGCAGCCCCATGGCGTTGAGGGCGCCGGGGTTCACGGTCAGATCGGGGTTGCGGGCCGCGTCACGGACGGAGTTCATCCGGTGCGCGAGCTCGCGGCTGGCCCCCAGATCGGCGATGACCACGTTGCCGGTGACCGAGAACAGGCGGTCGGCGAAGGTGTACCGGTCTCGGGCCTCGCGAGCGATGTGGAACTCGAAGGTGGGGCGCTCCATGTGCATTCAGCGTACCGCCACGTACCAGCGCCGTCGCCCCGGCGGGCTCAGCAGCGCGGGATCACCTGGGCGGCCAGCAGCTCGAGCGTGCGCCGGGCGTCGGCCTCGGGCAGGCCGCCGAAGTTGATCTGGAGCGACGGCTCGTGCTCCCCGAACAGCCCGCGATGATAGTGGATTTGCTCCACGACATCGGCCGGGGTGCCCACCAGCGCTGCCTGCTGATCGAGCAGGGACTCGGGCGTGGTCGACACGATGCCCGCGACCATCTTGTCGTAGCCGGTATAGTCGGCCGACTCGCAGTCTTTCCAGGAGTCGACCGCCTCGGCGAAGAGCTCGAGGTAGCGGCGCATGGGGGCGCGATACCCCTCGACCGCCTCGCGGTGGCTGTCGGCGAGATAGCAGTGCAGGCCCGACTGGATGCGCTCCCGGCCCGGCGGATGCCCGGCGGCGCGCCAGGCGTCGCGGTACGCGCCGACCAGGTCGGCCACGCGCGCCAGGCTGCCGGCATACGGCACGATCATCAGGTGATAGCCGCGCGTGCCCGCCCACACGAAGGACTCGCGGCTCTGGATGGCCGCCACCCACACGGGCGGGTGCGGCCGCTGCACCGGCCGCGGCAGGAGGCGGACGTCGCGCAGCGTGTGGAACGCTCCCCGGTGTGTCACGCGCTCCTCGGTCCACAGCCGGAGCATGAGCTCCAGGCCCTCCTCGAAGCGCGCACGGCTGTCGTCCATGCGCACGCCGAACGCCTCGAACTCCCGCGGGATGAATGCGCGCCCGACGCCCACGTCGAGCCGGCCGTGGCAGAGGTTGTCCAGCATGGCCAGCTCCCCGGCCAGCTTCACGGGATGATTGAAGGCCGGGATGACCGCGCCGGTGATGAGCCGCACCTGGCGCGTGCGCGCGGCGATCGCGCTCAGCAGCACGATCGGATTCGGCGTGGAGCCGCCGTAGTCGTGGAAGTAGTGCTCGACGGTCTTGATGGAGCGGAGCCCCAGCTGATCGGCGCGCTCGGCCAGGCGCAGCACCTGGTCGAAGTACTCGGCGGCCGAGAGGTCGGTGAGGCGGAACGAGGGGAAGAAGTTGAGGCCGAAGTTCATGCCTTCGCCTTGAGCCGCGGCGCGACCTCGCGCGCGAAGCGCTCCAGGCTCCGGCTCATCTGCGCCGGCCGCAGACCCGGCGGCACGGCCCACGTCACGAGATCGGTGATCCCGTGCTCGGCGATGAAGGTCGACAGCTCGGCCAGGCAGTGGTCGGCATTCCCGACGATCCACGTCTGGGGGATGCGCGAGCCCGCGTGATACCACGACCGCTCCTGACCCGACTCCGCGAAGAACCGGTTGTAGAGCTCGCCGCGATAGCGCTCGGCCGCGCGGATGGCCGGCCACTCGCGCTCGGCGTCGTCGGTCACGAAGCACGAGCGGATGATCCCGACCCGCCGCGCGTCGGGCGAGCGCCCGGCGGCGCGCACCGCCTCGCGCCAGGGGTCGAGCACCTGGGCGCGCTCGCCCTGCGGCAGCAGGTGCGCGCCGAAGCGCGCCGCCCGCCGCGCGCCGCTCGCCGACATCGCCGCGATCCACAGCGGTGGACCGCCCGGCTGCACGAAGCCCGGGCGGATCGTCACGTCGTCGAAGTCGTACCGCACGCCGTGGAAGCTGAAGCGCTCGCCGGTGAAGGCGCGCGTGAGCACCTCGAGCCCTTCCTCCATCCGCGACAGGCGCTGCGGCAGCGGGATGCCGAAGCCGCGGAACTCGTGCGGCGCGTAGCCCATGCCCACGCCGAGCTCCACGCGGCCGCCGCTCAGGTTGTCGAGCACGGCGAGGTCCTCGGCGAGCCGCACGGGGTTCGCGAAGGGCAGCAGGCAGATGTCCGAGGAGAAGCGCACGCGCGAGGTGCGCGCCGCCATCGCGCCGGCCACCGGCGTCCACGACGGCAGGTAGCCGTCCTCGACGAAGTGGTGCTCGGTGAACCACACGAGATCGAGGCCGAGCGTGTCGAGCCACGCGACCTGATCGAGGATCTCCGCGTACAGGCGCGCCGTGGGAATGCCGGAGTCCGGCGGGTTGCGGAAGTCGTAGACGACGCCGAGGCGCAGTGGGAGGGCCACGCCCAGAGTGTGCCACGGACGGCCGCGGCCTAGGGGCTCTCCAGCCGGTCGGCCCGGAGCAAGAGCGCCGGCGGGATGGTGACCCCCAGCGCGCGTCCGGTCTTCGGATTGATGACCAGCTCGAAGGCCGTCGGCTCCTCCACGGGAAGATCGGCAGGTCTGGCGCCCTTGACGATCTTGTGCGCGAAGCCGGCGGCCCGGCGGTACATCTCCGGATAGTTCACGCCGTAGGAGATCAAGCCCCCGGCAAACTCCGTCGAGGCGTACATCGCCGGCAGCCGATACCGCGCGGCCAGCTCCACGATCTGCCGCTGGTTGGCCTGCGTGAGCGTGTCGATCCCCACGATGAGCGCGTCAGCGCGCTGGCGGACCGCGGCCTCGAACGCCGACTCCAGATCGTCGGCCCGGCGCACGTCGAGCAGCAGCGGCTCGAGACCGACGGCGCGCGCCGCTTTCTCGACTTCCTTCCACTGCGCCGGCAGCGCGGGATTGCCCATGTTGAAGAGGCCGGCCAGCCGGGTGGCCTTCGGCACCAGCTCCCGGAGCAGCTGCACGCGCTTGGGGAAGATCTGCGTGACGGCCGCGCTCAGTCCCGTGATGTTCCCACCCGGCCGCGCCAGGCTCGCGACCAGGCCCTGCCCGACCGGATCCCCGACACCCGTCATGATGATCGGCGTCGTGCTCGTGGCCTGCTTGGCGGCCAGGGCCGCCGGCGTGCCGCGCGCCACGAGCACGTCGACCCTGGACTGCACGAGCTCCGCCGCCAGGGCCGCGAATCGTGCGTCGTGGCCGTCTGCCGAGCGGTACTCGAGCACGAAGCTCTGGCCCTCGACGTACCCGAGCTCGCGCAGGCCCTGGCGGAAAGCCTCGACGTTGGCGGCGTTCGCCGCTTCCGGCGTCCGCTCGAGCATGCCGATGCGAAGGAGCTTCTCGGGCGGCCCGGCGTCGACGCCGGATGGCTGCACGAGCAGCGCGACGAGCAGAACGATACCGCCGAGCAACATCACGACCCGCTGCATGGCCCCTCCTCTTGAGTCCCGGCGAAGATCGGCGATTTGCACGCACACCGCATGCCATCCCATGCCGCCACGAAATCTCGTGCTTGCGACCACACGCGGCGTGAAACCTCGGGCGAAATGCCTGATAGAGTTCGTCGCGTGACGCTCGCACCCGAGACGTTCATCGTCCTCGCGCTCGTCATCTTCGTCGGCTACACCGTGTTCGGTGCGACCGGCTTCGGCGCGTCGCCCATCACGATCCCCGTGCTGGCCCACGTCCTGCCGCTTCCGTTCGTGCTCGCGCTGGCCGCGCTGCTCGATCTCGCCTCGGGCGTCGCGCTGGGGCTGCACACGCGCCGGCAGGCGGCCACGCGCGAGCTGGTGACGCTGGTGCCCTTCACGCTGCTGGGACTCACGCTCGGCGTGACGCTGCTCGTCCGGCTGCCGCGCACGGCCACGCTGCTGGCGCTCGGCGTCTTCGTGTGCGCGTACGCGCTCTACGTCGTGCTCCGCCGCGGCATGCCGCCGCCGCTGAGCCGGTGGTGGGCCGCGCCCGCCGGCGTCCTCGGCGGCGTCGTGGGTGCGCTCTTCGGCATGGGCGGGCCGCCGTACGTGGTGTACATCACCGGCCGGATCCCGGACCCGGCGGCGCAGCGCGCGACCATCTCGCAGATGGTCATCCTCAACGTCGGCCTGCGCGTGGTCGCGTTCGCCGTCGCCGGCTTGCTCGTCTCCCGCGCGCTCTGGATCGCGGTGGCGGTCCTGCTGCCGGTGGCGATGGCCGGGCTGTGGACCGGCCATCGCGCGCATGTGCGCGTGCGCCCGGCCCTGATGGCGCGCCTGATCGGGGGCGCGCTGTTCGTCACCGGCGCGGCGCTGCTCGTACGGACGTTCTGACGAAAGACGAATCGCGCGGTGCTAGGCTCGGCTCATGGCGGGCCGGTACGCACCCATCGGCGACTACGGCATCATCGGCGACCTCTACACGGTGGCCCTGGTCGGCATGGACGGCTCGATCGACTTCCTCTGCCTGCCGCACTTCGACTCCCCGTCGGTGTTCGCTGCGCTCGTGGATGCCGAGCGCGGCGGGCGGTTCCAGATCGCGCCCGTCCTCGAAGGCGCCGTGCGCAAGCAGCTCTACCTTCCCGACACCTGCGTGCTCCTGACGCGGTTCCTCGATGCCAGCGGTGTCGCCGAGCTGTCGGACTTCATGCCCTCGGGCGACGCGGGGCCGGCTCACAACGTGGTCCGGCGGGCCAAGACGGTCCGCGGCGAGGTGCGCTTCCAGATGCGCTGCGACCCGCGCTTCGACTATGGGCGCGCCGTCCACAGCGCCGAGCGCCGCGGCGACACCGAGATCCTCTTCCGCGGGCGGAGCGGCGAGGGCGAGCTGGTGCTGCGCCTGCGGTCTTCCGTCCCGATGAGGCTCGAGAACGGTGCCGCCCTCGCCGACTTCACACTATCGGCCGACGCGTCCGCCTGGTTCGTCCTGGAGGTCGTGCTGGCGGAGGCGCCGTCACCCTCGGCGCAGCCCGACTACACGAGCGTCGCCTTCAAGGAGACGGTGAACTTCTGGAGGAGCTGGGTGGCGCACAACACCTATCGCGGCCGCTGGCGCGAGATGGTGAACCGCTCGGCGCTGACGCTCAAGCTGCTCACCTCGCGCGAATACGGCTCGCTGGTGGCGGCGCCGACCTTCGGCCTGCCCGAGCTGATCGGCGGCGGGCGCAACTGGGACTATCGCTACACGTGGATCCGCGACTCGTCGTTCATGCTCTACGGCCTGATGCGGCTCGGCTACACGCAGGAGGCCGGCGCGTTCATGGACTGGATCATGGCGCGCTGCCGCGAGCTCGAGCCCGACGGCTCGCTGCAGATCATGTACGGGATCGACGGCCGCCACGTGCTGCGCGAGGAGATCCTGCCCCACCTCCAGGGCTACATGGGCTCCGGGCCCGTGCGCATCGGCAACGCGGCCTACAGCCATCTGCAGCTCGACATCTACGGCGAGCTGCTGGACTCGGTCTATCTCTACGACAAGTACGGCTCGCCGATCGGCTACGACGCGTGGACGAACATCGTGCGGCTGACCGACTGGGTCTGCGCCAACTGGCGCCAGCCGGACGAAGGCATCTGGGAGGTGCGCGGCGGCCGCCACGACTTCCTCTTCTCGCGTGCCATGTGCTGGGTCGCCGTCGACCGCGCCATCCGGCTGGCCACCAAGCGCTCCTTTCCCGCCCCACTGGCGCGCTGGCACGACGTGCGTGACACCATCTACCAGGACATCTTCACCCGCTTCTGGGATCCCACGCGGCAGGCCTTCATGCAGTTCGCGGGCGCGGCCACGCTGGACGCCTCCGCGCTGCTGCTGCCGCTCGTGCGCTTCATCTCCCCCACCGATCCGCGCTGGGTCTCCACGCTGCGCGCGATCGAGCGCGACCTGGTGAGCGACTCGCTCGTCTATCGCTATCGCACCGTCGACGGCGGATTCTCCGACGGGCTGACCGGCCAGGAAGGCACCTTCTCGATGTGCTCGTTCTGGTATGTCGAGTGCTTGTCGCGGATGGGCGATCTGCAGCAGGCCCGGTTCTTCTTCGAGAAGATGCTCGGCTACGCCAACCATCTGGGGCTCTACGGCGAGGAGCTGGGAGCGCAGGGGCAGCACCTCGGCAACTTCCCGCAGGCCTTCACGCACCTGGCGCTCATCAGCGCCGCCTACGACCTCGATCGCCGGCTGTCGGTGGCCGGCCACGCCGGCTGAGGTTATTCGAGCCGGTAGAGCGTGACGTCGAGCTCGCGCACGTCGCCGGGAGCCCGGCGGCACTGGATGAGAATGGGACTCTGGTAGACGCCTTCCACCGGGCCCGCCTGGCCGTCGGCGCCCTCCGCGATCAGCAGGCTGATCGAGCGCCGCATCCGGAACATCCGCGCGGCGGGGACCACGAGCAGCGCGGCGAAGAGGCGCTCCAGCCGCGAGCCGTGCAGGCCGAGCGTGTCGATGCCGGAGTTGAGGACGCGGACGAGATCGTAGCGCGCGTAGCCGGCGACCTTCTCGGGGACCGCGCGCGGGTTCATGAGCGCGCCGCGCGTGCCCTCGGCCATGAAGCGGAACGGGTTGCGCAGCACCGCCGTGAGGTCGTGCTTCATGAGCAGTGTCTCGAACTCGTTGATCGTGAGCCCGGCGTCGCGCTCGCCGCGGCCCAGCGCGATGTGCATCCGCCCTTTCCGGACGCCGGCCCGGGCGACGAATTCCGAGAGCTGCCCGTAGAGGCCGAGCCTGGGATCCTTCAAGTTGATGGAATCGATCGGGTGACGGGACAGCGGCACCCGCAGGCGGAGGTGACCGGCCAGCGTTTCCCGGTGGAAGCCGATGACCTTGGTCAGCCGCCGGCGCGGCCGGCCCTCGTTGACCCCATCCAGATCGACGAAGCACACGGCCTCGTCGCGGCGGTTCGGATGGACCACGCACGGCGTGAGCGCGCCTGCCATGAAGGCCAGGTGCGAGTCGCCGTTGCGCGGCTCCACCGCGCGCTGCGCGGGGTCGAGGTCGCGCCGGCGCTCGAGGTGGTCGTGGGCGTAGCCGGCCTGCTCGGGGAAGATCCGCCGCAGCGTGTCCACGTAGTCCGGCACGCGGCCGGAGCCCAGCCGCCGGATCAGGCTCGGATCGAGGAAGCCGGCCG
Source organism: Candidatus Methylomirabilota bacterium (assembly GCA_046734515.1). GTDB lineage: Bacteria > Methylomirabilota > Methylomirabilia > Rokubacteriales > CSP1-6 > AR5. The sequence continues at coordinate 10,931 of JBKPRI010000051.1, read as the reverse complement.
TCGTGTGGGCGGACCAGTACAGGCAGCGTGCGTACGAGTCGAGCGCCTCACGCTGCGCGCTCGACAGGCGCGAGGTCAGCTCCACCACCTCGACACGCGAGCGCGCTGACAGCTCGACGCTCAGCTCGAGCGGTTCCGGCGCCATGGCAGCCTAACGGATGACGCGCGTCGGAGCCGGCGTGCCGACCACCGTGACCAGGCGCAGGGCCGCCAGGATGCGGATGGTGAGCCACGACGGGTCGAGCTCCGAACGCCGCACGCTGAATTTCGGGGAGCGCGGGTACGCGTGGTGGTTGTTGTGCAGGCTCTCGCCGCCCGTCAGCCACGCCAGCACGCGCGAGTTGTAGGCGGTGTTGCCGAAGTTCTGGCCGCCCATCCAGTGGCCCAGACCGTTGATGAGCGGCGCCACCACGAATACGAAGAGGATGCCGTGGCCGAGCATGGCGAACACGCCCGTCCAGAAGCCGAGGGCCAGGCACATGCCGGTGGTGGCCAGGGCCAGGCCGGTCCATCCCCACGAGAACACGTAGCGCTCCCAGCGATCGGGCGCGAGGTCGGGCGCGAACTTCTCCAGCGTCTCGGGATTCCGCGCCTCGCGCACGTAGTAGTACACGTTGCCGAGCTGCACCTTCCAGAAGCCGAGGAGCAATGGACTGTGCGGATCGCCCTCGCGATCGACGAACGTGTGGTGCTTGCGATGCACCGCCACCCATTCCTGCCGCCGCTGGCCGGTCAAGAGCCACAGGACCACCCGGAAGAGAAACCCCACGCCCGGATGCAGCGACAGCGAACGGTGCGCCAGGGCGCGGTGAAGATATATGGAGGTCGCCCCGATGGCGATCTGGGCCAGGACGAACGAGGTGATAGCAATGATCAGTAGTTGACGGGTCAAGGGCTCTCCTTTGTCGATGCCCGCGTCACCGCGGGGGGTAGCTGTACAGCGGCTCGCGCGTGCGGGGGCCGCGATCGATCGTGGGGTCGCCGTGCTTGCGCATGAGGACCTGGTAGAGGCCGATGGAGCCGGCCTCGAAGGCCACCGACGAGCAAGTCAGGTAGAGGAGCCAGGTGCGATAGATGCGCTCGCCGACCAGTGCGACCGCCTCGGCGGCCCGCTCGCGCAGCCGCTCCACCCAGTGCCGGCACGTGCGCGCATAGTGCAGCCGCAGCCCCTCGACGTCCATGACCTCGAACCCGGCGCGCTCCATCTCGGTCACGGTCTCGCTGAAGCCGGCCAAGTCCCCGTTGGGAAAGACGTGGCGATAGAGGAACTCCGTCTGGCTGGTCGGCTTCCAGTGAAATTCGTGCACGATCCCGTGGTTGAGATACAAGCCACCATCCTTCAGCCTCGCACGAACGCTCCCAAAAAACGCGGGGTAATTCGCGATCCCCACGTGCTCGATCACGCCGACCGCCGCGATCTTGTCGAAGCGGGACGAGGCGGGCAGGTCGCGATAGTCCAGGTAATCGACCCGGCAGCGGTCGTGCAGGCCCTCGGCCTGGATGCGCGCGGCGGCGTAGTCGGCCTGCGCCCGCGACAGCGTCACGCCGTGGGCGCGCACGCCGTAGTGCTGGGCGGCCCAGATGGCCAGGCTGCCCCAGCCGCAGCCGATGTCCAGCAGGGTCTCGCCGGGCGCGAGCTCGAGCTTGCGGCACACGTGGTCCAGCTTGTCGCGCTGGGCCTGGTCGAGCTTGCCATCGGGATCGCGATAGTAGGCGCAGGTGTAGACCATCAGCGGATCGAGGAAGAGCTCGTAGAACGCATTCGAGACGTCGTAGTGATGGGCGATGGCCGTGGCATCCGCCTTCCGGCTCCGGGCTCTCACGCCGACACCTCCCGCATACCGAAGATACGGCCGAGCACCACGTGCCGCCGCGTGGGGCCCAGCCCCAGCACCACGCGGACGACGGCGCGCGCGCACGCGTCGGGGACGCGGGCGAGCTGCCGGCCGATCCAGCCGGTCTCTCCCGAGCCGTAGCGGCTGGTGATCGCGCGCGCGTAGGCGTCGAGCGGCGTGCCGTCGCGGAGACGCGCCTCGATGGCCTCGGCCGCGAGGATGCCGCTGCGGATCGCCGGCCCGATCCCCTCGCCGCTGAGATCCCGCGCCAGCCCGGCAGCGTCGCCCACCAGGCAGAAGCGCGCGCCGCTCAGCCGCCGCGGCGCACGCCGCCGCACCACGTAGGCATGGCCACGGAATGGCTCGAGCTCCACACCTGCCGGCAGCAGGCCGGAGGCGCGAAGCGCGTCGAGCAGCGCGTTGCGCCGCGCCGGCAGGTCGGCGCCGGGGCCGGCCACGCAGCCGATGCCGACGTTGAGCACGTCGCCCTTCGGGAAGTACCAGCCGTAGCCGCGAAGGTCGCGCTCGACGTAGAGCTCGGGCGCCCGCCAGGCCGCGCCGAGCGCGCCGATGGTCGTGGCGTCGAGCCGCGTCTCGCTCTCCTGGGCGATCACGACTTCTTCCTGCGCCGAGACCTCGCCCAGCGCCCGCGCGACGGGACAGTGATGGCCGCCCGCCCCGACGACGATACCGGCCGTGAAGGTCTCGCGCCCGGCCGACACCTGCGCCTCGCCGCCGCCCGCGGTCACGGTCGTGACCCGCGCGCCCTCGCGCACGTCGGCGCCTGCGGCGCGGGCGCGCTCGAGCAGGTGATGATCGAACTCGCGGCGGAGAATGCCGTAGCTCGCCGGCCGGGCCCATCGCGTCTCGTGCCGCGCGCCGGCGAACTCGAACCGGCACGCGTCGAAGGGCTGGATCGTCGCCGGGTACTTGTCGGGGTCCACCTCGGCGTCGGCCAGCGCTTCCGGCGTCACCCAGCCCGCGCAGAGCTTCACGCGCGGGAACACGGCGCTGTCGAGCAGCAGCACCCGGCGTCCGGCGCGCGCGAGCCGCCACGCCACCGTGCTGCCTCCCGGCCCCCCGCCGACCACGATGACGTCGTACGGCGGCATGTCAGCCCCGCCAGAGCGCCACGAGGATCTTCACGCGCTCGACGAGCGGCACGCGGATTCCCTCGATGGCGTTCGCGATGCTCATCGCGGCGAAGAGATCCCCCTCGAGGTCGATGGCCCCGTCGACGTACGCCTCGGCGAAGGTCAGCGGAGACGGATTGCGCACGAGACGGATGAAGGTCTCCTGACGGTGGATGATGGCGGTGCACACCGGCGCGGCCGCGCCGAAGGTCACCGGGGTCCCGTCCCACAGGCGGAACGCAATACCGAGAGACAGGTGACCGAAAATACGGTGCAGGATCTCGGCCGCCCGCGCAGAGCTGATGGGCTTCGTCCCCGGGCGACACTAGCAAAGTTGCGCTAAGACCGCAACTTTCCGTCTCCATTGCCGGATCGCCTCGGCATGCAATGGGTAGTGGCCGTACGTGTCGAGCCGGAGGCGGCGGCGGACGCGCGTCTCCCGGCAAACCTGCCCGTCGGGCAGGTGCCGCACCAGGTCGATCAGCCGGGCGTGGGTCTCGTCCATCTGCCGCCGCACTGTGGTGAGCGACAGGTGGGCCTTCTCTCGCGTCATGCGGGCATTGAAGGCATCGATGCCGCCGTACGTGACGGAGTACCGCGGCGGCGTGCCGCCCTCGAGGATGAGCGGCACATGCGTCAGCGCCTCGTTCTCCCATGTCGTCACGTGCGCGAGGATGTCCCTGACCGACCAGTCACCCGTGACCCCGGGTTCCATGAGCTGGGCGTCCGACAAGCCGGCGTACGACGCCTGGAATGCCGTCCACGCACTGTCGAGCCGCCCCAGGAGCTGCCGGTGATTCACGGGATCAGCCGGCCTTGCGGAACGTCAGGTTGATGCGGTGGCCGCCCATCAGCGGATGGTGGCCGGCCTCGAGCGGCATGACGCCGTGATACCGGAAGCGCGCGGGACCGCCCCAGACCACGACGTCACCGTGCGCGAGTGGGACCCGGCGCGGCGTCTCGGCTCGACGCAGACCCCCGAAAAGGAACGTGGCCGGCAATCCGAGCGAGACCGAGACGATCGGCGCCGTGAAATCCTGCTCGTTCTTGTCCTGGTGGAGCGACAGGCGCGTTCCGGGCGCGTAACGATTGACGAGGCACGCGTCGGGCGCGAAGCCACCGAATCCGGCCTGCGCCGCCGCCTGGGCCGCGAGCTCGGCAAACACCCCGGGCATCGCGGGCCAGCGCCGGCCGCTCTCCGGATCACGGCCGTCATAGCGGTAGCCCGTTCGGTCCGTCACCCAGCCGAGCGTTCCGCAGTTCGTCATCGCCACGGACATCCGGTGCCCGCCCGGCGTCACCATGTGACGAAACGGGGCACGCTCGACGACCGCAGCGAGCGCGGCCGCAAGGGCTGCCTCGAACGGCGCCGCGAAGCTTCGCAGCACGATCGCGCCGGGGGCAAGCGGCACCTCCCGGCGCTCCTCCTCGAACAAATCACGCATCATCCCGTCGAGGTATACGGCGCAACCCCCGGAGAGGGGTGGAACACGCCGCTCCTCAGGACGGCAGGATCACCGCCTTGCCCGTCGTCTGCGTATCGAAGAGCTTGTAGGCTTCCTCCGCCTGCTCGAGCCTCCAGCGATGCGTGAAGAGCCGCTCGACCTCCACGCGCCGGTCGGCGATGAACTCGGCGCACTCGGCCTGGCCCTGCTTGGAGAACGTCCACGATCCCACCAGGGTCACCTGCCGGCGCAGGAGATCCGGGCTGACGTCGAGCGTGACCTGGCCGCGCTCGCCGACGAAGCAGGCCGTACCCCAGGAGCGCACCGCGCGTACCGCGGCGGCGCGGGCGTTCGGCGCCGAGGAGGCGTCCAGCGTCTTGTGGGCGCCCTCGCCGTGCGTCAGGTCGCGGATGGCCGCCACCATGTCACCCGCCGAGCCGTCGATCACCTCGTGGGCGCCGAACTGCTGGGCCAGCTTGAGGCGCTCGGGCGCGACGTCGATGGCGATGACGCGCGCGCCCATCTCCACGGCGAGCTGGGTCGCCGAGAGGCCGACCGGCCCCTGGCCGAAGATGGCGATCGTCTCGCCGCCTTGCAGGTTGATCCGCTTCAGCGCGCCCCATGCCGTGCCGGTGCCGCACGAGATCGCCGCGCCGGTGACGAAGGACAGGGCATCCGGCAGCGTGACCAGCGTGGACACCGGCACCTTCATGTACCGGGCGTGGCCGCCGTGCCCGCCCGAGCCGAACACGACGGTGCCGGACAAGCACATCTGCGTCCAGCCCGCGCGGCAGTGCTTGCAGGTGCCGCAGCCGTCGTAATGGTGGTCCATCACACGCTGGCCGACGCGCGCCTCCTTGTCGGTGACGGCGCTGCCGACCGCGGCGACGACGCCGCACGGCTCGTGACCGGCGATCATGCCGGCCTCGCGCTTGATGCCGCCGGTCACCGTCCCCGGCGCATGGGCCGGCGCGCGGTAGTTGTGCAGGTCGCTGCCGCACATGCCGGAGGCCTTGATCTCGAGGACCACGTCTCGCGGGCCCGGGGTCGGATCGGGAAAGTCTCTCAGCTCGAGCTTGCGATCGCCGAGGAACACGACGCCTTTCATGCCTGTCTCTCCTTCGTCAGTCCGTCTAGGGCCGATAGGGCTCGGAGACGGCGACCTTCACCGGCCAGTCGCGCTCGAGCGCCTGCTCGCCGCTCACGGCGTTGGCCACCGCGGCCTGCGCGGGACTCCAGGCGGCGCCGCCGCGCGCGAGCACCTGCGCGATGCGCTCGCCCGCGCGGGCCGGGCGGATACGCAGCCGGGTCTCGACGATGCGCGCGCGATCCTCCGGGCGAAGCGGACGGCACGTCCCCGTCGTGCGCTCGAACTCGCCGTGGTAGCGCTCCCAGTCGGCCTCGCCGCAGACCCCCATCACGCGCACCACGCGCTTGTTGTGGGCGATCCACGTGATCGCGAGGTCCATGCCCTTGCGCGTGGACGCCGTGATCGCGGCGGCCGGCATGTGCGCGATCGTCAGCCGCCGGAGCCTGGCGATCTGCTCCTCCTTGAGTCCGTCGGCGCGCGCGCCCGCGACCGGATCGTCGCCGCTGCCGGCGATCTGCACGAGGACGGCGGCCTTCTCGTCCGGCGCCACCGCACCCGCGACCTCGGGGCCGTTGGCGGTCTTCCAGCCGGCGGGCATCTCGAGCGCGAGGTCGAGACCGGGGTGCAGGAAGAGCGGTCCCACGAACATGCCGTTGGCGACGTTGTCTCCGAGCACGAGCCCGTCGAGCCGGCCGAGCAGCGCCGCACGCGTCGTGCGAATCGGCGCGGCCGCCGCGGGCAGCGAGCGGACGGCGGCCTGGATGTTCGCCACGCGGTCCGGCGTGCCTGGATGCGTGGCGAAGAAGCTCGAGCGCTTGCGCGCGCTGGCCAGCGCCTCGGCGCGCTCGAGCGTGGCGAGGAACTCGGCCAGGGCGCCCGGATCCCAGCCGGCCCGCGCCGCGAGCGCGGTGCCGAGGCGGTCCGCCTCCAGCTCCTGATCCCGGCTGTACGGTGCCAGCGCGAGGCCGGAGACGGCGCGGCCGGCGTCGATCACCGCGTCACCGAGGCGCGGGCTCACGATCCCGAGCAGGCTGCTCGGCACGCCGAAGAGGACGGCGAGCGGCGTCGCCGCCCCCACGCGGGCGACCGCGTGACGCTCGGTGACGTGCGCCATCTCGTGCGCGATCACGCCGGCCAGCTCGTCCTCGCGGTTCGTGATGGCCAGCAGCCCGCGGGTGACGTAGACCCAGCCGCCGGGCACCGCGAAGGCGTTGGCGCCGGCCTCGTCGGCGACGTTCCACTGCCAGTTGACGTCCGTGCGTCCGGAGGCCTGGGCCAGGCGCCGGCCGATCCCGCCGATGTAGTCGACCAGGCGCCGGTCGCGCACGAGCCCCATCGACCGCTCGACCTCCTCGGCCTCCTTGCGGCCGAGCTCGACCTCCTGCTTCGGCGAGACCGTGAGACAGCCGGCGGCCGCGAGCCCCCCGACCATCACGGCAAGCTGCGCGCAGCACTGGCGGCGTGTGAGGGCGTGAGTCATGGCTCGCGATACCAGTAGGCGATGTTCCATACGTCGAGCTCGTAGGGGTTCGCCTCGGCGCCGCGCAGCTTCGACGAGACCGCCGCCGCCTTGGCCCGCTGCGCGATCGGGATCACCACGCCGTTGTTGACCACGATGTCGTTCATCCGGATGAACAGCGCGGCGCGCTTGGCCGGGTCCATCTCGGTCTCGGCCGCCTTGTAGAGGTTGTCGTACTCCTCGCTCCGGAAGCGGAACACGTTGAACTTCTGCCACTTGTTGTCCTTCTGCGCGATCTCCCACGAGGTGAAGACGCGCAGCAGGCGCTCGGGATCGGGCGGGCCCATGACGTAGGTCTGCATCTGCAGATCGGCGTAGAAGTGCGTGTAGGTGTCCGGGTTCGCCGGGTCGGAGCCGTAGAACGACGACGAGATCACGGACTTCAGCTCGACCTCGAAGCCGGCTTTCGTCGCGGCCTGCTTGACGATCGCCTGGATCTTCTGCTCGGCGGAGCCCGTTACGGCCTGGAACAAGATCTTGAGACGCTTGCCGTCCTTGGCGCGCACGCCGTCGGCCCCGCGCTTCCAGCCGCCCGCCTCCAGCAACTGGGCGGCCTTGTCCGGGTCGTACTGCCAGCGGGTGTTCTTCGAGCGGAAGCGCTCCGGTGACGTGATGAAGTTGCCGGTGGCGCGCCCCGTGCGGCCGTAGATCTGCTCCTGGATGCTCGCGCGATCGACCAGCAGCGCCAACGCGCCGCGCACGGCCGGATCGGTCAGGAACGGATGCGTGGTCTTGAGGCTCGCGCGCTCGCCGTCGACCTCCGTCCACGGATCGGACTGGTTGAGCGCGAGATGCAGGATGCGGCCGCCGAAGCCGGCGGAGACGCGCCCCTTGCCGGCGCTCTCGAGCCGCTGCAGGACGTCGTCCTCCACGGCGGCGACCTCGCCGGCGAAATCGTACTCGCCGGTCTGCAGCACCGCGCGCGCCGCCGACACCGCGTCGCCGCCGCCCTTGAGCTCGACCGTGTCGAAAAACGGCCGGTTGGCGACGTGGTAGTTGGGATTCAGCTCGGCCTTCAGCATGTCGCCTGGCCGGAAGTCGACGAAGCGATAGGGGCCGGTGCCCACGGGCTTGTTGTTGTTGGGCGCCTCGCGCGACTTCGCGCCCTTGTAGGGCTCGAAGATGTGACGCGGGATGATCGAGCCGGTGACGATCCAGTACGGCGTGGGCTGCGTGAAGGTCACCTTCACGGTGTGGGCGTCAACGGCTTCCATGCGCTTGACGTTGCGGAACACGCCGACCTGCGGCGAGGCGGTGGCGGGATCGGCCGCGTACTCCCAGTTGAAGACGACATCGGAGCCTGTGAAGGGCTTGCCGTCGTGCCAGTGCACGTTGGGCTTGAGACGCCAGGTGACGACCGTCCCGTCCTTCGACACGCCGCCGTTCTGCAGGCTCGGCACCTCGCGCGCGAGGGCGGGTGACATGTTGCCGTCGAGGTCGAACCACACGAGCGGCTCGTAGAACAGCGCGCTCGCGGTCCAGTCCTTCACCCCGAGCGCGAGCAACGGGTTGAGCGAGGTCGGCGCGCTCCACCAGAGGATCTTGAGCGGGCCGCCGCCGCCGCGCTTCGTCGGCGTGAAGGCCGCGGGCTGGGCGTGTGCGCGCGCGGCGCCCGCAAGCGGTCCCGTCAGGCCCAGCCCGGCCAGCATCCGCACGAACGCCCGGCGCGATAGACCTTTCATGGCTGTTCTCCACCCCTCCGGTGCCATATCCTACCCGCTCATGGCCCGGCTGGGAGTCGATGTCGGCGGGACGTTCACGGACATCGCGCTGTGGGACGAGGCGCGGCAGCGGCTGACCGTCCTCAAGCTGCCGACGGTCCCCGCGGACCCCGCCGAGGGCATCCTGGCCGGCATCCGCGCGATCACCGCGCGCGATGGCGTTCCGCCGGCGGCGCTCGGCTTCGTGGCGCACGGCACGACCGTGGCCACCAACGCGCTGCTCGAGAAGAAGGGGGCGCGCACCGCGCTGCTCACCACGCGCGGCTTTCGCGATCTGCTGGAGATCGCGCGGCAGAAGCGTCCGGACCTCTACGACCTGCAGGCCGACAAGCCGCCGGCGCTGGTCCCGCGCGAGTGGCGGCTGGAAGCCACCGAGCGGCTGCTCGCCGACGGCAGCGTGCACGAGAAGCTGCGCGAGGCCGACGTGACCGCCGCCGTCGAGACGCTGCGCGCCGCGGGCGGCGGCGTGGAGGCGCTGGCCATCTGCTTTCTCTACGCCTTCCTCGACCCGGCGCACGAGCGGCGCGCGGCCGAGCTGGTGCAGGCGCACTTGCCCGGCGTCTTCGTGGCGCTCTCCTCCGACGTCTCGCCCGAGTTCCGCGAGTACGAGCGGCTGTCGACCACCGTCCTCAACGCGTACCTCGGCCCGCTCATCGGCCGCTACGTGCGCCGCTTCGCCAACCGCGTCCAGGCGCTCGGCGTGGGTGCTCCGCCGTACATCAACCAGTCCAACGGCGGGATCATCTCGGTCGCCGAGGCGGCGGCGCGCCCGGTGCGCACGCTGCTCTCGGGGCCCGCGGCCGGCGTGATGGGGGCCGCGTGGGTGGCGGAGCAGGCCGGGCTCGACGCCATCATCACGTTCGACATGGGCGGCACGTCCACCGACGTGGCGCGCGTGGAGAGCGGCGTGCCGCGCATCGCGGCCGAGCGCACCATCGACGGCTATCCCGTGCGAATCCCGGCGCTGGAGATCGAGAGCGTCGGCGCCGGCGGCGGCAGCCTGGCCTGGGTGGACTCCGGCGGCGCCCTCAAGGTGGGGCCACAGAGCGCGGGCGCCGTGCCCGGGCCCGCGTGCTACGGCCGCGGCGGCGAGCGCCCCACGGTGACCGACGCCAACGTGATCCTCGGCCGTCTGAGCGCCACGCACCTGCTCGACGGCGAGATGCGTCTCTCGCCCGCGCTCGCGGAGCGCGCGATCGCGGGACTGGCGCACGAGCTGGGGCTCGATCCCTTGCAGGCCGCGCGCGGCGTCGTCTCGGTGGTGCAGGCCAACATGCTCGCCGCCATCCGGCTGGTCTCCGTGCGCAAGGGCTATGACCCGCGGGGCGCGACGATGGTCGCCTTCGGCGGCGCCGGGCCGCTGCACGCCTCCGCGCTGGCGCGCGACCTCGGCGTGGCGCGCGTGCTGGTGCCGCCCGCGCCCGGCATCCTGTGCGCGCTCGGCTTGCTGGTGGAGCCGCTACGCCTGGACCTCGTGCGCACGCGGGTCGAGCCGCTGGACGCGCTCGGCGTGGCGCAGCTCGAGACGGTTTTTGCCGCCCTCGAGCGGGAGGCGCAGGCGTGGCTCGAGCGCGAGCGGGTGCCGGCCGGGCGGAGGCGGCTGGCGCGCGCGCTGGACATGCGCTACGTCGGCCAGAACTTCGAGCTGCTGGTCGAGGTCCCGGCAGAATTCTGGCGCGGCGAGCGCGACGCCCTGCGCCGCGCCTTCCTGCGCGAGCACGCCCGCGTCTACGGGCACAGCGCGGAGGACGACGCTATCCAGGTCGTCAGCTACCGGCTCACCGCGCTCGGCGAACCGGCCGCGCTCACCCTGCCCGCGCTGCCGCAGGCGCCGGGCGCCTCGCCGGACGCTGCGCGCGCCGGCGAGCGGCCCGTGTACTTCGACGAGGCCGGCGGCTTCGTCACGACGCCGGTCTACCGGCGCGAGCGGCTCGTCGCCGGTCACGCACTCGAAGGCCCGGCGATCGTGGAGCAGATGGACTCGACGACCGTGATCCTCCCCGGGCAGCGCGGCACGATCGACGCACATGCCAACATTCTGATCCAAGGATGACCATGGATCGCATCACGCTGGAAGTCATCGGGGCGGCGCTGCTGTCGGCGGCCGAGGAGATGGGCCAGGTGCTCATCCGGTCGTCGTATTCCACGAACATCAAGGAGCGCCAGGACTGCTCCACGGCGGTCTTCG
>JBKPRI010000050.1:0-12506 GCA_046734515.1 Candidatus Methylomirabilota bacterium | reverse complement strand
ATCCAGCAGCGTGCCGACCCGCTCGTCCACCCCGGTCTCGTTCGAGCGCAGCGTGTGGGCCACCGCGGCCTCGCACGCTTCGTGGGCGCGCAGGCAGGCCAGGAACGCGGCGCGCAGATCGCCGGCCGAGGGCAGGCGCGGCTCGGTCATCGCGGCATCCCCACGGCGCGGAGCATCTCGGGCGTGAAGCGGTCGTAGTAGCCCGAGCTCTTCAGCGTGTCGGAGGTCTCCTTCAGCCGCGCCTGGCTCAGCACCTGGAAGCTCGGGTATGGCCCGCGTCGCGTGCGCACGCCGCCGACCTGGAACTCGCTGGCCGGATGCGCCTCGAAGGCGACCAGCCCGGCGAGGTCGTCCGTCGCGCGCATCCGCTGGTTGAGCCGCGCGACGAAGCGCTCGAGCGCCTCGGACGGCATCGCGTCGCGCCGCGGATGGACGACGAACAGGGTCTCGGCCCTCCCGGCCGTCTCGTCAGCGGCGAAACGTGCGACGAGCGCCATCAGATCGCCGCCGGCCTCGAGCGGGTCCTCCGCGGCAAACGCACGGACCTCGAAGCGGATCGAGTCCCGCAGGCGGGCGGCCCGCGCGAACGGGCAGACGGGGAGATCGCCGAAGATCGGGTGTGGCGTCTCGATGAACTCCTCCGACCACTGCAGGACTTCCTGGATGATCGCCTCCGGTGACATGCATTTCACTGCAGCAAACGCGCTGCCACCAGACGGCGTGTATCCTTTTACCCATGGCACGTGCGCGCGGCGACGTCGATTACTATGCGGTGCTGGGCCTCGCGCCCGGCGCCTCCGACGAGGAGATCCGGCGCACCTACCGGCGCCTGGCGCTGCAGTGGCACCCCGACCGCAATCGCGGGGATGCCCGGGCCGAGGAGCGCTTCAAGCAGATCAGCGAGGCCTACGCCGTCCTGATGGATCCCGCCAAGCGCCGCGCCTGGGAAGCCGCACGCCAGGGCGGTGTCGCCGCGGGCTTCCCCCACTCTCGCGAGGACGTCTTCCGCGATCTCTTCAACGATCCGCGCGCCAGCGCGGTCTTCGAGGAGCTCACGCGCGAGCTCGAGCGGCTGGGGCTGCGCGTCAACCGTCAGGACTTCGAGCGCACGCTCTTCGGCGGCCGCGTCGTCGTCACCGGCGGCGTGTTCACCATCTCGCCATGGCGCGTGCTCGGACGTATCGCGGCCACGGGCTTCCGGGCGCTCGGCCGGCGCCTGCTCGGCTTGCCGGCGGCTGGCGGGGAGACGCGGCCCGATGTGGTCTTCCCGCTGCGGCTCACCGAAGTCGAGGCGCGCCGCGGTGGGCGCCGCCGCGTGACGCTGGCCCGGCCTGACGGCGACGACGAGGTGCTCGTGACCATTCCGCCCGGCGTGCGCGCGGGCACGCGGCTCCGCCTGCGCGGCAAGGGGCGGGCGCTGCCCGGCGGCGCGCGCGGCGACGCCTACCTGGTGGTGGACATCGCCGGATGACGGGGCTACCCGTCTTCGTGATCAGCCTGCCGCAGTCCGTCGCGCGCCGCGCCCCGTTGCTCGCGGCGCTCACACGCCTCGAGATCGCCCACGAGGTGGTCGAGGCGACCGCAGGTGAGGATCTCGTGCGCCGGGGCGAGGTGCCGTGGAGCGATGCGGCCACGCTCGAGCCGCAGCCGCTGCTCGGCCGCCGCCTGACCGCCGGTGAGATCGGCTGCGCGGTGAGCCATCTCGCGCTGTGGCACCGCATCGCCGGGGCCGGGACGCCGGCGCTCGTGCTCGAGGACGATTGCCGGCTCACGCGAGCGGGCCCCGGCGTGATCGGGCGGCTGGCGGCGCTCCGGCGAGACTGGGACCTCGTGCTCCTCGGCCACCGCTCGGCACGGCGCGGGCCCGAGGCCGGTGCCACGCCGGCGCTCGGCGGACGTGCCCTCGGCGGTGGCCATCGGCTGGCGCGCCTTGTCGAGTTCGCCATGGGCAGCGACGCCTACGCGCTCAGCCCGCGCGGCGCCGAGCGCCTGGCACGCTTCGCCGAGCCCATCCGGATGCCAGCCGACTGGATCACCGGCTACGCACCGGCCGCGGGCGTGCGGCTGCACGGCATCACGCCGCCGTGCGCGGTCGCCGACGTGAGCTTGCCGAGCACGATCCCGGCCCGGGACAGCACGCGCGAGCCGGCCGCCGTGATCGCGCGCCCGGTGCGGGACCTCGCCGGGCGCGCCTGGCTGACCGTACGCCGTTTCGGCCTGTGGCCGGGTGGGTATACCTGGCCGTACGCGGCCGCACTTCAGCCGCGGCGCGGAAGGACGACGACCGCCTGACCGGCGGCGATCGTCTCGCCGCGCTGGTTCACCGCGGTGAGCGCCAGCGTCGCCTCGCCGCGTCCCTCGACGAGGGCCGTCCCGCTCACCGTGCCGCGACACCACGTGGTATCGCCGATCAGGTTGTGCCGGCGGACCTGCACGGCCAGCCGCGCGAGCCGGCCCGTGTCGCCCATCCAGTTCGTGGCGACGTGACCCAGCCACGCCACGCGCTCGGGGCCATAGTCGTAGGCGCCGGGCACGCCCACCGCGCGCGCGAGCGCCTCGTCCCAGTGCACGCGCTCGGGCGGCTCGGGCACGCCGAAGGCGTTGGGAATGCCGAGCGCCGGATGTCGGTCGAAGAGATCGAAGGCCAGGCCGTGGGCGCGCACGTAGAGGCTGCCCCAGCCCTGCACGAACGCCACGATCGAGGTGACGGTGAGCGGTCCCTTGACCACCTCAGGCAGGGCGTCGCCGGCCTTCACGTCCTCGAAGTAACGCGGTGCCGTGCCGCGCACCTGCTCGTCGCGATACCCGGCGCGGATGCGCGCGATCTCGTCGGCGCTGTAGCGGTGCGGCTCGACGGGGGCGTACTTCGCGCGCTCGCGCGCCGTGTCGCGCTCGGTGCGGAAGCACCACGAGTCCGCCTCGCAGACCACGGCCCCGGCCGTATCGGTGAAGGTCGTGCGGTAGGTCTGCTTGATGGCACGCTTGGCGAACGCCGAGGGCTTCTCCTCCAGGTCCAGCAGCATGCTGGCGCCGGTGAGGCGGTCGTCCTCGCGAATCTCGCGGCGCCAGCGGAAATCGGTGCCGCCGTACATCGCGTGGATGCCGGGCAGGCCGCCGACGTAGCCGGACACGATGCGGTCCATTGCGAACAGGATGGTCGGCGGCGCCTGGCGCGCGGCCGCCCAGTGCGGGTTGCGGTCGCCGATGCCGTGGGCCCAGTGGCGGATGGCGTCCCGCGTGGCGACCTCGATGTACGGCTCGGGGCGGCGTACCGGCTGCCCGAGCCGGGCACGCAGCGCGGTCAGCGCCTCGTCGGTGATGGTCGGAAATGTCATGAGAGGCCATCCTCATCATTGGCTCGCCGCGCCCGTCGGACGGGCTGCGGCTCGGACGTCCACACGCGCCCGCGGGAGCGGAGCGCGTGACGATCGATCTTGCCGGCCGGCGTGCGCGGCAGTGCGTCGACGAACTCGACCACGCGCGGGAACTCGTGCGCCCCGAGGCGCGCGCGAACATGCTCCTGGAGCTCGGCCGCCAGCGCCGGGCGGCGATCTCGCGCGACGATCCACGCCTGCGGCACCTGGCCGCGCCGCTCGTCGGCCACGCCGACCACGGCGGCCTCGCGCACCTCGGGATGTGCCAGCAGCGCGCGCTCGATCTCGAGCGCGCTCAGCGTCCAGCCCGCCGAGATGATGATGTCATCCGATCGCCCGCCGTGGTGGATGTAGCCGTCGGCGTCCATCGCGCCGCGGTCCTTGACCAGGAACCACTCGCCCTTGCGCCGCACGGCGATCTCGCCGGTCTCGCCGGCCGCCAGCGGCTGCTTGCTCTCCGGATGCACGACGGCGACCTCCCAGCCGGGCGCTGCCTTGCCGAGCGCGCCGCGGCGTACGCGATAGCCGGGGAAGCCCGGATAGTTCACGATGATCACCCCGACTTCGGTGCTGCCGTAGATGCCGCACGGCGTGAGGCCGAGCTCGCGCTCGATCCACTCCCACGTCGCCTCGTCCATCGGCTCGCCGGTGTAGGTCAGCTTGCTGAGGTGCAGGCCCTCGCGCGTCAGCCCGGACTCGCGCAGCAGGCGGTAGACCGTCGGCGCCGCCGCGAGGTTCGTGATGCGGAACGCGGTCAGCGCCTCGCGCAGCCGCCGAGCATCGAAGCGGCCGGAGTACGCGCCGGCCGCCAGGCCGAGCGCCAGCGGGCTGATGGTGCCGTGCCACATGCCGTGGCCCCACGCGGGCGACGACGGGCAGAAGTAGCGGTCGTCCGGAGTGAGGCCCAGACCATACCGCGCGGCGATCATGAGCGTCACCACGGCCCGGTGGGTGTGGCGCACGGCCTCGGGCAGGGCCCGCGTGGTTCCGGAGGTGTATTGCAGCAGCGCGAGATCGTCGGCGGCCGTGGCCGGCAGGTACCGATCGGACTCGCCAGCCAGGCGCGCCTCGAAGGCCGCGTCGAGGGCCAGCACCTCGAGGCCGGGACGCGCGTAGCGTGCGGGATCGACGTCGGCGCCGACGAGCAGCAGGCGGGCCCCGGAGTCGTCCAGGCGAGGGGCGAGCGCGTCGGGGCCGAACAGCGTGAAGAGCGGCACAGCGACGGCCCCGCGCTTGAGCGTGCCGAACAGGGCGCCGTAGAAGGGCAGGGAAGGCTCGAGCAGCAGGCCGACGCGCTCGCCCCGGGCGATGCCGAGGCGCTCGATGAGGTGGGCGAACCGTGACGACCACGCGGCCAGGTCCCTGAACGTCCACTCCTCGCGATGCCCGTCGGCGAACTGCAGCCGCAGCGCGGTGCCGCGCTCGATCCAGCGATCGACGCACTCGTGGCCGAGATTGAGGTGCGCGCGGTCGCCGTCGACGAGATCCCACAGCGACGACCACTGGAACGTCTGGACCACCTCGGGATAGCTGCGCGCGATGCCGGTCACGAAGGCGATCTTGCCACGGCTCGATGGCGCCGGGTAGAATTCCGCCGCCAGCCAAGGAGGATCGTCCCATGAGCCGCCTGTTCGTCACGTTGCTGTTGCTCGTGCTCGCCGTCGGCAGCGCGCAGGGTCAGGGCTCGACGGTCATCTGCTACAACTGCCCGCCGGAGTGGGCGGACTGGGCGAGCCAGCTCAAGTCGATCAAGGACACGCTCAACATCACCGTGCCGCACGACAACAAGAACTCCGGCCAGTCGCTCTCCCAGCTCATCGCCGAGAAGGCGCGGCCGGTGGCCGACATCACCTACCTCGGCGTCACGTTCGCCATCCAGGCCAAGAAGGACGGCGTCGTGGCGAGCTACAAGCCCGCCCTGTGGAACGAGATCCCGGACGGCCTCAAGGATCCCGACGGCGCGTGGTTCACGATCCACTCTGGCACGCTCGGGCTCTTCGTCAACGTGGATGCGCTCGGCGGCAAGCCGGTGCCGAAGGGCTGGAAGGATCTGTTGAAGCCCGAGTACAAGGGCATGGTCGGCTACCTCGATCCGACCAGCGCCTTCGTCGGCTACGTCGGCGCCGTCGCGATCAACCAGGCCCTCGGCGGCACCTTCGACAACTTCGGCCCCGCCATCGGCTACTTCAAGGAGCTGCAGAAGAACGCGCCGATCGTCCCCAAGCAGACCTCGTACGCGCGCGTGCTGTCCGGCGAGATTCCGATTCTCTTCGACTACGACTTCAACGCCTACCGCGCCAAGTACAAGGACAAGGCCAACGCGGCCTTCGTGCTGCCGACCGAAGGCACGGTGGTGGTGCCGTACGTGATGAGCCTCGTCAAGAACGGCCCGAACCCGGAGGGCGCCAGGAAGGTCCTGGACCATCTGCTGACCGACAAGGGCCAGACCGTCTGGGGCAACGCCTTCCTCCGCCCGGTGCGACCGAAGACGATGTCCAAGGAGGCGCAGGACCGCTTCCTGCCCGCGGCCGAGTACACGCGCGCGAAGACGGTCGACTACGGCCGCATGGCCGCCGCCCAGGAGGCGTTCACGAAGCGCTTCCAGGAGGAGGTGCGCTAGCACGTGGCGGCGCCCGGCCTCGCGCGGCGCGACCGCCCGTGGCTGATTGCGCTGATGCTGCCGGTGCTCGTGATCTTCGCCGCGTTCTTCATCCTGCCGATGGCGCGGCTGGCCAGCGTGGGCGCCGGCGGGCCGCGCGGGCTGGGCGCCTACGCGGCCATCGTCACCGAGCCGCGCTACTTTCGTAGCCTCGTCTCCACGCTGCTCCTCTCGGCCGGCGTCACCGTGCTCACGCTGGCCATCGCCACCGTCGCCGGCGTCTTCCTGCAGCGGAACTCCTTCCGCGGTCGCAGCGTGCTGATCGCCATGCTGACGTTTCCGCTGGCCTTCCCCGGCGTGGTGGTCGGCTTCATGGTGATCATGCTGGCCGGCCGCCAGGGGCTCATCGGTGACGTCAGCCGGCTGTTGACCGGCCGGAAGCTCGTGTTCGCGTACTCGATGGCCGGACTGCTCATGGGCTATCTCTACTTCTCGATCCCGCGCGTCATCTTGACGATCATGGCCGCCGCCGAGAAGCTCGACCGCAATCTGGAAGAAGCCGCGCGCTCGATGGGCGCCTCGGCCTGGCAGGTCATCCGCGACGTCATCCTGCCCGGGCTGCGGCCGGCGTTCCTCTCGGCCGGGGCCATCTGCTTCGCGACGGCGATGGGCGCCTTCGGCACCGCGTTCACGCTCGCGACCGAGATCGAGGTGTTGCCGATGACGATCTACACGGAGTTCACGCTGCGGGCGAACATCGCGCTGGCCGCGGCGCTGAGCCTCGTCCTCGGCGTCATCACGTGGCTGGCGCTGGCCCTGGCGCGCACGGCGGCCGGCGCCTCCGTGGCGGCCTCGGCCTGATGCGCGCGCGGCGCCGCTCGCGCGCCTTCCACGCTCAGCTCGCGTTCACCGTCCTGGTGGCCGCCTTCCTGGTGGTGCCCGTCGTCATGTCGATCACGGCCGGCCTCACGGTGAACTTCTTCCAGGGCGTGAAGAGCGGGCTCACGGTGCGCTGGATCGGCGAGGTGTGGCGCCTGTACCGGGAGACGATCACGCTCTCGCTGATGATCGCGCTCGCCTGCCTGGCCGTCGATCTCGTGGTGGGTGTGCCGGCGGCCTACGTCCTGGCCAAGGCGCGCAGCCGCTGGACGCGCCTGGTGGAGGAAGCGCTCGTGCTGCCCATCGCGGTGCCGGGGCTCGCCACGGCCCTGGCGCTGATCCTGGCCTACGGAACGTGGCGCGAGTTCCGCACGAGCTGGCTCTTCATCCTCGTCGGTCACGCCCTCTTCACGCTGCCCTTCATGGTGCGCGCGGTGCTGGCCGTACTGTCGTCGATCGACCTGCGCACGCTCGAGGAAGGCGCGGCCAGCCTCGGCGCGGGCTTCTGGCAGCGCTTCACCGGCGTGGTGCTGCCGAACTGTCGCGGCGGCATCCTGGCCGGCGCACTCATGGTGGTGACGCTCTCCGTCGGCGAGTTCAACATGACCTGGATGCTGCACACGCCTCTGACCAAGACGCTGCCGGTCGGCCTGGCCGACAGCTACGCGTCCATGCGGCTGGAGATCGGCAGCGCCTACACGGTCGTCTTCTTCTTCATGATCATCCCGCTGCTCATCGGCATCCAGCTCGCCGCGCGCCCCCGGCGCGTGCGGGCTCTGGACGAGGCCAGCGACCCCGAGGCGCGTCACGGCTCCGCCGGGACGCGTCCGAGCGCTGGGGGTCTGGGGGCCATTTCGGGGCCCCCAGCATGACAGGCGTCGCGATCCGGCTGGAGGGCTGTGCCAAGACCTTCGATGACGGCACCCGCGCGGTGGCACCGCTCGACCTCGAGATCGCCGCCGGCGAGACGGTCGTCTTTCTCGGCCCGTCGGGCTGCGGCAAGACGACGACGCTGCGCATGATCGCCGGTCTCGAGACCCCCGATCCCGGCGGGCGGGTGTGGTTCGGCGAGACCGACGTGACGGAGATCCCGATCGAGCGGCGCAACGTCGGCATGGTCTTCCAGTCCTACGCGCTCTTCCCCAACATGACGGTGGCCGACAACGTCGCCTACGGCCTGCGCGTGCGACGGGTGGAGGCCGGCGCGCGGGCGGCGCGGCTGGAGGAGATGCTCGCCATGATGAAGATCGGCGAGCTGCGCCACCGGCGCGTCGATCAGCTCTCGGGCGGCCAGAAGCAGCGGGTGGCGCTGGCCCGCGCGCTGGCCGTGCGTCCCCGGGTGCTGCTGCTCGACGAGCCGCTCACCGCGCTCGACGCCAAGCTGCGCGACGTGCTGCGCATCGAGATCGACGCGCTCCTGCGCCGGCTCGGCATGACGGCGGTCTATGTCACCCACGATCAGGCCGAGGCCATGGCGCTCGGCGATCGCATCGTGGTGATGAGCCATGGCACCGTGGAGCAGGTGGGGCGGCCGCGGGAGATCTACTTCACGCCCGCCAACCGCTTCGTGGCCGAGTTCGTGGGGACGATGAATCGACTGCGCGGCGTGGCGCGCGACGGCCACCTGGAAGTCGCGGGCGGCCGCATCCCGTGGCGCGACGGCGCCGCCGGCGAGGTCGAGGTGCTGTTCCGCCCCGAGCGAGTTTCCGTCGTGGAGCCCGGCGCCGGCGGGCTCACCGGCCGGGTGCTGACGGCATTCTTCCTCGGCGATCGCACGCGGCTCGTGGTGGAGGGCGTGAGCGATGCCCCGCTCATCGTCGAAGCAAGCGCCCGGACGCAGTTCAAGCCGGGGCAGGAGGTGCACGTGGTCATCGACGCCGACGCGCTTCTGAGGCTGGCACGCTGATGCTCATCGCCCAGATCTCCGACACCCACATCAAGCCCGAGGGTCGCCTGGGCTATCGGCGCGTGGACACCGCGCTGCACCTGGCGCGCTGCGTGGAGCACGTCCAGCGTCTCAGCCCCGTGCCCGACGTGGTCCTCGTGACCGGCGATCTCGTCGACGCCGGGCTCGACGAGGAATACACGCGGCTGCGACGCCTGCTGGCGCCGCTGCCGATGCCGGTCTACGTGATCCCGGGCAACCACGACGCGCGCGAGCCCCTGCGGCGTGTGTTCGGCGCCGACGGATACCTGCCGCGCGAGGGCGAGTACCTGCACTACGTGATCGACGCCTATCCGCTGCGGCTGATCGGCCTCGACACGCTCGTGCCGGGGGAGAGTGGCGGCCGGCTCGGACCGGAGCGCCTCGCGTGGCTCGACGCGCGCCTGGCCGAGGCGCCGCAGCGCCCGACGCTCGTGTTCATGCACCATCCGCCGTTCAAGACCGGCATCGAGGGCATGGACAGCCAGTGGCTGGAGGACAGCGAGGCGCTGGGGGCGGTGATCCGCCGCCACGCCCACGTCGAAGGCGTCACGTGCGGCCACGTTCACCGCGCCATCCACGTGCGCTGGTGCGGCACGGTGGTGAGCACGGCGCCGAGCTCGGCCCATCAGGTCGCGCTCGATCTGCGCCGACCCGGCGTGTTCGGCTGGGTGATGGAGCCTCCGGCGTGCCTGCTCCACCTGTGGCGCCCGGGGGTGGGCCTCGTCACGCACACCAGCCCCATCGGCGAGTTCCCCGGCCCCTATCCGTTCTACGAAGCCGACGGCCGCCTGATCGAGTGAGGGAAGAGTCCTCGGTGTAGAATCCTGACCCATGCCTGCCATTGCGCTCGACATCCAGCAGCGCTCCCTGATCCTCGACGGCCGTGACTTCGGTGGGGCCGGCGCGTACGAGAAGATCGCCGGCATGCTGCGCTTCGCCGTCGATCCCACGCACGCGCTGCACAAGCAGATCACCGATCTCGACCGCGCTCCGCGTAATGCCGACGGCCGCGTCGAGTTCCAGGGCGACTTCTACCTGCTCAAGCCCGTGGATCCCGCGCGCGGCAACCGGCGGCTGCTGCTCGACGTGGGCAACCGCGGCCGCAAGCTGGCCGTGGCCATGTTCAACAGCGCGGTACGCGTGCCGGACCCGACGACGGCCGAGGACTTCGGCAACGGCTTCCTGATGCGGCACGGCTGGACGGTGGCGTGGATCGGCTGGCAGCACGACGTCCCGCGCCAGGACGGGATGATGGCGCTCGACGTGCCGCGGGCGCGCGGCGTGAGCGGCCTCGTGCGCTGCCGGTTCCGCCCGAACCTCCCGGCTGACGTGCTTCCGCTGGCCGACCGCTATCACATCCCGAACGCGGCGGCGGAGCTCGACGACCCGGCGGCGCGCCTGACGGTGCGCGAGCACAACGGCGCGCCGGCGACCGCGATCGCGCGCGACGCCTGGCAGTTCGCGCGGCGTGACGGCGGCCGGCTCGTTCCCGACGCATGCCACGTCCATCTCGCCGGCGGGTTCGCGCCCGGTCGTATCTACGATATCGTCTACCGGGCCGCCGATCCGCCGGTGACCGGGCTCAGCTTCCCGGCGGTCCGTGACACCGCGGCGTTTCTGCGCTGGGGCACCGAAGGCAACCCGTGCGCGGGAGCGCTGGATCGTGCGATCGTCTTCGGCGTGTCGCAGAGCGGACGGTTTCTGCGGCACCTGCTCTATCTCGGGCTCGACGAGACCGAGGACGGGCGGCTGGTCTTCGACGCCGTGTGGCCGCACGTGGCGGGCGCGCGGCGCGGGGAGTTCAACCTGCGCTTCGGCCAGCCCTCGCTCAACGCGATGGACTCGCTCGGCAGCCTGTTTCCCTTCACCGACGAGGTCGCGACCGATCCGGTCACCGGCCAGCGCGACGGCCTCCTGGCCCGGATGGCCGCGCGCGGCCGGGCCCCGAAGATCCTCACCGTGAACACATCGGCGGAATACTGGCGGGGCGATGGCTCGCTCGTCCACACCGACGTCGAGGGCCGGCGCGACGTCGAGCCGGCGGCCGGCGGGCGCCTCTATCTCCTCGCCGGCACCCAGCACACGCCCGGCGCGCTGCCGCCGGCGGACAGCGATCCGAACACCGGCGGGCGCGGGATCCATCCGTTCGGGGTCGTCGACTACTCACCGCTGCTGCGCGCGGCGCTCGTGAATCTCGATCGCTGGGTGACCGACGGCATCGAGCCGCCGCCGAGCGCGGTCCCGCGACTCTCCGACGGCACGGCGGTCACGCCGGAATCGACGCGGGCGGTCTTCGCGGCGATCCCCGGCGCCCGCTTTCCCGACCGCCACGCGCGGCCGGCGCGCCTGGATTTCGGCCCCGAGATCGCGCGCGGCGTGGCCACGGAGCTGCCGCCGAAGGTGGGCGCGCAGTACCCCAGCTACGTGTCCGCGCTGGACGCCGACGGCAACGAGGTCGCCGGTATCCGGCCCGTGGAGCTGGCGGCGCCGCTCGCCACGTTCACCGGGTGGAACCCGCGCCATCCCGAGCAAGGCGCGCCGGGCGATCTGATGCAGATGATGGGCTCGACGCTCGTGTTCGCCCGCGACCGGCAGGCACGCGAGCGACGCGGGGATCCGCGGCCCTCGATCGACGAGCGCTATGCCTCGCGCGAGGCTTATCTGGAGGCGGCGCGAGCGGCCGCGAATGCCCTGGTGGCCGCGCGGCACGCACTGGCCGAGGACGTCGAGGGAATGGTAGAGCGGGCCGCCCGCCGCTGGGACTGGGCGACGCGCGGCTAGCTACGCTCGCAGCGGATCATTGCCTCGCGGCGTTCGCCGAGGGCGGAGCGCAGGACCTCGAGAACGTCGGCGTCCAGACCCTGCTCCTCGAGTGTCTCGAGCATGTCGTGGTCGATCGCGGTGTCGCCGTCCTCGAGCTCTTCTTCCTCGAGCGCCTCGACCAGCGCGTCGAACTGCCGATCACTGAGCGTGCCACACAGGCGGTTGTCGCCGACGTCGTAGAGCCTCACCATCGCCCGGACAGAGTAGGGCCCGCCCCCCGCCCGGTCAAGGACTGCGAGGCCGGTGCTATCCTGCGCCCGAGGAGGACGTCATGCCGAACATCACGATCCAGTGGTATGCGGGCCGAACGATCGACCAGAAGCGCGAGCTCACGCGCGCCATCACGGATGCGGTCGTGAAGATCGCAAAGACCAGCCCCGACCAGGTGCACATCGTCTTCCAGGACGTCGAGAAGACCCACTGGGGCTGGAACGGCAAGCTCGCGAGCGACTAGAAAGCGCGGCGGCCTGATCTGGATTGTATGTAAGGGGGGAGCGCGCCGCTCCCCCCTTAGATCCCCCCAGCGGTCGCGAGCGCTTTGCGCTCGCGAAATCTGTCAGGGCGTTGAACGTGGTGCTTTCGCGAAATCAGTGCTGCGCTCGCGAAATCGGTCGGGCGTTGGACGCGCTGCGTCGCTCGCGGCGTTTTCTGCGCTACCAGCTGATCGATTGGCCTTGACTCAGCAGGGCGATGGATTCTTCTTCGCCGCGCTTGAGGGCTTCGGCCAGGAGGCGGTCGGGGGGCTCGCGGAAGGGCTCGCGGTTGAGGGCGAAGGTGCCCCAGTGCATGGGGACGAAGACGCGGCCGCGCAGGTCGTCGAAGAGCTGGAGGGCTTCCTCGGGGTTGACGTGGTTCGGGTGGCCCGCCGTGAACGAGCTGTAGCCGCCGATGGGCAGCGCTGCCA
>JBKPRI010000049.1:0-7688 GCA_046734515.1 Candidatus Methylomirabilota bacterium | reverse complement strand
CGTCGGAGGCGGCGCCGCCGCCTGGGTAATGGCCGGCCGTCGCGCACAACCGGCGGCCAGCAGCACGAGGACAACCGCGGCACTCACCACCACGTGGCGATGCTTCGTCGTGATCATGGTCTCCCCTCCATGGCGAATCGGGCGTGATCGTGCGGCCGTCGCCGCGTGGCGGCTATCGGACCTTGGTCCTAGCAACGCGATCGATCAGCGGCGGGCCAGCGCGCTCTCGATCGCGGCGACGAGCGTCGCTTCCTCGAACGGCTTGCGAACGTAGCCGGCGGCGCCGACCCGCCGCGCGCGCTCGCGGGTCACCGCGTCGTCGTGGCCCGTGATGAAGACGGTCGGGATCGAGTGCCCGGCGGTGCGCAGGCGATCGTGCAGGTCGAAGCCGCTGAGCTCGCCGAGATGGATATCGAGGACCAGGCAATCCGCCATGGGTATGTGCTTGGCGGCCAGCAAGTCCTCGGCGGTCCCGAACGTCTCCACCGCGAAGCCGACGCTGCGCAGCAGCCGCTGGAGCGCGCGGAGCAGTGGGGCGTCGTCGTCGACGACGTAGACTGTCGGGGCGCCGTTACGGTCGGGCTGGGACATCCCCACTCCTCGCGACTCCATTGTCAGGGGCACAATGCCGATGACGGTCGTCGCCATCTATAGGACCTTGGGCTCAGCTCACGTTTCCAGACAAGGCAGCTCGATCCGCACGGTCAGGCCGCGGTCGGGATTGGGGGTCGCCCAGATCCGGCCTCCATGCGCCTCGATGATCGAGCGGCTGATCGAGAGCCCCATGCCCAGGCCTTCCGGCTTGGTGGTGACGAAGCGATCGAAGATGTGCTCGAGCTCGGCGGAGGCGACACCCCGCCCGCTATCGGTAATGGTCAGCAGCAGCACCCCGGCCTCGGGCGCGCTCAGCTCGACGCGCAGCCGGCGCGGCGCCTCGTCGGTCATCGCCTCGCCGGCGTTGACGAGCACGTTGAGCAGCACCTGCTGGAGCTGAACGATGTCGCCGAGGACCCGCGGGGCGCCCGGGTGCAACGTGACCTCGAGCTCGACCCGCCGCCGCTCCAGCTCCTTGCGGAGCAGGCCCACGACCTCCTTGATGACCTCCCCGATGTCCACGGGCTGCCGCTCGTTGTGCTCCTTCTTGAACAGCGCGCGCAGCCGCCGGATCACCTGGGCCGCCCGCTGCGCATCGGACCCGATGTCGCGCAGCATCTCGTGGATCTCGGGGTCGATCGCGGCCGAGGCCAGCTGGCGGTGGGCGGCCTGCGCGTTCGTGGCGATCGCGGCCAGCGGTTGATTGATCTCGTGGGCGAGCGTGGTGGCCAGCTCGCCGAGCGTCGCCACCCGGAGCGCGTGGGCCAGCTCCTCGCGCTCGCGCACCAGCTGCTCCTCCGCGCGGCGCCGGCGCGTGACGTCGACGTGCGCGATCACGAGGCCGCCCTCCGGCCGCCGGAACGGCTCGGCGACCATCACGAACCACCGGTTCCCGGACGGGCCCGGACACGCGTACTCGAGCAGGGCCCGATCACTGGCGCCCCTCAGCACGCTCTGCAGGGCCTCCAGCGCCGTCGCCGCGTCCGGATCGCCGCTCGTGGCCGCGCGGTGGCACGCCTCGAGGTAGTTGACGCCGACGCCCGCGGTGGCCGGATCGCCGCCGTTGTCGGCCAGGGCGCGTGTCCACGACTCGTTGACGGCGACGATGACGCCGTCGTGATCGACGGCCGCCACCTCGCCGTAGAGGGAGCCGAAGATCGCGCTGCGCAGCGCGAGGCTCTCCACCACGGTGGCCTGGGCCGCCTTGACCTCGGTGATGTCGACGGCCGAGCCCACATAGCCACGGACGGCGCCCTCGGCATCGAACCGCGGGACGCCGCGGTCGAGCAGCACACGATAGGCGCCGTCCGCACGGCGCAGGCGGTACTCGAGCGTGAAGGGGTCGGGCGAGGCCGGATCGACCGCGCAGCCGGCCATGCACGCGTCACGGTCATCCGGATGGACGCCGTCGAGCCACCCGTCACCGATCTCCTGGCCGAGCGCGTGGCCGGTGAAGTGAAGCCACGCGCGGTTGAAGTCGACGCGGACGCCATCGGGACCGGCCAGCCAGATCATCACGGGCGCGGCATCCGCCATGAGGCGAAACCGGCCCTCGCTCTCCTCGAGCGCGCTGTCCGCACGCCGGCGCATCAACACCACGGCAAAGGTGTCGGCCAGCAGGCGCAGCCGCTGCACGAGCTCGTCGGGCCACTGGCGCTCGTACCGCACCATGCCGCAGCCGAGGCCGCCCATGATGACGCCGTGGGCGACGACCGGGACGAGGAGGACGGACTTCGTGTTGAGCGCCGCATAGGACCTTCGATCCGTCGCGGCCTCCGGCGGCAGCTCGGCGAGCCGCGCGAAGCGGACCGGGTGACCGCCGCCCATGCGATCCAGGCTCCAGGGCCACGCCTGGCGCGTGAAGACCACGGGGGCCGTGACAATGCCCTCGCGGGCCCGG
This sequence comes from Candidatus Methylomirabilota bacterium, assembly GCA_046734515.1. Classification (GTDB taxonomy): domain Bacteria; phylum Methylomirabilota; class Methylomirabilia; order Rokubacteriales; family CSP1-6; genus AR5. Next base: position 5,194 of record JBKPRI010000049.1, on the reverse strand, counting down.
GCGTGCGTCACCCGCAGCTCGTCGAGACTCCGGCTGAACTCGGCGAGCCCGGCACGGTCGAGTCCGAGGTCGTGGACGATGCGATCCAGACTGTCGTCGATCCGCGCGTCGATCTCGTGCACGGGGACTTCGACGAGCGCCGCGGCCAGATCGGCCAGCAGCGTCTCGAAGCGCAGCCGTTCGTCGAGCCGCGCCCCCACCCGCCGTCGTTGCCGCCGCTCGACGAGCAGGGCGGCGAGGAGGAGGCTCTGCGCGATCAGGACGGCCAGCGTCGCCAGCGCGTGCCACTTGTACTCGCTCCAGACCGACCGCCCGCGAAACTGCACGACGCTGCCGGCCGGCAACGCCGCCTCGCGGATCTTCCAGCGATCGAGCTGGCGCGCGTCGAACGCCACGGCATTCGGCAGCCGCCGCACGATATCGGGCGGACCGAGGCGCTCACCGCGGAGGAGGCGCGCCGCGAGCGTGCCGGCCTGCCGGGCCTGCTCTTCGTAGCTCACCAGCACGCCGCCGACGATGCCGTGCCCGAGCTGGGTCTCGGCGAATCCGTAGATGGGCACCGGGGACGCGGGTGCGATCAGGGCCAGCGCCTCCGGGCTCGAAAACGTGCGGCCACGGCCGTCGAGGAGAAACACGTTGAAGACGACGATGCTGCCCTCGCGGAGGGCGCGCACCGCGGCCACCGTCTCGTCGATGGAGCGGCCGCTGACGTACGTGACCGTCACGCGCGTGTCGTAGCGCGCGAACGCCTTGCGGGCCAGCGCTTCCCATGCGCGCTCCACGGTGCCGGCGCCGGAGACGAACACGATCTGCCGTGTCTTCGGATGCAGTGTCAGGATGAGGTCGAGCCCGGCTGTCCAGTCGCGGAACATGGAGACGCCCGTCACGTCCGGCGGCAGGCGGATGCCCTGTAACCGCTCGTCCTCGACGATGCAGAAGACGATGGGCACGCGGGGGAACAGGGCCGCGCGCTCGCGCAGGCCGAAGCGCAGGGCCGGCTCTCCGCAGGCCACGACGAGGTTGAAGGTGATCCCCTGATACTTGGAGCGCAGCACCCGGGCGATGTCACGCTCCTGGGCCTGTGGGAACCACGCGAGATCGAGGTACTCGGAGTGGAATCGCACCGGGACGGCCGACCCCGCGGCGATCGTGGAGCGGAGGGTCGCGTCCATCGAGACGCCGGCGGGCACCAGGCGCGGATCGGAGTAGATCAGGAGGACGGACTTCGGCTCGGCGGCCCACGCGTCGACCGCGGCACAGGTCAGAGCGAACGCGGCGCCGAGCGCGAGTCGACGCGCCCCGGTTAAAAGCTCCACCAGCTGATGAATTCGACCTTGTTGTTCTCGTTGTGCCGGCTCTCCGAGCCGCCGGCGAAGTCGACGCTCTTGAAGTTCGTGCGGGTGAAGTTGTAGCCGATCGCGAAGGTGAAGGGGCCCGGCGTCCACCAGACGCTGACCTCGGTCTGGAAGTTGTTCACGCGGAAGAAGGTCTTCCCGGAGCCCGACGGGTCGGTGATCAGCGAGCCCGTCACCACCGGCCGATCGCTGTCGAGCGCCCACTGCGTGCCCGCGGCCACGCGCAGGCTGAGCGTGTCGGTCAGGTAGAACTGCGGGTTGATCCAGCCGCCCATACTCTGGGCCGGCACCAGGCTGCCGTCGCTGTCCAGGATGACCCGGCGGTCGAATTCCGAGTTGGTGATGCGGCCCTCGCCGCGCGTCCACACGCCGCCGCCGAGGAGCTTGAGCGTCATCGCGCGGCCCTTCTGGTTGAAGCCGATGCGGTCGAGCAGGAAGCTGAACGCCACCGTCTGGTTATCGAACGTGCGGTCCGTGAAGCTCGTCTGGGCGTTGAGGTTCGGGACCAGCGTGCCCTGGTTGAAGCGCTCCTCGAACTGGCCCCAGGTCGTGCGCGCGGCCAGCCGCATACCGCCGATGCCGAAGCCGGCGCCGATCCGCCCGGTCTCCAGCCCGATGCCGCCGCTGATCGCCGGGAATCCGCTCAGGCAGCCGGTGCCGCAGTCGCTGGTGCCGCCGAGGGCCTGATTGTCGAACAGCGGCCGCTCCAGACCGAAGGCGGCGAGGAACTTCATGCCGGGCGCGATGGGGAACCGATCGATGACCTCGATGCGCGGGTTCCGCCGCTCGGCGACGCCGAGCCCGGCGAGCATCGTGTTGTAGTCGATCGTATCCGGCGTGAGCTGGTCGAAGGCGTCGCCCTGCCCGAAGTTCCATATCAGGTCGTTGCCCTCGATCACCACATCCGGAAACGCCCACGTCGCCATGGCCCAGCGCAGGCGCGGGTTGGGACTGGTGGAGCTCGACTCACCGGGGCCGTTGGCCGTCTGGTTGAAATCCATCTCGAAGCGCGCGGAGGTCGCCCCGCCGAGCGTCTCGGGCCCGATCATCGCCAGGTTGATGCGGCTGCGATCGGCGAACATCCGGAAGGTGTCGCGGCCGCCGTTGTTGCCGCCGCCCGGCGCCGACGAGTTCGGCAGCAGCGCCGAGCTGACCGACTGTCCGACCGGCGTGTCGTTGCTCTGCACGTGCAGGCGCAGCGAGCCGCCCAGGCGGACCTTGAAGTCCTGGCCCGTGTAGACGTTGCCCGGCATGTCCATGCCCGGCAGGGGCGGTGGCTCGTTCTGTCCCTGCCGGCTGCCGGCGTTGAGGTCCAGGAAGCGGGCCCAGCCGGTCGAGACTTCGGCCATCTTCGCTTCCTGCTGCTGCAGCGAGACCTGCTGGCGCTGCACCTGCTCCTGGAGCGCGCGCATCGTCTGCTCGCGCTGCTCCATGGCGGCCCGGTCCCGGGCCCGCTGCGCCTCCTGCGCCTCGATCATCTTCTTGAGGCTCTCGACCTGCTCACGCGTCGAGCGCTCCAGCTCCTGGATGCGCTGCCGGAGCTCGTCGACGCTCTGCGCCGGAGCCGGCGCAGGGGCGAGCGTGGTGGCGACGACGAGCGCGACGATGCCTGCGATGCTGCCAGCCGAGATCACTCGCATGCCTGGCCTCCGATGTCCGCGCGTATGGCGGATCGCGCGAGAATTCTCGGCCTCCGTGCAGAGGCGCCGCTATCGGACTTAGGACCTATGGCCCATTAGGACGTTGGTCGTATTGCGGCTCGCGCGAGGGCGACGCTACCCTCCGCGCGAGATGATCACACCGGTCACGACCCCATCGCGAAGCGACAGCCGCGAGGTGATCGCCGGCGTCGGGCTCGCCGATCGCCGGCGCAAGAGTCACTGGCCCGCGCGCATGGACCTCGCGCAGAGCGCCAGCGGCCTGCTGCTCGGCCTCTTCATGTGGGGCCACATGTTCTTCGTCTCCAGCATCCTGATCAGCCACGACATGATGTGGCGGGTCACCAAGGCCTTCGAGGGCTACTACGTCTTCGGGCGCGCCTTCCCCCAGCTCGTCTCGGTGGTCGTGTCGATCGTGTTCGTGCTCTTCATCGCGCACGCCTTCCTGGCCATGCGCAAGTTCCCCGCCGATTACCGGCAGTACCGGCTGTTCATCGGCCACAAGAACCTGATGCAGCACGGGGACACCAGTCTCTGGTGGCTGCAGGTCGTGACCGGCTTCCTGCTGTTCTTCCTGGGCCCCCCGCACCTCTACCAGATGCTCATGCACCCGCAGGGCATCGGCCCGTACGGCTCGGCCGAGCGCGTGTGGAGCGGCATGTGGTGGCCGCTCTACCTCGTGCTGCTCTTCTGCGTGGAGCTGCACGGCGGGGTGGGCCTGTACCGGCTCACCGTCAAGTGGGGCTGGCTCGAGGGCCGCGATCCCGATCGCACGCGCGTGCGCCTGACCCGGCTCAAGTGGGGCATCACCGTGTTCTTCCTCGCGCTCGGCCTGCTCACGCTGGCGGCCTACATGAAGCTCGGCTACGAACGCCGCCACCAGGCCGGGGAAGAGTACGTGCCGACGTGGATGCGGTCGAGTCCGCCGGCGGAGATCCGCAAGTGAAGATCGTCTACACCGACGTGCTCGTGATCGGCGGCGGCCTGGCCGGCCTGCGCATGGCCATCGGCGCCAAGCGCCGCGGCCACGAGGCGATCATCCTCTCGCTGGTTCCGGCCAAGCGGTCGCACTCCAAGGCCGCCCAGGGCGGCATGCAGGCCAGCCTCGGCAACGTCATCAAGGGCCAGGGCGACAACGAGGACGTCCACTTCGAGGACACCGTGCGCGGCAGCGACTGGGGCGCCGACCAGCAGGTCGTGCGCATGTTCGTGAACACGGCGCCCAAGGCCGTGCGCGAGCTGGCTGCCTGGGGCGTGCCGTGGAGCCGCGTGCGCAAGGGCGATCGCGACGTCATCATCAACGGCCAGAAAGTCACCATCACCGAGCGCGACGAGGCCCACGGCCTGCTGGCCCAGCGCGACTTCGGCGGCACCAAGAAGTGGCGCACCTGCTACGTCTCGGACGGTACCGGCCACGCCATGATCACGGCGATGGCCGACCAGGCCATCGCCGCCGAGATCCCCGTGTACGAGCGCACGGAGGCGGTGGCCCTGATCCACGACGCCGGGCGCTGTTACGGCGCCGTGGTCCGCGATCTCATCACCGGCCAGCTCACCGCCTACGTGGCCAAGGCGACGGCCATCGCGACGGGCGGCGCCGGCGTCCTGTATCGCGTCACCACCAACGCCGTGATCTGCGAGGGCATCGGCCACGCCCTGGCCCTCGAGTCCGGCGTCGCCGCGCTCGGCAACATGGAGGCGGTGCAATTCCACCCGACCGGGATTTTTCCCGCCGGCATTCTCGTCACGGAAGGCTGCCGCGGTGACGGCGGCCTGCTGAAGGACGCCGAGGGACACCGCTTCATGCCGGACTACGAGCCGGAGAAGAAGGAGCTGGCCTCGCGCGACGTGGTGTCACGGCGCATGGAAGAGCACCTCGCCAAGGGCAAGGGCGCCAAGAACCGCTTCGGCGAGCATCTCTGGCTCGACATCACGCTGCTCGGCGAGAACCACATCAGGAGTAACCTCCGCGAAGTCTACGAGATCTGCCACTACTTCCTCGGCGTCGATCCGACCAAGGACTGGATCCCGGTGCGCCCGGCGCAGCACTACACGATGGGCGGCGTGCGCACCAACCACACCGGCGAGAGCCCGACGCTCAAGGGCCTCTTCGCGGCCGGCGAAGCCGCCTGCTGGGACATGCACGGCTTCAACCGGCTCGGCGGCAACTCGGTGGCCGAG
>JBKPRI010000048.1:0-13785 GCA_046734515.1 Candidatus Methylomirabilota bacterium | reverse complement strand
CCTGATCGAATCCGCGCTGTCGTTCCTGGGCCTCGGCGATCCCAACGTGATGAGCTGGGGCTTCATGATCGCCGCCGGCCGCACGTTCTTGCGGACGGCCTGGTGGCTCTGCGCGATTCCGGGCACGGCGATTCTCTTGACGGTGCTGGCGATCAACCTGGTCGGCGAAGGACTCAACGACGCTCTGAATCCCCGCCTGCAGCGCTAGACTCGCCCGCCGCGCCCCTGACCAAGGTCCAGCTAGGCATTCCTCCGCCACGATGACTAGATTCGTCGATGGAGGACCACACGTGGCAGAAGCAGGCCGGGATCCCTGGAGGCTGATGGCGATCGGAGTGGTATTCACGGTGGTCATCGCGGTCGTCACCGGGGTCGTCGTCGCGAAGTGGTCCGGCGGTGAGCTGGTCGACCACAGGACGTCCGGCGCGGCCACGGGCCCGCCCTCGCAGAGCGAGATCAGCTCGTGCAATCAGCACGCGGCGGCCGAATCGACGTCGCGGAGCACCACGAGGGAGATCGTGGCCGGCGCGGGCGTCCTCGCAGCCGGCGGCGGCACGCTCTACGGGGTCAACGAGAACAGGAAGAACGACGCCCGCTATCGCGACATGTACGCGTCCTGCATGCGGGCGCGCGGCTATACCGGCTGAACGTCACGGTCCCTCGCGACGCCGGTGACCAAGGTCCAATAGATTCACCCGCCCGCGTCGACTAGAGTGAGAACGCGATCGTGATCCGCTGTCCCACCCTGTTCTCCCCACCGGTTCTGGGCTCACGAGTCGTCGAAGGTGTGCACCAAAAACCGGAGGTCAACTTGATGAGACGAGGACTGTCGTTTGCGATCGTGGCGCTATTCGTCGCCGGCTGCAGCACCACGCAGCATGCGGGCATGAAGACGGAAGAACAAGGTCCGGGGCTCGTCGGTCCCGCTGGTCCGCAGGGCCCGGCCGGACCGATGGGCGCGCAGGGTGCACCCGGAGCGACGGGCGCCGCCGGTGCCGTCGTAGCCGGTCCGCGGGGCGCGGATGGCTCGTCCGGTCCGATGGGCGCGCAGGGCGCAACCGGAGCGACCGGCGCCTCGGGCGCCATCGCCACGGGTCGTGCGGGCGTCGCCGGGCCGATGGGACCTGCGGGTCCCCAGGGCCCGATCGGAGCGACGGGCGCTCAGGGCTCGAGCGTGGTCGGCGCGGCCGGTTCGACTGGTGCCATGGGCGCCGCCGGCGCGCAGGGCGAGACCGGCAAGACAGGTCCGCGCGGTGAAACGCTCGTCGGTCCTGCCGGCCCGGCTGGTGGTTCTGGCGTGGCCGGCTCGACGGGCGGCAGCGGAGACAAGGGTGTTCAGGGCAGCACGATGGCCGGGAGCACCGGCGAGACCGGGCGTTCCGGTCCGGCTGGTGTGCAGGGCCCCGTCGGATCGACGGGCGCGCAGGGCCCGGTGGGTGTCGTCGACCGCTGGACCTCGTTCCGGGAGTTCGTGTTCGAGTCCAACGGCGCGAACCTCAGCACGGTCGACCAGAGCAAGGTGACCGAGATCGCCGGCTACGTGAACCAGAATCCGTCGCTGCAGGTCGGCATCGACGGCTCGATGGATCCGCGCGGCAGCGACCCGCGCGACCAGGGCCTCAGCGATCGTCGCGTCGGCGCCGTTCGCGACGCGCTGATCCAGGCGGGCGTCCCCGCGTCCAAGATCCAGACGGGGGCGTTCGGCGACACGCGGCTCACGCGTGACCGGCGCGTCGAGGTGCTCGTCAAGACCGGAAGCTGACCGAACGGCTCGCGCGAAGAAGATTCCTCCGCGTCGCATACGCGGAGGAATTTTCGTACTAAGATGACCACGATGAAGCGGAAAGCCAAGGCGCGGATCGATCCCAAGGCCTTGCTGGCAACGGTGGGCGCCGGCAAGACAGCCCGGGACTACCAGAAGAACCAGACGATCTTCGCGCAGGGCGAGCGGGCGGAGGTCGTGTTCTTCGTCGAGCGGGGAAAGGTGAAGCTGACGGTCCTCTCTCGGCAGGGCAAGCAGGCGGTGATCGCCATCCTGGGACCGGGCAACTTCTTCGGCGAAGGGTGCCTGGCCGGCCAGCCGCTGCGCATGTCGACAGCCATCGCGCTGACGGACGGCGCGATCGTCTCCCTCCCGAAACAGGCGATGATCCGCGCGCTCCACGAGGACGCCGCGTTCTCGGAGACCTTCACGACGTATCTGCTGTCGCGGAACATCCGGTTCGAGGAAGACCTCGTGGACCAGCTCTTCAACTCCAGCGAGAAGCGGCTGGCCCGCATCTTGTTGCTGCTGGCCAACTTCGGCAAGGAAGGGCGGCCGGAGCCCGTCGTCCCGAAGGTCAGCCAGGAGATGCTCGCGGAGATGGTCGGCACGACCCGCTCGCGCGTCAGCTTCTTCATGAACAAGTTCCGCAAGCTGGGCTTCATCGAGTACAACGGCGGGCTGGAGGTTCACAGCTCGCTGCTCCACGTCGTCCTGCACGATTAGGTGGGGGCCTCGAAGGGCCACGTGCCGGCGATTGGCTCAAGGTCCAATAGCCACGGCGGCCGCCTGAGCCTAGAGTGGCTCGGAGGATCGTGACATCATGAACGCCCTGCTCTCCTACGTCTCGTCGTTCCGGCAGCGTGCGGCTGCGCTGTTCCAGCGCGACGACCAGCTCAAAGTCAATGCCGACGAGCGGCGAGAGCGCTGGAATCAGGTGATTGCCGAGCACCGGAAACCGCTGGAACGTCACGAGGCGCCCTCCAAGCGGGAACCGTGACCGGATGACGGAGGGACAGAGACCTCACGGTCTCAGCCACCGCCTGGAGGCGCTGGCGCGCACGATCACGCGGTTCGCCGGAAGCACGCTGGGCTTCGCGCTCGCGCTCGGAACGATCGTGGTCTGGGCCGCGACGGGGCCCTTGTTTCATTTCGGCGACACGTGGCAGCTGGCCATCAACACCGGGACCACGATCGTCACCTTCCTGATGGTCTTTCTCATCCAGCGGTCCCAGAACAAGGACTCGCTGGCCCTGCAGCTCAAGTTGAACGAGATCGTGGCCGCGCTCGATGGCGCGAGCAATCGCCTGGTCAACATCGAGGATCTGACGGAAGCCGAGCTGGAGGTGCTTCATGGTCACTACAGCAGGCTGGCGACGATGGCGAAGCGGGACGTCGACCTGATGCAGTCTCACTCCGTCGACGAGGCCGCGAGCCGGCATGCCGTGAAGCGGGGCCGGCAGCGCCGAGAGCGCCTGGCCTGACCGGGAGCTGACCGGAACCAGCGCCCCTGCCGAGCGCCTCCGCGTCGCACACGCGGGGGCGTTTTGCTGTGAGCAATTTTGACCAGACGGTGCGGGTTCTAGCGCGTACGGTAACAAGGGCCATGACTCCGCGCCTGTCTGCCAGCCCGCGTCATCACGCGGAGCGCCGGCAGGAGAAGCTCCGGCTGGAGGAGCGCCTGCGCTTCGAGCAGCTCCTCTCGGAGCTCTCGGCCGGCTTGATCCACGTCCCCGCCGGCGCCATCGACGCCGCACTCGAACGCGCGCTCCAGCAGGTCGTCACCTTCCTGGGCGTGGATCGCGGCACCGTCGACATCGATCAGGAAGTCGGGCGCGGCGGCCGCATCGCGTGGACGCTGCCCGGTCTCAGCGAGTCGCCGCACGTCATGGACGCCGAGCAGTTCCCGTGGACCGCCAAGCAGCTGGGACGCGGGGACATCGTTCGATTTTCGGACGGCGATCAGCTTCCGGAAGAGGCGGCAACCGATCGCGCGAGCTACGAGCGCGTGGGCACCCGCTCGAAGGTGGCCCTGCCCCTGAGCGCCGGGGGGCCTATGCTGGGTGTGCTCTCCTTTGGCTCGGTGCGGAGGCGCCGGGCCTGGCCGGCCGAGCTCGTGGAACGGCTGCGCCTGCTGAGCGAGGCCTTCGCCAGCACCCTGGAGCGGAAGCGCGTGGAGCTCTCGCTGGCCGAGCGCCTGCGCTTCGAGAAGCTCCTGTCGTCCCTGTCGACGTCGTTCAGCCAGCTGTCGGCCGGCGATTTCAACCGCGAGGTGCAGCACGCGCTCCATCGCGTCGTCGAGTTCCTCGGCGTGGCGCGCGGCAGCCTGATCGAGTTCTCCCGGGACGGCTCCACCGCCCACTCGTGGGCGATCGAGGAATGGATGGACGTCGGCGAATTCCCCTGGATGACGGCGCGGCTGCAGCGCGGGGACGTCGTCAGCTTTTCCGAGCTGGAGACGCTTCCCGACGAGGCAGCGGTGGACCGGCAGAGCTATCTCGCTCACCGCGTCAAGCCCCAGGTGGCGATGCCGCTGATGGCGGGGGGCACCGTGGTGGGCGGGCTCGTGTTCAGCGGGGGCGACGTCGAGCGCTCGACAGCCGACGAGCTCACGCGGATGCCGCAGCTGCAGATCCTCGGAGAGGTCTTCGCCCATGCGCTGTCGCGCAAGCAGGGGGAGCTCGAGACGCAGCGGCTGCGGCAGGAGCTGACGCACATCGGCCGCGTCTCCGCGATGGGCGAGCTCACCGCGTCGCTGGCCCACGAGCTCAATCAGCCGCTGAGCGCGATCCTCAGCAACGCGGAGACGGCCCAGGATCTCCTGGCCGCCGACGTCGTCGACCTCGGGATGGTGCGCGAGATCCTGGGCGACATCATCGCCGAGGACAAGCGGGCGGCGGCGGTGATCCACCGGCTGCGCATCCTGCTCAAGAAGGGGGAGATCGAGTTCGTCCGGCTCGACGTCAACGAGGTCGTCGGCGAAGTGGCGTGGCTCGTGAAGAGCGACGTGCTTCTCCGCAACGTATCAATGAGCCTCGAGCTCGCCCCCGAGCTGCCGAGCGTGCTCGGGGACCGCGTGCAGCTGCAGCAGGTCGTGTTGAACCTGGTGCTGAATGGCCTCGAAGCCATGCGGCCGCCTCCGGCGGGCCCGCGCACCCTCGTCATCCGGACCGCTCAGGACGATGCCGCGTCCGTCACGGTGGCCGTGCAGGACTCCGGGGTCGGCATCGACGAGACCGACCCGGACCGCATCTTCCAGCCGCTCTACACGACCAAGCCCGACGGATTGGGCATGGGTCTCGCCATCGCGCGAACCATCGTGGACGCGCACGGCGGCCGGCTGGTCGCGGCGAACAACGAAGGAGGCGGGGCGACCGTCCATTTCACGTTGCCGGTGGGGAGGAAAGACCAATGCTGAACGGGGCCGCGCCGCTCGTCTTCGTCGTCGACGACAACGCTCCCGTGCGCAAGAGCCTGAGCCGGCTGCTGGGCGTGGCCGGGTACGCGGTCGAGGAGTTCGCGTCCGCGCAGGAGTTCCTGGCGCGGGCGCCGTCCGAGGTCCCGTGCTGCCTGGTGCTCGACGTGCGGATGCCCGGTCTCACCGGCATCGAGCTGCAAGCGGCGCTGGTGGCGGCGGGGCGTCGGATGGCCATCGTCTTCGTCACTGGGCACGTCGACGTCCCCACGAGCGTGAAGGCCATGAAGGGCGGCGCCGTCGATCTCCTCACCAAGCCCATCGATCGGGAAGCCCTCCTGGCCGCCATCGCACGCGCGGTGGCGAAGGACGCGGCGGATCTCAGCACCGAGACCCGCGTGGCCGAGATCCGGCAGCGCGTCGCCACGCTGACCCCGCGCGAGGCCCAGGTCTTCGCCTGCGTCGTGACGGGCCGGCTGAACAAGCAGATCGGCGCGGACCTCGGCGTCGGCGAGAAGACGATCAAGGTGCACCGCGCCCGGGTCATGGCGAAGATGCGGGCCCGATCGATGGCCGAGCTGGTCCGGCTGGCCGACGCCGTGGGCGTGCACGCGGGGACAGGACCAAGGTCCACTATTGGCCCCGCACCCACGCACGTAGACTCCAGGCATGATCAAGCGACTGGGCCTGGTGATCCTCGTGCTCGCGGTCTCGATCACCAATACGGGCTTCAGAGCCACGGCTGACGCCGCGGCGACGGCCGGCCCCGCGAGACGCCCGCTCGACGTCGTGACATCGTCGGTGGCCCGCGGGCTCGCCGGCCTGCGGTCGCCGCCGCCCGGCTTGAGCACGTGCGATGACCGGCGCCCGGAAATTCGCCGGGTGGCCGATGACCTGTTCGACGCTGACGACATTGCCCGCCGTGCCCTCGGGCGCCACTGGAACGTCCTCGAACCCGCCGAGCAGAGCGAGTTCGTCCGACTCTTCCGGCGCGTGCTCACCCAGTCCTTCGTGAGGATCATCGAGCGGTACTCCGGCGACGACGTGATCGCCGCCGACGAGGAGATCGCCGGGACGGTCGCGCACGTGCGGTCCCACATCACCCGCGACGACGCCCCGGCGAGCATGATCGAGTACCGCCTGTCCCGCCACGGCAGCCAGTGGACCGTGTACGACATCGTGCTCGACGATGTCAGCCTGGTGTCAAACTATCGCAGTCAGCTGAACGCGATGATCGGCACCTCGTCCGTGGCCGAGCTGCTCGAGTGGATGCGAACGGAGCCCGCGCGGTGCCGGGAGTCCGCCGACGTCGTCGCCGGCGGGCAAAGAACCCCTCGATGAGAAGCAAGGCCGTGGAGATTCGCCCCTGACGCCACGCATCGTGTGGTCGCTGCTCGGCGAGACGTTCGTCGAGTGGTACGACGATCGCGCGCCGCGCCTGGGAGCCGCGCTGGCGTACTACACCGTCTTCGCGCTGGCGCCCGGGCTGATCCTCATCATCGCTCTGGCCGGTCTCCTCCTCGGCAAGGAGGCGGCCCAGGGCCAGATCATCGGCCAGGTCCAGGACCTCGCCGGCGAGGCCGGCGCCGGGGCGGTGCGCGCGGCGATCGAGAGCGCCCGGGACGCCGGCTCCAGTCTCGTCGCCACCGCGCTGGGCGTCGTCACGCTCCTCTTCGGGCTGTGGGGCGTCTTCGGCGAGCTGCAGGACGCGCTGAACACCATCTGGCGTGTCCCCGCCACGCCCGGACTCGGTATCGTCGGCGTCATCAAGCAGCGCTTCTGGTCGTTCACGATGGTCGTCGGCATCGGATTCCTGCTGCTGGTCTCCCTCGCCGCCAGCGCCGGGCTGGCGGCGCTCGGGAAGTTCTTCTCGCGGCTGTTGCCGCTTCCGGCGGCGATGATGGAGACGGCCAACGCCCTGCTGTCGTTCGTGATCATCACCTTCATGTTCGCCGTGATCTACAAGGCGCTGCCGGATGTGAAGCTCGGGTGGCGGAACGTGTGGACCGGCGCGGCCGTGACGGCGGTCCTGTTCACCATCGGCAAGACGCTGATCGGCCTCTACCTGGGCCGCAGCTCGGTGGCGTCCGTCTACGGCGCCGCCAGCTCCCTCATCGTCATCCTGCTCTGGGTGTACTACTCGGCCCAGATCGTCTTCTTCGGCGCCGAATTCACCAAGGTCTACTCGAGGCGCTTCGAGAGCGAGAAGGTCATTCGCCTGGCAGCTTGACGCCCCGGGCCAGGCGGCCGACCGCCAGTGCGAAGTCCATGGGCTCGACGGGCTTGGCGACGTGCGCCTGGAACCCTGCCGTCAGCGCGAGCTTGACGTCGTCCACCCGCGCGTAGGCCGTGACTGCCAGCGCGGGAATCCGACCGCCCTGCTCGGGCGTCAGCTGCCGGATCTTTCGCAGCAGGACGTAGCCGCTCTCCAGCGGCATGGCGATGTCGCTGACCAGCACATCCGGCTTCCAGCTTTCGAGCGCGGCCAGCGCCGTCCCGGCGGATGCCACGGCCCTCACGCGTGCATCGCACTGCTCGAGCACCCGGGTCAAGAGGTCGCGCGCATCGGCGTCGTCATCGACCACCAGGACCCGTAAGCCCGTCAGCGTCGGTGGATCGTCGAGGCCGGCCGAGTCGGGACCGATCGCGGGCACCCGGCCGAGGTCCAGCGCCTCCGCGTCGACTAGGGCCGGCACGGTGACGATGAACGTCGAGCCCTGCCGTTCGCCGGCGCTCTCGGCATGGATGGACCCGTCGTGCAGCGACACGAGATGGCGCACGATCGCCAGGCCGAGGCCGAGCCCCCCGTGCGCGCGCGCCTCGGTGGCGTCGTCCTGGCGAAAGCGCTCGAAGACATAGGGCAGGAACTCCCCACGAATGCCGACACCGGTGTCCTTGACGACGATCTGCGCCTCGAGGCGGCGCCGTTCAAGCCGCACCTCGACCTTCCCCCCCGAGGGCGTGAACTTGACCGCGTTGACGAGCAGGTTCGACACGATTTGCTGGAGGCGGACGGGATCGCCGGCGATCACCACCTCCGATCCAGGGAGCACGAGATCGAGGCGAATCCCCTTCGCATGGGCCGCCGGGCGGGCATTCCCGACGGCCGCCTCGATCACCGGCCCCAGAGCGAGCGGGCGGATGTCGAGCCGGAGCGAGCCGGAGATGATCCGGGAAACGTCGAGGAGATCCTCGATGAGCCGCGTCTGGAGCCTGGCGTTGCGCTCGATGACCTCCAGCGCCCGGCGCACCCCGTCCTCGTCGAGCTTCCCCTTTCGAACGAGCGCGGCGTAACCCAGGATCGACGTGAGCGGCGTGCGGAGCTCGTGGGAGAGGACGGCCAGGAACCGGTCCTTGGTCTCCGACGCCTCGGCGAGCCGGAGGGACGTTTCTTCGAGCTGCCGGGAACGATGGTGCTCGCTCAACAGGGTGTTGCCCAGGATGCCCAGGAGCTCCCCGCGCAGAAATAACCGGGAGCTTGGCACCGGCAGCTCCTTGCGCATCACCGACCACAGGTCGTCGAAGGGGATCTGGCAATCGCGGGCGAGTCGCGTGATTTCGCGGTGGCCGGCGTGGGAAACCAGCGCGTAGCCGGCGACGGCCGCGCCCACGATCTCGCCGAACATGACGAGCGGGGTGCCGATCACCGCGATCCCGTAGCGCTCCTCGATGATGACCGCCGGGTCGGAACCCCGCTGGCCCAGGCACTGGAGCGCGCACGTGGCGAACATCCCGGGGCCGTGCCCCGGGGAGAAGAGGTCGAAGAGCGGTGTGCGATGGAAGCCCGCGACGAGGCCGCCATCGGCGCCATAGACCTCGACGGTCAGATGATTGGCGGCCGCCCATTTCTCGAAGGCCACCCGGCCCCGATCGAGCTGAAAGATCGTCACGTCCAGCTCGGCCACGCGCCTACCCCCCGCCCTGGCTGGCGTGCCGCTCGGGCGAGCGCGACACGAGGCTGTAGTACTCCCAGAACGCCAGCCGGCGTGTGGCGCCGGGGGAGATCTGCCGCGGCAGCACGCGCATCCCCTGGCCGTTCACCACGTCGCACTCGCGCGTCGTCCGGTCGAAGGCGTTGGCGCGCATCTTCGCGATCGTCAGCGCCTGGCGAAACGTGTCGCCGAGCTCGACCCAGTTCAGGAGGACTACGTTGTCGACGAGCGAGCTGACGCCGAAGGGGCCCATGACTGACGACATCCCGAGCAACTCGGGATTCTCGTGGTTGTAGAGGGTCGTAACCTGGTGCTCCTTCATGAGCGCCACGACGGCATGGAAGAAGTCGCGAAAGCTCCGGCCGGTGGGGCCCAGGCTCGAGCCGTAGGTCGACAGGCTGTCGATGACCGCGCGCCGCGGCTTGAATTCCTTCACGATCCTTTCGAGCTGCAGGAAATGACGGTCGATTTCGATCTCCTGCGGCCGGTCGTAGACGAGCCGGATGAGGCCCTGGTCGATCGCCGGCTTGAGATCGATCCCGATGCTGGCGGCGTTCCGCATCACCTGGGCCCGTGGCTCGTCGAGCGTGAGCATGACGCTGCGCTCACCCAGCCGGGCGCCTTCGGCGACGTACTGCAGCGCCATGACGCTCTTGCCGGAGCCCGTGATGCCGACCACGAGCGTCGTGCTGCCGAGAAAGTAGCCGCCGCTCATCATCTCGTCGAGCCCGGGCACGCCGGTCGTGACGCGCGTGGTGGTGTCGTAGGCCGCGGCCTCTTCCCGCGCCAGTTCGCGCGGGGCCTGGACCCGGCGGTAGACCTCGAGTCCCTTCCCATCCACGATCGAGAACGAGTGCCGGCCCATCCGGTAATCCTGTCCGCGCGCCTTGACGATCTCGATCGAGCGCTGCACCGCCCGCTCCACCGCTTCGAGCCGCAGATGGATGACCGTGTCGGCGATGAACTCCTCCGGCAGCGCGGTGCCCACTCGGCCGCCGTCGGCGGCCACCTCCACCCCGAGCATCGCGGTGAGCCGCTCGCGCTGCAGCCCCTCCGCGAGGAGGTGGAACGCCTCGGGCGTACTCCGCCCGGCGTCGCTGTCTCCCGTGCTCCGCCGCACGAGGCCGTCGACGAAGATCCGGCGCGCGCCGATCGCCGCCGTCTCGTCGAGAAGGAGGCTGTCGGCCTGCTGGATCTCCTGCTGGAACACCTGGCGCGTCGTGAAGACGATCTTGAGCCGCCCCTGGCGCTCGAGCTCGAGCAGATCCCAGCCGAAGAGCGCCGCATCGCGGATGAGCTTGTCGGGCGATACCTCGAAGAGCACGATGAGGCCGGGCTCGCCGAACTCGGCGGCGCCCCGGTAGATGAACTCCAACCCCAGGGTCGTCTTCCCCGTCCCGGCCCCGCCCTCCACCAGGACGATGCTGCCACGCAGGAGACCGCCGGACAGGATATCGTCCAGCCCTGCGATGCCGGTCGGGACGAGATCCCTCTCAAGCATGGTCGCTGTCTCCCATCGTCACGGTCGCACGCGGAACAGGCGACGGTGACTTCGCTCGCCGTTCTGCGCCTGCCGCTGCTTCAGCAACATCTTCAGCGCGTTCCGTCCAGCCGGCGTCGCGCACACGTGCCGCAGGGGATCGAGCCACGCCTCGACGTGATCGACCTCGAGGACGTACACCCGTCCCGGGGCGCCATGATTGAGCGTCCGTTTCAGGAGACCCACCCCGAGCAGCCGCTCGAGGGCCCGCGCGACCTGGCGCACATCGTAGCCGACGTAGGCCGCGAGATGCTCACGGCTGAGGACGACCCGCGGATGCCGTGAGAAGAACAGCAAAAGATCGAGCTCACAGGCATCACGCAGCCCGGCGCCTTCGATGAGCTGCACGGCCATGGGATCCGTGGGGCCGATATTCTGAATGCGTGCTCCTTTGGATGGACCTCTTGTGCGATGAGGAGCAGATTTTAGGGGCAGTCCATCGTAAGGCCGCGAGGGCGGGGGCACAAGGCGCCCGGCCATTGGACCAAGGTCCAATACGCTTCTGCAGGGGTACGGCCGCGACCCCAGGCGTGTCAGCAGGCCGGCGCCACTCGGGCCTGGAACTCGTGCATCGTCTTCCCCTGGGGGTCGCACACGGGGAGCGTCTGACCCTGGGCCATCGCCGTCCACAGCATGAGGGCCAGCACCGCTCCGATCGACAGACGAAGGAGGTTCAGCATGCGCGTGTCCTCACTGCGAGCTGTCGATGTCATCATGGGCGTCACCGCGAGAACAGGCTCGTGAAGAAGGCCTTGACGGTGTGCCCGACCCCGACGGCGCCGTCGCGCGCGTTGCCCCACGCGGTCTTCGCCGGCGGTTCCGCGACCTGACCCGCTTCCTTCAGCTTCTCGCCGCTGTACTTCGCGCCCTCGGACACGGTGTTGCCGGCCCCTTTCACAGTGTCGACGGCGCCACCGCTCAGCTGCTCCGTC
Source organism: Candidatus Methylomirabilota bacterium (assembly GCA_046734515.1). Classification (GTDB taxonomy): domain Bacteria; phylum Methylomirabilota; class Methylomirabilia; order Rokubacteriales; family CSP1-6; genus AR5. Next base: position 2,204 of record JBKPRI010000048.1, on the reverse strand, counting down.
GCGCTCTTGACCTTCGAGTCGTCGGCGGCGACGGCAGATCCGGCGGCATAGAGCATCAGCGAGACTGCGAAGACCAGGATCAGGTTGAGTCGTTTCATGGGGATTCCTCGCCTTTGACTGTAGCGGGCATCCCGTCGCGCGGCTATTAGACCTTGGTCATCCACGCCCGGGGGCGGGCGCCGTGCGCGGCGCCCAGTGTGGCCAAGGTCCAATGGCCACGGTCCCGGGCCGTCCTCTACAGTGAGAGTGTCCGGAAGTGAAAGTCCACGGAGGAGAAGTACGCTCATGCCGAATCACCGCGCGCGCGTCATCGGGATCCTCACACTGCTCATCGCGACGTGCCTGGTCCCCGGCGCCTGGGCCGGCGCGCCCACCGAACAGCTGCGCGGTGGGATCGACCGGGTGTTCAAGATCCTCCGGGACCCCGAGATGGCGGGGGACAAGAACGCGGTCCAGCGGCAGGCCGCGGTCCTCGCCGCCGCCGGCACCATCTTCGACTTCGGCGAGATGGCCAAGCGATCGCTGGGCCCGCACTGGGCCGCGCGCACGACGGCCGAGCGCACGCAGTTCGTCGCGCTCTTCACCGACCTCATCCAGCACTCGTACATCAGCAAGGTCGACCAGCACAGCGGCGCGCAGATGACGTTCACGGGCGAGACGGTGGACGGCGATCTCGCCGCCGTGCGGACGGCGGTCCCGCTGAACAACGGCAAGACAATGCCGCTCGAGTACCGGATGCACAACGCCGACGCCCGCTGGCAGGTCTACGACCTCAGCATCGACGGCATCAGTCTCCTGTCGAACTACCGCGCCCAGTTCAACAAGATCATCCGGATCGATTCCTACGAGACCCTCGTGACGAAGCTCAAGTCGCACCAGACCGAATTCTCGGCGCCCTCGGCCTCACCGCCGGGGAAGCCCGCGCGATGAGCGTCACCCCGGACCGGTGATCCTCGGTGGCGCCGCTGTCGTCGACCGGCCGGATCTTGCAGTTCATCGTGTGGTTCTGCTGCGTCCGGCCCAGGGTGACGATCGTGGTGGCGCTGGCGACGGCCGCGCTCAGCACCGCCTATTCGGCGCAATACCTCACGTTCGAGACGTCCAAGTTTCATCTGCTCCCGCTCGGCCAGCGCTACGCCACGCTCTACAAGGACTACGCCGAGGATTTCGGCCAGCTCGAGGACATCGTCGTCGTCGTGGAAAGCCCGGCCGTCGAGACCTCGACCGCCTATGCGGTCCGCCTGGCCAGCGCGCTGCGCGACAAGATCCCCGGGACGGCGCGCATCAGCTATCGGATCGACGCCAGCCGTCTCGAAGCCCACGCGCTGCTGTACCTGCCGTATGAAACCCTGGAGCGCACGCTGGTCACGGTCGCCAGCTACGAAGACCCGCTCGCGGACTTCGCCGGCGCGCCGACGCTCGACCGGCTGATCGAGGGCATCAACCAGTGGATCGGCGCGACGTTCCTGCCCGGCACGTTCGCCCAAGACAACCAGGAGGGGACAGGGACCGCGCCCCTCCGCCTCGTTCGCGATCTCCTGACCCAGATGTCGGACCGGATCGACGGCGCGCCGTACCGCTCGCCGTGGACGAATCTGATCGCCGCCCCTACCCTCGCCCCGGACGGCGGATACTTCCTGTCACACGACCGGCGGCTGCTCTTCGTCGTGATCGATCTCGCCCAGGCGCCGCGCACCTTCAACGCCGAGCACGAGGCCATCCTCGCCGTCCGGTCCACGATCGCCGGCCTCCGCCAGGAGTTTCCAGCCGTCGAGGCCGGCGTGACCGGGGCCCCCGCGCTGTTCAGCGACGAGCTCACCTCCGCCACCCGGGACGGCGAGATCGCCGGCATCCTGGCGATGGTGCTCACGCTTGGCCTGCTGGTGCTCGCCTTCCGGCACCTCCTGGCCTCGGTCGCGATGCTGGCTGCGCTCACGCTGAGCCTGGCCTGGTCGCTGGCCGCGACCACCCTGCTCGTCGGCCATCTCACCATCCTGTCGATGATGTTCGTCTCGATCGTCGTCGGCCTGGGCACCGACTACGGGACCTTCTTCCTGTTCCGATACCGGGAAGAGCGGGTGCTCGGCCGGACGTTCATCGGCGCGCTCGAGCGCACCGCCGCCCGCAGCGGTCCCGGCATTCTGCTCGGCGCCCTCACCGCCGCCGTCACCTTCTACATCCTGATGACGGCGGAGTTCCAGGGC
>JBKPRI010000047.1:0-12489 GCA_046734515.1 Candidatus Methylomirabilota bacterium | reverse complement strand
CCTGCTGTTCGACTCGCGCGCGCGCCGGCGCCTGCGGCAGCAGGCCCGCGCCGGCGGTGCTGCCGCGCGGATCGAGGTCGCGGTTGCACGTCCACTCGACTCTCACCCCGGGCTCGTGTGGGCGCTCATCCGCCGTCACCTGGAGGCCCTCGCCGACGGCCTCGGCGGCGCCTGGGTGAATCCCGAGCTCCTCCGCGTGCTCGAGCACGCGCACGGGCATGGCCCGCGCCTCACCGCCGATCTGGAGGCGCGCATCGGCCAGCTGCTGCCGCCGCGCTACCAGGACGGCGCGCTGGTGGTGAGCAGCGCGCCGATGGGCGCGGCGGCGCTCCAGCGCGACGACGACGGACGCGTCGCGTGGGATCAGATGTGGCAGGGCTTCTGCGAGCTGGCGCTGGCCGGCGGGCCGCCGCATCGGGGCACGCTGCTGGAGGCCATCACGCCGGAGGCGGCGGCGGCCAACCCCGAGCGCTACGCCGAGGTGCGCGCCGAGCTGGCGCGCGGCTTACAGCTGGTGACCGGGCTGCCGATCGTGCTCGACGGGCCGGTGGGGTGGATCGGGCTGCGCTGCGCCGACGAGGAGATGGCGATCTGGCTCATGCGCGCCATCGTCGTCGAGAACGTCATGGTGCGGCGCGAGGACGCGGTCCTCTACCTGCCCGCGGGCTGCAGCTTCACGCTCGACGGCGAGATCAAGAACGTGGTGACGGCGGTGGCGAAGACGCACCATTACTGGATCGAGCACCAGGCGGCGCCGCGCCGAATCCGGCGCCCTCGCGCATGATGTCGGTGCCGAGCGCCGACGCCACTGCGGTCACCGGACGGCGAGTCCCCGGCGTGCCAGCTCACCCTCGAGATCGAGCGGGCGCGTGCCGGCCGGCGTGCCGCCGGGCACCGTCCAGAAGAGCTCGAACTCGAGCCCGTCGGGGTCCTTGGCATAGAGCGACAGGCTCGTGCCGTGATCGGACTGGCCCACCAGCGAGCGCACCTCGATGAGGCGCTGCCGCGCGCGAGCGAGGTCGGTGAGCTCGGCGACTTCCCAGGCGGCGTGATACATGCGCGCTACCCCCTCGTCGGGCGGGCGCAGCGCCGGCTGCTCGAAGAGTCCCAGGTTGTGATCGTCGCCGCTGCCGGGAATCGTCAGGAACGCGGCGTTCGGATAGCGGCGCTGGACCTCGAAGCCGAGCACGTCGCAGTAGAAGCGCACGCTGCGCTCGACGTTGCCGACCCACAGCACGAGATGCTGCAGGCGCTTGAGGCCGAGGCTCACGATTTCCCGTCCGGGTAGTCGATGCTGACCGTGATGGCCACGCAGGCGATCAGCGTATCGGAGCCCGGCACGCGCAGGCCGCCGGCCACCGGCGTCACCGTCACCTCGCCGTGCGGCAGCTCCTTGCGCACGCGCTCGACGTCCACCGCCGCGGGATCGGGCACGCCCACCGTCACCGCGACGAGCATCTTGCCGCCCTTGGCGCGCGCGTCCGCGAACAGCGGCAGGCTCGAATGGCGGATGGCGTCGGAGACCGCGCGGCACGCCGCCTTGGTTCCGTCGAGGCCGTGGACATCCACGCCCATGCCGAACTCGAACACCATCGGCTTGGCGGTCATGCGCGCAGCCCCGGCATCGTGAACTTCGCCTGCTCGAGCTGGCCGACGAGCGCGGCGCTCTGCTCGCCGGTCAGCGCCACCAGCGGCGGACGCACGGTGCGCCAGGCCTCTTGCCCGCTCCAGTGCGCGACGGCGGCCTTCAGCGCGGGGATCATCGGGAACTTGGCGAAGATCCCGCGGATCTCGTCCAGGCGCGCCTGCTGCGCGTCGGCGCCGGCGGCCGTCCAGGTGTCGTAGAGCCGCGCGATGGCCGCGGGGTTCACGTTGGCGGTGGCGCTGATGCAGCCCGCCCCGCCGTGCCGCATCCCCTGCAGCAGGAACGTCTCGGCGCCGGGGAACACGTCGAAGCCGCCCCGGGCGAAGGCGTCGAGGAACGCCTGCGTGTTCTTCCAGTCGCCGCCGCTGTCCTTCATGCCGGCGACCTGCTGCGGATAGGCCTTCAGCAGCCGCTCGACCAGGCCGAGCGTGATCGGCACCTGGGCCACCGGCGGGATGTGATAGAGGTACACGCGCAGCCGCGACTCCCCCACCCGCTCGATGATCTCGGCGAAGTTGCGGAACAGGCCGTCGTCGCTCACACCCTTGTAGTAGAAGGGCGGCAGCATCAGCACGCCGCCGCAGCCGAGCTTGACGGCGTGCGCCGTCATCCGCACGGAGTCGGTCAGCGCACAGTGGCCGGTGCCCGGCATCATCCGCGCCGGGTCGAGGCCGCTGCCCACCAGCCGGTCGAGGAGCTCGATCTTCTCGTCGACGGAGATGGAATTGGCCTCGGAGTTGGTGCCGAACACGGCCAGGCCGACGTTCTGCGACAGCAGCCACCGGCACTGGCGCACGAAGCGCTCGGGATCGGGGGCGAGGTCGGCCTTGAACGGCGTGACGACGGGCGAGAGGACGCCTTTGATCCGCTGGGTGTCGTTCATGCGGGATAGGCTACCATGCGGCCCATGACGGCACAGACCCTCAAGATCGACCACGCCCGGTACGTGCTCACCCTCGACGCGCAGCGTCGCATCATCCAGGACGGCGCCATCCTCATCGAGGACGGCCGCGTGGCCCGCGTCGGCAAGGCGGCCGAGCTGGCCTCGGCCGGCGCCGACCGCGTGATCGACGGCCGTCACATGGTCGTCACGCCCGGCTTCGTCAACGGCCACATGCACATCTCCTACGCGCACGCCGTCCGCGGCATCTTCCCCGACGACCTCGGCAGCCCGCTGCCGCAGGTCTTCAAGCTGCAGATGGCGATGACGGAGGAGGAGGAGTACCACACGACGCTGCTCGGGCTGGTGGAGCTGGTGAAGAACGGCACGGTCTGCTTCGTGGACCCCGGCAGCACCAAGTATCCGGACGCGTGTCTGCAGGCCTACGAGGATGCCGGCATCCGCGTGATCCTGGGCGAGTGCGTGACCGATCGCGAGGCGCCGTTCCCGCTGCCGCGTTATCCGGCGGCGGAGGCGATCGACAAGACCTCGGCGTTCCTCAAGCGGTGGAACGGCCGGCTGAACGGCCGCATGCGCGCGTGGGTCATGCCGTTCTCCGCCGAGACGTGCAGCGCCGATCTGCTGAAAGCGCTCAAGCGCCTGGCCGACGAGCACCGCACGTTCCTGACGCTGCACTTCAACAGCGGCGTGAAGGCGCGCGCGGATTACCAGGAGCACGGCGCCGGCAGCCCGACCGCCTACCTCGACTCGCTCGGGCTGCTCGGCCCGAACGTCTGCCTGGCCCACGTGCTCGGGATCGACGACATCGAGATCGACCTCATGGCCCGCGCCGGCAGCACGGCGGCGATGTGCCCGGTGACCGCCGCGAAGGGCGCGCGCGGCGCCGGCCAGCTCGGCCGGCTGCCCGAGCTGGTGGCCAAGGGCGTGAAGGTGGCGCTCGGCTGCGACTCGCCGAACAACTCCAACCACCTCGACATCCTGCGCGCGCTCAACATGGCGGCCATCCAGTACAAGGACGCGCGCCAGGACATGAAGCTGATCCCCGCCGAGACCGCGCTGGAGCTGGCCACGCTGACGGGCGCCCAGGCGCTCGGCGTCGGCAACGAGATCGGCTCGCTGGACGTCGGCAAGAAGGCCGACCTGCTGCTCTTCGACACGCAGCGCCCGGAATGGCAGGCGCTCTTCAACCCGCTCAACAACCTCGTCTACAACGCCGACGGCCGCAGCCTCCACACCGTCATCATCGACGGCCGGGTGGTCGTCGACGCCTACAAGCAGTCGTTCGTGGACGAGCCGCGATTGTTCTCGAAGGTGCAGGAGATCGGCGAGAGTCTGCTGGCGCGCACCGGGGTGAGCCACCCGCGCTCGCGGTGGCCGATCGTGTAAGCGCCACCGCCGCGCGGCTGGAATCGCTACTTCATCTTCTTGCGCGCCTTCATCCTCTTCGAGAGCATGCCCTGCTGCGTCTTCAGCTGTCGAGCCAGCGTCTTGATCTTGCGCTTCACGCGAGCGATCTTGACGTCGGCCTTGGCCTTCCTGCGTGCGAGACTCGACCGCTTTGCCATGGGTTCCTCCTTGCTCGCCATTCTCGCCGAACTGCCGCGAGTCTCCGGCATAAAGAGGAACCACTACCGCCCGGCCGCGCGGTGGGGCGACTACCCTCTGTTTTGTGGACTCGTCAGGACGCCGTGAGCGCGGCCCCTGCCGCCAGCTGACGCGCGACCAGGTGCGCGTAGAGCCCGCCGCGCGCCAGCAGGGCGGCGTGCGGCCCGACCTCCACCACCTTGCCCTCGTCCAGCACGACGATCGCGTCGGCGTCGCGCACGGTCGACAGGCGATGCGCGATCACCAGCGTGGTGCGATTGCGCGAGAGCCGCTCGAGCGCCTGGCGGACGGAGGCCTCGCTCACGGCGTCCAGGTGGGACGTCGCCTCGTCGAGCACGAGCACCGGCGCGTCCTTCAGGAACGCCCGGGCGATGGCCACGCGCTGGCGCTGCCCGCCCGACAGCCGCGCGCCGCGCTCACCGACGACGGTGGCCAGCCCGTCGGGCAGCGAGTCGACCAGCTCGGCCAGCGCCGCGCGCTCGACGGCGAGGCGCACTTCGGCGTCGGTCGCCTCCGGTCTCGCGAGCACGATGTTGGCGCGGAGCGTGTCGTGGAAGAGGTAGGTGTCCTGGGCCACCAGCGCGATGCGGCGGCGCAGATCGTCCAGGCCGTAGTCGCGCAGGTCGTGGCCGAACAGGCGCACCACCCCGTGCTGCGGATCCCAGAAGCGCAGCAGCAGGCTGGCGATCGTGGTCTTGCCCGCCCCCGACGGCCCCACCACGGCCACCGTGCTCCCGGTCGCGATGCGCAACGACACGCCGTCGAGCGCCGGGCGCGTGCGTGACGGATAGGTGAAGCGCACGTCGGCGAGCTCGATGGCCACGCCGCCGCCGTCGACCGCGGTGACCCCGCGCCCGTCGCGCACCGGCACCGGCTCGGCCTCCACCGCGTGCAGCCGGCGCGCTGAGCCCAGCGTGTCGGCGAGCTGGCGGCCGACCTGGGCAACCTCCCAGAGCGGCACGAACGCCGACAGCGCCAGCAGGGTCAGCAGCGGCAGCGTGCCGGGATCCAGGCGCCCCTCGCGCGCGAGCCACGCGCCCGTCCCGATGACGGCGAGGCCGCCGAATCCCGTGGCGATCTCCTGCAGCGCCGTCTGCCGCGCGAGATCGCGCAGGAACGGCAGCCGCAGCGCGTAGAAGCGCTCGGCCTTCACGCGCAGCGCCTCGCCCCACGAGCGCACGCGGCCGTACGCCACGATCTCGGCCAGGCCCTGCACGGTGTCCACGACGTGCGCGTTCAGGTCGCCGGAGGCCTCGCGCGCGCGCGAGCCGAGACGGTCGATGCGCCCGCGGCCGAGCACGGGGATGAGCGCGGTGTACAGCAGAAACGGCAGCAGGACGAGGGCGAGCGGCCAGCCGATCGCGCCCAGGACGGCGAGCACGGCCAGCGGGACGAGCACGGCGACCAGCGCCGGCGTGACGGTGTGGGCGAAGAAGTACTCGATCAGCTCGACGTCGTGCGTGGCCACGCCCACCAGGTCGCCGGTGCGGCGGCGCGTGAGATAGGCGGGCGCCAGCGCGTCGAGCTTGTGGAACACCTCGAGCCGCATGTCGGTCAGGAGCCGGTAGGCCACGTCGTGGGCGAGCCAGGATTCCACCCAGTGCAGCAGACCGGCCAGCGGCGCCACCACGCCGAGCGCGATGAGCAGCGAGCCGGCGGGCTCTCCGTGCTTCACCGCCCGCACGGCCAGCGCGCTCAGCGCGCCCACGCCGATCAGCGCGGTCACCCGGGCCACGCCGAGCACGAACGTCAGCACCAGCCGGCCGCGGTAGCCGCGGGTCTTGGCCAGCAGCGTCGTCAGCACGGCGCCCCAGCCGATGTCCGCGCCCTGCACGATGGCGTCGGGCTCGGCCTCGGCCGTCCCGCCGTTGTCCTCGACGACGGCGGCCGCACGCGCGCCGACCGCGACGGCGCCCGCGCCGTCGCGCGCCTGCCCGGCCATGAGCCGCGCGTACACGCCGGTCCCGCCGATCAGCCCGGCGTGCGTCCCGCTCTCCACCACTCGTCCCTCGTCGAGGACCAGGATGCGGTCGCAGCCGATCACGCTGGACAGCCGGTGCGCGAACACGAGCGTGGTGCGGCCCGCCATGAGGCGATCGAGCGCGGCCTGGATGAGCGCCTCGCTCTCGGCGTCGACCGAGGAGAGCGCCTCGTCGAGGACGAGGATCGGCGCGTCGCGCAGCAGCGCGCGGGCAATGGCGATGCGCTGGCGCTGGCCGCCCGAGAGCCGCACGCCGCGCTCACCCACCACGGTCGCGTAGCCCTGCGGCAGCCGGAGGATGAACTCCTCGGCATTGGCCGCGCGGGCCGCCGCGCGCAGCTCGTCGGTGGTGGCCTCGGGCCGGCCCATGCGCAGGTTCTCCTCGACCGTGCCATGGAAGAGCCACGTGTCCTGGCTGACCACGGCGATGCGCGAGCGGATCTGCGCCAGGCTCAGCTCGCGCAGATCGCGGCCGCCGATGAGCACGCGACCGCGCTCGGGATCGTAGAAGCGCAGCAGCAGCCGCGCCACGGTGGACTTGCCCGAGCCGCTCGGACCGACGATCCCCACGCGCTCGCCCGGCCGCACGCGGAACGTCACGCCGGCGTGCGCGGGCCGGCGCCCGCCGGGATAGAGGAACGTCACGTCCTCGAAGGCCACGCCGGCGTCGCGCGGATCGGGCCCCGCCGGCCGCTCGCCCACGGCGGGCCGCGCATCGAGGATCGCGAAGATGCCGCGCGCCGCCGAGAGGCCCAGCATGCCCTGGTGCAGCAGCACGCGCAGCTCGCGCAGCGGGCGGAACACCTCGACCCCGAGCATGAGGATGACGAGCAACGCCGGCAGCGACATCGCGCCGTGGCTCACGCGCCAGGCCCCGAGGGCGAGCGCGGCCGCCGCGCCGACGGCGATGGCCGTGTCCGTGATGCCGCGGGCCAGCGTGTTGGTGCCGAGCACCCACATGGTCGACTGGAACAGCGTCTTGGCCTTCTCCTCCAGCCGGCGCGCGCGCGAGGTGGACTGGCCGAACGCCTTCAGCGTGGCCAGGCCCTGAACGGAGTCGAGGAACTCGGCGCCGAACGCCTTGTAGGCCTGGTTGCGCGCCAGGCTGGCGCGGCTGTCCCAGCGGTGCCAGAGCCCCGGCGCCAGCAGCGCGGCGATGGCGGCCAGGAGCACGACGAGCGCAACCGGAAGATCGAGGAACGCGACGAAGCCGAAGATGAGCACGGGCGTGAGCGCGGCCACGAAGAGCTGCGGCAGGTACTGGCCGAAGTAGACCTCGAGCTGCTGGATGCCCTCTACCATCGAGAGCATCACGTCGCCCGTGCGGTCGCGCACGAAGTGCGCGGGGCCGAGCGCAGCCACCTGCGCGTAGAGCCGCCGCCGCAGCTCGGCCTGCACGCGCGCCGCCGTGTGGTGCGCGACCATCGTGCGGGCGTAGTCGAGCGCGCTGCGCCCCACGAGCGCCAGCGCGGTGAGGACGAGCGCGGGGATCAGGGTCCCGAGCGCGTCACCGGCGAGCACGCGGGCCAGCAGCCAGCCCAGCAGGGCGAGCCGCGCGATGCCGGCGGCGGCCGCCAGCAGGCCGACCACCACCGTGCCCGCGATGCGGCCGCGGACGCCGGCCGTCAGCGCCCACAGCCGCCGATCAAAGTACACGCGCGGCTAGCGGCCGGGGCCGCGCGCCGAGAGGGCCTCGGGATTCTGGACGTTGATCGGCTTGCCGGCCGCGTAGGCGAGGACCTGGTCGAAGATCGTCGAGAACATGTGCTCGAGGCCATCGCGCTCGACGTAGCCGAGGTGCGGCACCGCGATCACGTTGTCCAGCTTGAGCAGCGGGTGCTGACCGCCGACCACCGGCTCCTCCTCGAACACGTCCACCGCCGCCATGCCCGGCCGCCCGGCCTGGACGGCGGCCTCCAGCGCGCCCGGCGCCACCAGCCCGGCGCGGCTGGTATTGACGAACACCGCGCTCGGCTTCATGCGCGCGAGGTCGGCGGCAGTCACCATGCCGCGCGTCTCGGGAATCAGGCGCACGTGAATCGACACCACGTCGCACTGCTCGAGGAACGCCTCCTGGCTCGGCGCCGCCGCGTAGCCGTCGGCCCTGGCCTTCTCGAGCGTGGACGGCCGGCCCCACACGAGCACGTTCATGCCGAACGCCTTGCCGTAGCCGGCCACCACCGCGCCGATCTTGCCGTAGCCCCAGATGCCGAGCGTCTTGCCGCGCAGCCCGACGCCGATCGGGTGGGCCTGCCACTTGCCGGCGCGCAGCGCGTTCATCTCTTGCGGGATGCGGCGGAAGGCGGCGATTACCAGGCCCCACGTGAGTTCGGCCGTCGCGTACGAGGGGCGGCCGGGCCCGGTGAGCGAGCACATCAGCACGCCGCGCTTCGTCGCGGCCTCGACGTCCACGTGCGGGAAGACGCCGACCTGGCTGATCAGCTTGAGCCGGTCCAGGCGTTGCAGCAGCGGCGCACGAATGGGTGTGCGCTCCCGGATCAGGCAGAGCGCCTCGGTGTCGGCCAGGCGCTTGGCCAGCGTCTCGACGTCCTTGGTGTGGTCCTTGAAGATCGTGACCGTGTGGCCGGCCACCTTGGGAAAGCAGGCCAGCGTGCGGATCGTGTCCTGCCAGTCGTCGAGAATGGTGATGTTCATGGCCCGGATGCTACACTGCGCGCCGTCCTCGATAAAGGAGGAGGCCATGGCGCTGCCGCCGAGCGGGCGGGGCCGGCCGCGCCGGCGGCGCTGGCGACGGCGGCTGCGGGATTGGTGGTACCGGTCGGTGCAGCCGCCGGGCTCACCGAATGTCTGGCTCGTGATGATTCCGCTGATGCTGGTGGGCGCCGTCGCAGTGGCGCTGATCTCCGGCATGCTGGCCGGCGACGACGTCGCGCAGATCGCCCGCGACATCGTGAAGAACCCGTTCCGGCCGTCGAAGCACCCCGTACCCTGAGGAGGTCGTCGATGCGAGTGTCGATGAAGATCGCGCTGCTCACCGTGTGCCTCTGGCTCGGCGCCGTCGCCGCGGCCACGGCGACCGAGCTGCAATGGTGGAGTCACTGGGCCATCGAGGACAACAAGAAGATCGTCCTCTTCGAGGCCAAGAAGCGGTTCGAGGCGAAGAACCCCGGGCACACGGTCGCCCTCACCTTCTACGAGAAGAAGAACATGTTCACGACGCTGCGAGCCGCGTTCACCGCCGGCTCCGGCTTCCCCGACGTCCTCTACTACGACATCGACGCGCCCGAGTTCATGCAGGCCGGCTGGATGGCCGATCTCTCCACCGGCATCCGCTGGGAGAACGTCGAGCCCTTCGGCAAGGCGTTCTGGACGCGGCCCGGCCCCGGCGGCAAGACGGGCGTGTGGGCGCTGCCGCTGGAAGCGGCCTCCGACGAGCTCTACTACAACAAGAAGATCTTCAAGCAGCTCGGCGTCACGCTGCCGGCGAGCGGCTCGCTCCCGCAGGAGCAGTTCAAGGAGCTCGTCGGCAAGTGCGTGAAGGCCGGGTACGCCGCCTTCGCGACCGGCGCCGCCGACCGCGACTGGGCCGCGCACTACATGCCCAACGCGATGCTGCTCGACAAGCTCGGCAGCGAGGACACGCTGAAGCTCTTCAAGGGCGAGCTCTCCTGGAAGGATCCGCGCGTGGTCGAGGTCTTCCACTACTACAAGGAGCTGATCGACCTCGGCGCCTACGCCAAGACGCTGTCCAGCATGACGCTGGCCGAGGCGCACCGCTACTTCCACACCGAGCAGAAGGCCTGCATGTTCCCGGTCGGCTCCTGGTATACCGGCCGCGCCTTCGTGGCGCCGGACAAGGGCGGTCAGCCGAAGGACTTCGAGCTGGGCATGATGAACTACCCGACGATGAAGGACGGCAAGGGCCACAACCAGAAGTTCCTCGGCGTGGCCGGCTCGCTCGGCGCGGCCGCCAAGAGCCCCAATCTTCCGCTGGCCATCAAGGTGGTGGATGCGTTCGCCGACGTCGAGATCGGCAACCTGTGGATGGCCAAGACGGGCGTGCAGACCGGCATCAAGACCGACGTGACCAAGATCGACAGCCCCTTCAAGTGGTACTTCGACGAGTACGCGCGCGTGAACAAGGCCACGAAGTGGGTGGACCTCACCGCCCAGCTGGTCCGCGTGCAGATGAAGCCGGGCGTGTGGGACACCTACGTCGCCGCCGTCAACCAGGGGCTGCCGAACAAGGTGATCGGCGCCGACGAGGCGCTGGCCAAGCTCGAAGAGGCGCGCCTGAAGGGCAAGTAGCCTGGCACGCAGCGAATCGCTGATCCTCGTGGGGGCGGCCGTGCGCCGCCCCCGCGCGCGCCGCCCCTGGGGTCCCATCGCGATCTTCCTCGGCCCCACGGTCGTGCTGTACGCCGCCTTCACCATCTATCCCGTGCTGGTGACCTTCTACAACAGCGTGCACACCCTCCGGATGGACCTGGGCATGCTGTACGAGTACGTCGGCTTCGAGCACTTCCGCGAGATCCTCACCAGCGACGACGTCTTCTGGAAGGCCGCCCGCAACTCGCTGGTGTGGGCGATCGTCGCGCCGATCGTCGACATCCCCCTGGCCCTCGTGCTCGCCCTCACCCTGCACGCGCGCGTGCCCTTCGCGCGGTTCTTCCGCACGGTGTGGTTCACGCCGGTGCTGATGTCGTATCCCGTCGTCGGCGTGATCTGGCTGTGGGTCTACAATTACGACTGGGGCATCGCCAACCTCGTGCTGCGCGCCGTGGGCCTCGGGGGCTTCGCGCAGGCCTGGCTGGCCAGCCCGGTCACCGCCCTGCCCGCGCTCATCATGGTCACGACGTGGATGTTCGCCGGCTTCAACATGGTGGTGCTGCTGGCGGCGATCCACGCGATCCCGTCGGACTACCTGGAGGCGGCGTCCCTCGACGGCGCCCGCGCGTGGCAGCGGACGTGGCGGATCATGGTGCCGCTGCTGCGGCCCACCATCGTGAACCTCGTCATCCTGGATTTCATCGGCAAGATGAAGCAGTTCGCGCTGGTGTGGGTGATGACGCGCGGCGGCCCGATGTGGGGCACCGAGACCGTGGCCACCTACGTGGTCAAGCGCGCCTTCGAGTGGAAGACCCTCGACCTCGGCTACCCGTCGGCCATCGCGGTCATCTGGTTTGTCATCATCTTCGGCCTCTCGCTGCTGCTCACCCGCGTGCTGCAGCGGCGCGAGGCCCTGGAGTTCTGAGCGTGCGCCGGCGCCTCGGCCGCCTGCTCCTGCTGGTCCCGGTCCTGGCCTACACGGCCTTCTCGGCCGGTCCCTATATATGGACGGCCATGATGTCGCTGCGCACGACCGAGGAGATCTACCGCAGCCACTACGCGCCGCCCATCCCCGCCCACTGGGCCAAGTTCGCCACGGCCTGGAACGAGTTCGGCTACGCGACGTACTTCAAGAACAGCCTGATCGTGGCGGTGGCCTCGGTGCTGATCGTCACGCTCATCGGCTCCATGGCCGGCTTCGCTTTCGGCCGCCGTCGCTATCAGTTCCCGCTGCGCGAGCCGCTCTTCCTGCTGATCTTCCTGTCGATCATGTTCCCGCCGCAGATCATGCTGCTCTCGCTCTTCCAGATCCTCGTGCAGTACCGGCTCTTCAACTCGCTGGCCGGCCTCACGCTGGTCTACGTGGTCACCGAGCTGCCGCTCACGATCTATTTGCTGCGCGCGTTCTTCGCCCAGATCCCCACCGAGCTGGAGGAGGCCGCGCGCATCGACGGCTGCAGCGACTGGGCCATGTTCTGGCGCGTGATGTTCCCGATGGCGCTGCCGGCGGTGGCCACCACGGTGATCCTGAACTTCATCTACTTCTGGAATGAGTTCCTCTACGCGGTGGTCTTCATCACCCAGCAGAAGATCCGCACGCTGCCGCTGGCCATCCAGTTCCTCGTCTCCGACCAGTACCAGGACATCGGCATGCTGGCCACCGGGCTGATGATCGCCACGCTGCCGGTGCTGGTGCTCTACCTGTTCCTGTCCGAGTGGTTCGTGAAGGGCATGACCGCCGGCGCCATCAAGGGCTGACGTATACTGCCGCTCACGCCCTCGTGCTCGTCGTGCTGCTCATGCTCGCCGGCGGCGCCCACGCGCAAACGGCTGGCACGCTCGTCCTCGGTCTCGACCAGGAGCCGCCCACGCTCGATCCGCACGCCTCGCGGTCGGCGGTGGCGTACCCGATCATCGCCTCGGTGACCCGCCCGACGGCGAGCTCTCACCCCTGGCTCGCCGAGTCGTGGACGACGTCCAAGGACTGTGTTCGTTACGAGCGCGCGTTTGACCGTTGCGGAGGGGGGCGATGAACCGCTCACGGCGGGCTTGATTACGTGGCCGAAC
>JBKPRI010000046.1:0-10793 GCA_046734515.1 Candidatus Methylomirabilota bacterium | reverse complement strand
GCCCGGAGATCGCGGCTGAGCCGGTGATCGGAGCGGTGTCGCCCTACGCCGTGTAGCCCGGAGAGGGACTTCGTCCCCCTTCCGGCGGTCGTCGCGCGCCTTCGGGCGCACTCCTCCCTGCCTCCCCCTAGAGCCGGATTGCGCCGGCAAAGCCGGCGCTCGACAGCGATTGATTGAACGCGCCGCCGCCCTGATTGGACGTCGCCGCTGATTAATTGGCTACTTCGAGCCGCACACGACCTCTGTAGAACCAGCGAGAGGGAGATTTGAAACCGGTGTGAAGAGTTAGGTGGTTGGGAGGATGTAGTGGAGGAACCAGTTTAGCGTGGCGGTGAGGGCTTGGTGGCGGTGGGTGGGGGTGGTGAGGCGGTGGTCGCCGTTGGGGATGATGAGGAGGTCGCAGGGGTCGGTCGCGCGCTCGTGGAGGGCGACGCCGTGCTCGAGGGTCACGACGTCGTCGGCCTCACCGTGGATGATGAGGTGGTGGCTGAGGCCGGTCGGGGCGAGTGCGTAGCGGCCGGTGGCGTACTCGAGGGCGAACGGCACGCCCAGGCCCCGATTCTCGCGCAGGTCGTCGTTGGCCAGCTCCGTGAGACTGGCCGGGGCGTTCCAGGTGACGATGGGGAGCGGCAACGGCAGCCCGTGGTCGCGCGCCGCGATCTGCAGCGCGACGAAGCCGCCGAGGCTCGAGCCGAGCAGCCCGAAGCGCCCATCCAGCCGTGGATGCCGGGACAGGAAGGTCAGCACGGCCTCCACGTCCTCCAGGCGGCTGGCGATCGTGGTGTCCTCCTCGGCGCCGCTCGACTCCCCGCAGCCGCGGAAGTCGAAGCGCGCGAGCGCGAAGCCGGCGGGCGGCAGCGTCTCGCCCATGAGCCGGTACTTGTCGCTGTCCTTGGAGGCGCCGAGGCCGTGGCAGGCCACCACGCCGGGCACGCGGGCGGGAGCCTCCGGCAGGTGCAGGACCAGCGCGAGCGCGCCGCCCGGCAGGGCGACGCGGTGCTTCTCGACCACCGTCACGCCCAGGTCAGCTCGAACGTCCGGTTGGCGTTCTCGGTGAGCTGCGCCATGGCGTCCTCGACGGGCAGGCGCTTGAGCTTGGCGACTTCCTCGGCCACCCGCGCGACGAGCCAGGGTCCCGAGGGCAGCGACGCGAACTCGCCGGCGTACTTCCAGGGACCATCGCTCTCGACCAGGAGTGACTCGATCGGCACCTGCTCCACCATCTCGCGGTCGCGGTCGCGATAGACGACCTCGGGCGTGACGGAGATCAGGAATCCGGCGTCGACGATGGCCCGCGTGACGTCGGCGGGCGCCTTGTGCCAGTGGAATACCGCGCGCTCGATCCCGTGACGCTTGAGCGCCTCCAGCGCGCCGACCGCGGCGCCGTGCGGCGCATGCAGGGCCACCGCGAGATCGTAGTGCGCGGCCAGGCCAAGCAGACGGTCGAGCCGCGCGCGGCCGCGCGTCATCAGGGTGGCGGCGTCCGGCGCCTCCGCCAGCGAGTACCACGGCAGCCCGACCTCGCCGAGGCCCACGATGCGCGGGTGATGCGCGCGCAGCTGCTCCTCCACCACGTCGAGGTCGGCGTCCGTGAGATGCGTCCAGTCCGGATGGAACCCGAGGCACGCCCATACGCCCTTGGGAGCGGCGGTGGTCGCCACGATCGTCTGGATATTGGTGACCGGGTCGCACCCCACCGCGATGACGCCGTACACGTCCTGGAAGAGCGCGGTGCGCAGCGTGTCACGCACGTCGCCGAAGGCGGGGTCGTGCAGGTGACAGTGGCTGTCGACGATCATCGCCCCCATGCGTTCGCTCACCGGTCAGTCACCGGCCACCACCATGCGCCCGATCAGCACGGTGGGCGCCACGGTGCGGTCGCGCATCACGAGATCGTTGCCGATGCCCTCGATCGCCCCGAGCATCTGCAGCAGGTTGCCGGCCACCGTCACCTCCGCGACCGGGTAGGTCAGCTCGCCGTTCTCGATCCAGAGGCCGGCCGCGCCCTTCGAGAAATCGCCGGTGACGCCGTTGATGCCGAAGCCGATGAGCTCGGTGACGTAGAAGCCGTTCTTCACCGAGCGGATGAGCGCCTCCGGGGTGGCCGTGCCGGGCTGCAACATTAAATTTGTGGTGGACACCCCCACGCCGCTGCCGTCGCGCGAGGCATGGTGCGTTGAGCGCAGCCCGAGCTTGCGGGCGCTGTAGGAGTCGAGCAGGTAGGACTCCAGCACGCCCTGGCCGACCACCACGGTGCGCCGGGTCGCCAGGCCCTCGCCGTCGAACGGGCGCGAGCCCAGCGCGCGCGGGATGAGGCCGTCGTCCACGACGTTGACGCTCGGCGCGGCGATCTTCTTGCCCAGCCGGTCGAGCAGGAACGAGGCGCGGCGGTAGAGGCTGGGGCCGCTGGCGGCGCCGGCGATGGCGCGCACGAGCGTGGCCGCGGTGTCGGGATCGAAGATCACCGGCACCTCGATCGTCTTCACCTTACGGGCGCCGAGCCGGCGCAGCGCGCGCCGGGCCGCGATCCGGCCGATCGCCTCCGGCGCCTCGAGTGCCGCGCGATGCCGCGCCGCCGTGTACCAGTAGTCACGCTGCATCTCGCCGTTCTCGGAGGCGACGGGCGAGACCGACAGGCCGAACGCGCTCGTCGCATAGCCGCGCGCGAAGCCGTGCGAGGTGGCATAGGCGTAGCGCGCGCGACGGTCCCAGTACTCGGCGCCCTCGGAGTTCGTCATGCGCGGGTCGCTGGCCAGTGCCGCGGCCTCGGCCTGCCGCGCGAGATCGATCTTGGCCTCGGGGGCCGGCTCGGCGCTGGCACTGTCCTCGAGCTGCAGGTCGGGCACGGCCTGGATCAGCTCGCCGGGCTCGGGCAGCCCCGCGTGCGGATCCTCGGCGGTCACGCGCGCCAGCGCGGTCGCCTCGTCCACCACCCGCTCCAGCGACTCGCGCGAGAGGTCGGAGGTGGAGGCGGCGGCGGAGGCACGGCCGGCGAACACGCGCAGCGAGAGGCGCTGATCGCGCGAGTGCTTGACGGTATCCACCTGCCCCAGCCGCACGGAGG
Organism: Candidatus Methylomirabilota bacterium; assembly: GCA_046734515.1. Lineage (GTDB taxonomy): Bacteria > Methylomirabilota > Methylomirabilia > Rokubacteriales > CSP1-6 > AR5. Next base: position 7,729 of record JBKPRI010000046.1, on the reverse strand, counting down.
CGCTGAAGTGCTGCTCCTCGATCAGGAAGCCGTCGGCGGCGCTCGCCCCGCGCGCCTGCGCGCGCTTGAGGACGTCGACCAGGAGGTCGGTGCGCAGCTCGCTCACACCTGCGTCCCGCCGACCGTCATGCCGTCGATGCGGATCGTCGGCAGGCCCACGCCCACGGGCACCGACTGTCCTTCCTTGCCGCAGGTGCCAACGCCCTCGTCGAGCTTCAGGTCGTGGCCCACGCGGCTCACCCGCGTGAGCGCGTCGGGCCCGTTGCCGATGAGCGTGGCGCCCTTCACCGGCGCGGTCACCTTCCCGTTCTCGATCAGGTAGGCTTCGCTGGCCGAGAAGACGAACTTGCCGCTGGTGATGTCCACCTGGCCGCCGCCGAAGGCCACCGCGTAGAGCCCGCGCTCCACCGAGCGCAGGATGTCGGCGGGATCGTCCTGGCCGGCCAGCATGAACGTGTTGGTCATGCGCGGCATGGGCGGGTGCGCGTAGGACTCGCGCCGGCCGTTGCCGGTCGCCGTCATCTTCATGAGCCGCGAGTTCAGCCGGTCCTGCATGTAGCCGGTGAGGATGCCGTTCTCGATCAGCACGGTGCGCCCGGTCGGCGTGCCCTCGTCGTCCACGTTGAGCGAGCCGCGACGGTTGGGGATCGTGCCGTCGTCCACGACGGTGACGAGCTCGGAGGCCACCTTCTGGCCCAGGCGGCCGGCGAACGCCGACACGCCCTTGCGATTGAAGTCGCCCTCGAGCCCATGGCCGATCGCCTCGTGCAGGAGAATCCCCGGCCAGCCCGGCCCCAGGACGACCGTCATGGCCCCGGCCGGTGCGTCGACGGCGTGCAGCTTGAGAATGGCCTGGCGCGCCGCCTCGGCGGCGAAGTGCTGCCAGCGATCGCCTTCCAGGAAGAAGTCGAAGGCCACGCGGCCGCCGCCGCCCCACGAGCCGATCTCGCGCTTGCCGTTCTCCTCGGCGATGACCGTCACGTTGAGCCGCGTGAGCGGCCGCACGTCGCCGATCGTCCAGCCCGAGGCCGTCGCGATCAGCATCACCACGTCCTCGCTCGACACGCTGGCGATGACCTGGCTCACGCGCGGGTCGGCCGCGCGCGCGGCGGCGTCCACCTTGCGCAGCAGGGTCAGCTTGCGGTCGAGCGCGGTGACGATGGGCGGCTCGCTCAGCGTGTAGAGGTCGTGGGCGGCGCCGCGCCCGGCCACGGCCAGGGTGCCGGACGTGGTGGCGCGATCGGCGATGGCGCGCGCCTGGCGCGCGGCCTCTTCCAGGTTGGCCAGCGAGATGTCGTCGGTGTGCGCGTAGCCGGTCCGGGTCTCGGATAGCGCCCGGACGCCGGCGCCCTGGCTCACGTGGCGAGAGGCCTTCTTGACCACGTTCTCCTCGAGCGTGAGCTCCTCGTTGACGCGGTACTCCAGATAGATGTCCGCGTCGTCCACGCGCCCCACGAGGTTGCTGCCGAGCAGCCGCTCCATCAGGGAGGGCGTGACGTTGAACCGGTCGGCGAAGAAGGCGTCAGGGCGAACGCGAGCGAGATCTTCCATGGGCTCCGGAGGGCTCCAATCGTAACGCGGCGAGTGCCGCGTCCCATACTTTTTAGGTGCCCTCCATTGTAACGGCTGGTGGAAGTTCTCCGGCCGTCTTCAGGCTCCCTGAAAGGTCTGGATTATCTCGTGGATGCGCCGCAAGCCGTGCACCAGTGACGGCCCCGGCGAGAGCACGTCCTCGCCGGGGATCTCGTGCACCTGGCCGGCGGCCACCGCGCTCACGCGCTGCCATCCCGGGCGGGCGACGATCGCGGCCGTGTCCACGGGCTTGCCGCACCACGAGGCGAGGATGATCTGCGGGTCGCGGCGCGCCACCTCGTCGGCGGTCACCACGCGATCCTTGGCGCCGCCGTGCTCGCGAAGCTCCGCGAAGACGTCCTGGCCGCCGGCGATCTCGATGAGCTCGGACACCCAGCGGATACCCGCGATCATCGGGTCCATCCACTCCTCGAAATAGACGCGCGGGTGATCCGGCCAGTTCGCGGAGTACTCGCGGATCTGCTTGACCTCGTCGCGGATGTCGTCCACGACGCCGCGCGCGGCCGGCTCGAGCCCCAGCGCCCCGCCGATCAGTAGGATGGCGCGCAGGACGTCGTCGAACGAGCGCTGGTTGGTGCAGAGCACGGTGATGCCGGCCGCGATGAGCTCGCTCACCACGTCGCGCTGCAGATCGGAGAAGGCCAGCACGAGGTCGGGCTGGAGCGCCAGGATCTTGTCGGTGCGAAACGTCGTGAAGCCGCCCACGCGGGCCCGCTCGCGCACAGCCTCGGGCCGGCGCGCGGTGCCGGGCACCCCCACCACCCGCGCCCCGGCGCCGAGGGTGAAGGCGATCTCCGCGGTCTCGGCGGTCAGGCAGACGACGCGCTGCGGAAACTCGACGCCGGTCTTGCCGTACACCGCTCGCTCAGCCGGCGTGCGCCGGCTTCAGGGCCTGCGCGAATGGACTGTGCAGCAGCCACCGCGGGAACTCCTGCGCGAGCGGGCGCGGCCCCTCGACCTTGATCGTGCCGGCCCGTAAGGCATCGGCGAAGCTCAGGTGGCCGGTGTGGACGCGAGCCAGCGCGCTCACCTCTCCGTGAACGACGAGGTCCACCTCGAAGCCCGGATCGCGCATGCAGACGTCGGAGCCCGCTTTCTCCAGCACCAGCCAGGCGGTGCGCAGCTGCATGCAGCGCGCGGGCACGCCGCGGAACTCGAAGCGCACCACCACGCGGGACTTCGGCAGGCGCGAGACGTCGACGCGGCGGTGCATGGCCCACATCAGCAACGAGGGGTCCAGGTTGTCGGGCGCGAACTGATGGCCGACGTGCTTCTGGCCCCAGGCGCCCAGGCGCTCGATGACCTCGCGGAACTCCTCGCCCGCCTTGGTCAGTCGGTATTCGCGGCCCCGACCCTCCGCCAGCGGACTGCTCTCGACCACGCCGGCATCTTCCAGCTCGCGGAGGCGATGGATCAATAGCGTGCGCGAGATCAGCGGCAGGCCGCTGCGGATCTCGGTGAACCGCCGGGAGCCCGAGAAGAGCTCGCGCAGGATCAGCGGCGTCCAGCGCTCGGCGAAGATCTCGGAGGCGACGGCGACCGGGCAGAACTGGCCATAGCCTTTCATGGCCTCGACTCTAGGCACCCCCCGGAGGCGGGGCAAGTCCATTTTTTGGTCTTTCCCCCAACGCCCCAGCCTGCGATTGTCCTCGTGCAAGGAAGGGATGGGGGAACCCTGCGAGGGTTCCCCTTGAATCAGGAGGGACGGGGGAACCCTGCGAGGGTTCCCCTTGAATCAGGAGGATGACCATGACGCGAACCGAGACCGTCACGACCGATCGGATCGCCCGGATCGACTGGGTGGCGGTGGCCGAGGAGCTGACCCCGGCCTTTTGCGCCCGCGCCGCCCAGCACGACGCCGACGACACGTTCGTCGCCGACAGTTTCGCCGAGCTGCGGCAGCGGCGCCTCTTCTCCGCCGCGGTGCCCACCGAGCTCGGCGGCGGCGGCGCCTCGCCCGCCGAGATGTGCGGCGTGCTGCGCACGCTGGCCCGCGGCTGCTCGTCCACGGCCCTGGCCTTCGCCATGCACACGCACCAGGTGCTCATCCCGACCTGGCGCTGGCGCCACGACGGCGCGCCGGTGGAAGGCCTGCTGCGCCGCATTGCCGTCGACGAGCTGATCCTGGCCAGCAGCGGCGGCTCGGACTGGCTGGCCGGCTCCGGCACGGCCGAGAAGGTGGATGGCGGCTATCGCATCACCGCGCGAAAGATCTTTGCCAGCGGCTCGCCGGCCGCCGCGCTCTTCTCGACGATGGCGGTGTACGACGATCCCGCCGAGGGGCCGGTGGTATTGCACTTCGTCGTTCCCTTCAGCACGCCCGGCATCACGGTCCACGACAACTGGCGCACGCTCGGCATGCGCGGCACCGGCTCGCACGACGTGACGCTCGACGGCGTCTTCGTTCCCGACGCCTCGATCGGCGTTCGCCGGCCCTCCGGCCGCTGGTCGCATGCCTGGCACATCGTCGCCGCCATGGCGCTGCCCACCGTCTACTCGGTCTACCTGGGCGTGGCGGAAGCGGCGCGCGACGTCGCGCTCGGCCTGGCGGCGCGCCGCCGCGAGGACCGCGCGGTACAGGAGCTGATCGGCGCCATGGACACCGAGCTGGCGGCGGCGCGGTTGGCATGGCGCTCCATGGTGGACGCGGCCGGCTGCGGCCGCGTCGGCCCCGACGTCACCAACGAGGTGACGATCGGCCGCACGCTCGTGGGACAGGCCGCGCTCCGGACAGCCGAGCTCGCGATGGAAGTGGCCGGCGGCGCCGGCTTCTTCCGCAGCGCGGGCCTCGAGCGACTGTTCCGCGACATCCAGGGCGCGCGCTATCACGCGCTGCGCGGCGCCGACCAGCGGCGCTACGCCGGGCGGATCGCGCTCGGCCTCGACGTGAACGACTGAGCAGTCGCCGGATCAACCAGGAGAAAGGAGCACGCGATGCGTAACACGTGGACTCACGCATGGATCGTCGCTGTCGGCCTCGGGCTCATCGCGGCGGCGTCACCCGCCGGCGCCGACGTCGTCAGTGATGCCAACGCGAAAGCCGCCGAGATCGCCTCGAAGGCTCCCGGCACGCCGCCCGCGGTGCGCTTCATGGCCATCACGCAGGTAGCAGTCTTCGAGGCCGTGAATGCGGTCACCGGCAAGTACCCGGCCTTCCGCGCCAAGATGACGCCCGCAGCCGGAGCGTCCGTGGACGCGGCCATCGCCGCAGCCACCCGCGGCGCGCTGCTCAAGGTCATGCCCGGCCAGCAGGCCGCTATCGAGGCGGACTACCAGGCCGCGCTCAAGGCCATTGCCGACGGGCCGGCCAAGGACGCGGGCATCGCGGCCGGCGAGCAGGCCGCGGCCCAGATCGTGCAGATGTGCGCCGACGACGGCTTCAACGCGCCCGATGCGTATCGGCCGCACGCCGCGGCAGGCGTGTACGTCCCGACGATGCTTCCGGCCGTGCCCCACTGGGGCAAGCGGCGGCCGTGGATGATGACGAAGGCCGACCAGTTCCGTCCGGGTCCGCCGCCGGACCTGAAGAGCGACACGTGGACGCGCGACTACAACGAGATCAAGGCCATCGGCGGCAAGAACAGCACGGTCCGCACGCCCGAGCAGACGGCGATCGCCAAGTTCTGGGAGGCCACGGCGCCGAACGTCTACTGGCCGGTGGCGCGCTCGATCACCAGCCAGCCCGGACGTGACGTGACCGAGAACGCCCGCCTGCTCGCGGTGGCGGCGATGGCCATGGACGACGCGCTGATCGCGGTGTTCGACGCCAAGTACCACTACAACTTCTGGCGGCCGGTCACGGCCATCCGCAACGGTCACGACGGCAACGACGCCACCACGCGGGAGCCCGGCTGGGCGCCGTTCATCGACACGCCGATGCACCCGGAGTACCCGTGCGCGCACTGCATCGTGTCGTCGTCGCTCGGCGCCGTGCTGGCCGCCGAGATCGGCAACGGGCCGAGCCCGACGCTGAGCGCCTCCAGCGTGACCGCGCAGAACGCCGTGCGGACGTGGGCCACGGTGAACGACTTCACGCAGGAAGTCGCCGTCGCCCGCATCTACGACGGCGTGCACTATCGCAACTCGACGGTGGTCGGATCGCAGATGGGCAAGAAGATCGGCGAGCTGGCGGTGCAGACGTTCCCGAAGCCCGTGAAGTAGCCGTCCTCGCGGAGCGTCCCGGTGTGACCGGGACGCTCCGCGCTTCCGCGGGAACCCTACCCTTCGTAGACCTCGCGCTTGGCCAGTCCGCGCTGGAAGCTCAGGTACTGCTCGCGCGTCATCGGCGGCTTGCTGGTCTTCAGGACTTCCTTGGCGCCGGTGGCGCCCTCGGAGAGCAGGTCGATGACCATGCCGGCCAGGCCCTTGGCCGTGCCGAGATAGGCGAGCTGCTGGTCGACGATCATGTAGTCGGCGCCGTGGCCGGAGCCCGTGGCGCCGCCCATGTAGGGATGCAGCACCGGCATCACCATGCTGAGGTCGCCCATGTCCGTCGAGCCGGTCCGGTGGCCGATCTGGCGGAAGTTGTCGGCGCCGACCAGCGCGGCGGCGTTCTCCCTGTACATCTTCGCCATCGTCGCGTCGCACGTCATCGGCATGTAGCCCGGGAGCGTCTCGATCTCGACCTTGGCGCCGAGGGCGAGCGCGCCGGCCTTGAACGCGCGATCGACCTTCTTGTTGGCGTCCAGGATCGCCTCCACCGTGCGCCCGCGCACGTACGTCTCCAGGCGCACCTCGCCGGGGATCACGTTCACCTGCGAGCCGCCGTGCGTGATGATCGGATGCACGCGGATCGTGTCCTCGTCGCGGAACGTCTCGCGGATGGCGTTGATGGCGGCCAGGCCGATCTGCGCGGCGTAGAGCGCGTTGATCCCCTGGTGAGGCGCGCCGCCCGCGTGCGAGGCGCGGCCGATGTACTTGAGGGTCTTCACGATGCAACCGTTGTTGGAGACCGGCACGCCGGTCTTGCCGTCCTCGGTGCGCGACGTCGTGTGGATCATCATCGAGAGATCCACGTCGTCGAAATGGCCGAGCCGCAGCAGCTCCGGCTTGCCGCCCAGGAACTCCAGCTTGCCGGCGCGCGCCTGGCTGATGCGCCACTCGATGTCGCCGTACTCCTCGGCCGGCACCGCGAAGAACACCACGCGGCCGGCGAGATGGTCGAAGGCCTTGGAGTCGAGCAAGCCCATGGCCGCGCCCAACAACCCGGCGACCTGCGCGTTGTGACCGCACGCGTGCGCAGCGCCGGTCTGCGGATCGGCCACCGGATGGCCGGTGACGACGAGCGCGTCCAGCTCGCCGAGCACGGCGAAGGTGGGCCCCGTGCCGGCCCGGCCGGCCACGTCCGCCCGCACGCCGGTCATGGCCAGGCCGCTCTTCGCGGAAAGGCCGAGCCGGCTGAAGGTTTCCTCGACGAGGCGCGCGGTCTTGACCTCTTTGAAGCCGAGCTCGGGGTTCTTCCGGATCTGCTCGCCGAGGTTCACGATCTCCTCGGAGCGCTTGTCGATGGCCTGGTAGACGCGCTGCTTCAATTCGTTCTTGGTCATGGCCGATCCTCCGCGCGGTATTCTACCCGCCAATGGACTACCACCACGTGATCGAGGCGGCAGGGGCCATCAGCCTCGGGATGGTCGCCTTCTCCTACCTCGTGCGCTGGTTCGACCTCGGCCCGCGCGGGCGCCGCCGCTGGCGGTTCGTCGGCACCGGCATCGTCTTCGGCGTGCTGGCGGTCTTCCTCATGCGCTTCCGCATCGACGTCGGCGGCGACCGCTTCGTGGACACGCGCGTGATTCCCATCGCGCTGGCCGTGCTCGTCGAGGGGCCGGCCGCCGGCGCCATCACCGCCGCGATGGCCGTCGGCTATCGCGTCTGGCTGGGCGGCAGCGGTGCGGTGGCGGGCGTGCTCGGCATCGTGGCGACCACGCTGGCCGCCTGGGCGGTGCGTTCGTGGGCTCAGCGCGACGGCGGCCTCGGGCTGCGCCACGGCGGCGTGCTGGTGGTGGCCGTGTGGGTGATCACCGCGGGCTCGTTCCTGATCCTGGGCGAGCGTGGCGTGGCGATGTTCATGCCGGTGTGGCTGCCGCTCCTGGCGATGATCGCCATCGGGCTCGGCGTCGGCGCGCGGCTGTTTCACGAC
>JBKPRI010000045.1:0-6743 GCA_046734515.1 Candidatus Methylomirabilota bacterium | reverse complement strand
CTTCACGCCGAGCAGGTCGGCGTAGCCCTGCGGATTCCAGCCGTGCACGGCGCGGTCGCCGATCTGCACGGCGGGCACGCGCGGCACGCCGACACGCTTCATCTCGGCGACGGCGGAGGGGTCAGCCTGGATGTCGACGGGATCGAACTCGATCCCCCAAGACGTGAGGAGCTCCTTCGTCTTGGTGCAGGACGATCAGCCCGGGCGGTAGTAGACGCGCGGCTTCATGGGTGAGCCTCCACGTGCAAGAGTACCGCGATCTCAGCGGCCGCGAAACGCCGGCGGGGGCTTCTTGTCGGCGAACGCGGTGACGCCGGCGCGGAAGTCCTCGGTGCGGCCGGAGGCGGCGATGGCCTGCGCCTCCAGCTCCATCTGGGTCTCCAGGCTCTCCCACGTGGACTGGTGGAAGAGGCGCTTGGCCGCGCCGAAGGCCTTCGAGGGGCCCTGGGCCAGCTCGCGGGCCAGCGCGGCCACGGCGGACGCCAGCTCGCCGTCGGGCACGACACGCGTGATCATCCCCCACTCGAGCGCCTCGCGCGCGGTGAGCGGCCGGTTGGTGAGGTAGAGCTCCAGCGAGCGCCGCACGCCGACCAGCCGCGGCAGGAAGTACGACGACGAGCCGTCGGGCGTGGCGGCGATGCGCGAGTACGCCATCGTGAATTTCGCCGACTCGGCGGCGACCACGAGATCGCCGGAGAGGGCCAGGCTGAAGCCGCCGCCGGCCGCCACGCCGTTGACCGCCATGATGACGGGCTTGTCGCTCCGGCACAGGCGCGAGATGGCGCCGTGCAGGTAGGTCGTCAGCTCCTTGATGTGCGCGCCGATGCGCCCGAGGTTGTCCACGAACGACTTCACGTCGCCGCCGGCGCAGAACGCCTTGCCGCTGCCGGTGATGACGACGCACCGCACGCCGGCGTCCTCGTCCAGCTCGATGGAGGCCTGGAAGAGCTCGCGGCCGAGCGCGAGGTCGAGCGCGTTGTAGGCGTCGGGGCGATTGAGCGTGAGCGTCGCCACTCCGTCGGCGCGCTCGAGCTTCACGTGCTGATAGGCCATCACGATCTCCCTCTGGCCACCTCGGCCACCGCGTCCAGGATCTCCTGGATCTGCAGCGGCTTGACCAGGACGATGTCGACGCCGTGGGTCTGCCGCTCCTCGGCCGACAGCTCCACGCCGAAGCCGGTGACGAGGAACACGGGCACGGTCGGCGCCACCTGCTTGACGGCGCGCGCGACCTGCCAGCCGGAGACGCGCGGCATGGCCAGATCGGTCACGACGAGGTCGAAGCGCTCGGCGGCGAAGCGCGCGATGGCCTCGGCGCCGTCGCCGAGCGTCACCACGGTGTGGCCCGCCGATTCGAGGATGTCACCGAGCACCGCGCGCACCGGCGGCTCGTCGTCCACGACCAGGCAGCGGAGCGCGCGCACGGCCGGCGTCGCCTCGCGCACCTGCTCCACCACCGGCCGCACCTCGGTGCCGCGCGGGAAGGACAGGCGGAAGGTCGAGCCCTGCCCCGGCGCGCTCTCGACGGCGATGGAGCCGCCGTGGCGCGAAACGATGCCGTAGGTCATCGAGAGGCCGAGGCCGGTGCCCTGCGGGCCCTTGGTGGTGAAGAACGGATCGAAGACCTTCTCGCGCACCTCGGCCGGCATGCCGACGCCGGTGTCGGCCACCGTCACCTCCACGCGGTCGTCGACCAGCGCGGTGGTGAGCGTCAGCGTGCCGCCGTCGGGCATGGCGTCGAGCGCGTTGAGGATCAGGTTGGTCATCGCTTCGCGCAGCTCGGCGGCGTCGCCGACGACCGCCGGCACCTCACCGAGGTTGAGCTGCACGTCCAGCGTGATGCCCTTGCTGGTCGGCTCGTCCTTCCAGCGCGACTGGGTGATGTCGAGCACGTCGCGCACCACCAGGTTGATGTCGAGCCCGATCATCGGCTGGTCGCGGCGGATGCGCGTGAACTCCTGCAGCCGCCGCACGGTCTGGGCGCCGTCGAGGGCGGCGCGCTCGATCACCTGCAGCCACTGGCGCAGCTGCGGCTCCTGCACGCGGCGCAGCAGGAGCTGCGCGCGGCCGAGGACCGAGGCCAGCAGGTTGTTGAAGTCGTGGGCGACGCCCGAGGCCATCTCGCCGAGGGCCCGCAGCTTCTCGGTGCGCACCAGCTGGTCCTGGGCGGCGGCCAGCTCGCCGAAGGCGCGCGTGCGCTCCTCGTAGAGCCGCACGCTGGCCAGCGCGAGCGCGGTGAGGTGCGCGATGTTGCCCAGCAGGTGCTCCTCGGCCGCGGAGAAGGGCCGCTCGGCCGAGCGCAGCGCCACCATGCCGAGGACACGGTCACGCGCGCTCAGCGGCACGCCCAGCCAGTTCTTGAGCCGCTCGGACACGGCCACCGGCTTGACCCCGCGCCGGGCGCACTCGGCGCCGTAGTCGTCGGTGCGCAGCGCGCGGCCGGACTCGAGCACCGGCGCCATCAACCCGATGCCGCTGGGCGGATACCGGCGCGGCTCGCTCGGATCCACCTGGCCGTCGCGCAGGCGCAGCGCGACCTCGATCTCGTCGCTGTCCTCGGCGCGCAGCACGACGACCATGTTGCTGACGTCCACCACGCGGGCGAGCTGCCCGCGCAGCGACTCCAGCAACGCTTCGCGGTCGAGCTGGCCGGTGACGGCGCGGGAGAGCTCGTGCAGGACCGAGAGCTCCTCCACCCGGCGGCGGTTTTCCTCGAAGAGGCGCGCATTCTCGATGGCGGCGCCGGCCTGGCCGGCGATGGCCTCGACCAGGGCCAGGTCGCTCTCGCTGAGATCGCGCTGGCGCTCCCACCAGACCACGGCGAAGCCGCCGATCATCCGGTCCTTGGCCACCACGGGGACGAAGAGATGGCTGCGGTGCGGCGCCTGCTCGCGGATGACGGCCGGCACGCGCGGATCGTTGGCCGCGTCGTGCGTGAAGACCGGCCGCAGCGTGGCCGCCGCCTCGGCATAGAGCGGGGTGTCCATCGAGAGCCGCACCTCGCGAAGCGCGCCGAGCTGGGTGGGCGGCACGCGGTAGCCGGCCAGCGGCGTCAGCCAGCGCCCCGTCTCGTCGACCATCCACAGGCCCACCGTGTCCGCGCCGAACGTGGTGGCGACCTGGCGCATGAAGTGCCGGGCCAGGCCCTGCACGTCGAGCGTGGACGACACCGCGCGGCTGATGGACAGCAGGGTCTGCGTCTCGGCCAGCTTGCGCTGCGTCTGCCGCGCCAGATCCGCATTCTCCAGGGCGAGCCCGACCTGGGCGGCCACGCCCTCGAGCAGGCGGACTTCCGACGGCGAGAATGCGCGGCCCGTGTGCCACCACACGAGGAAGAGCCCGCCGACGGCGCTGCCGTGCGCCATGGCCGGCGCGACGAGCGCCGAGTGCGGCGGCAGCCGGCGCAGCAGATCGCGGTCGAACAGCAGGTCCGCGTGGCCGTCGCTGGTGGTCACGGCGCGGCCTTCCTTCCACGCGGCCATCAGCGCCGGCAGCTTGTCCAGCGGCAGCGGGCTCTGCTGGAACAGCTGCAGGAGATCCTTGGGCACGTGATAGCCGGCGGCCGGGATCAGCCGCTCGCCGCGCGGATCCACCAGGTACAGGCCGGCCATGTCGGCGCCGAACGCGCGTGCCAGCTCGCCCGACATCCGCCGTATGGCGCCGTCGATCGGCCCCGGCTGCGAGAGCACTTGGCCGATGTCCAGCAGCGTGCGGGTCTCCTTCAGCCGGTCCTGCGCCTCGGTGTAGAGCCGCGTGTTCTCGAGCGCCAGGGCCAGCTGGCCGGCGATGGCCATCGCCAGGTCGCTCTGCCAGTCCTGGAAGCGCGTCACGCGCTCGCAGTAGTCGAGCGTCATGACGCCGATCACCCGGTCCTGCAGGACCATCGGCACCGTCAGGCAGGACTTGAGATTGAAGGCCTCGATCCAGTGGCGCGGGATCAGCGTGGTGGTCGAGGTGTCCTCGATGAGGAGCGGCTGCCGCGTCTCGATCACGTGGGCGTTGGCCGGGATGTCCCCCGGCGCGTCGGTGGCGATGTTCTGCAGGGTCGCCCACAGCTCGTCCATGCGCCGGCCGTCGGCGAACTGCGACATGAGCGGGATGACCCGGTCGCCGTCCCACAGCTCGAGCGTGCAGCGGTCGACGCGGCACACCTGGGCGACCTTGAGCGTCACGCGCTTGAGCAGCGTGCGCGAGTCGAGCATGGAGTTCAGCAGCTCGGCCACCTCGAGCAGGGCGCGCGTCTCGGTGAGCCGGCGGCTGGTCTCCGAGTACAGGCGCGCGTTCTCCAGCGCGATGGCCGCCTGGGCGGCCAGCGAGCCCATCAGCGTCGCGGTCTCCGGCGTCACCGGCCATGCGGCGTTGCGGTGGACGGCGAAGGCGCCGAGCACGCGGTCGCCGATGGCGATCGGATACGCGGTCATCCAGCGCAGGCCGTGCCGCTGCATGGCGGTGGCGTCCACCGAGCGCGGATCGGCGTCGGTGTCCGTCCACAGAATCGGCTCGCGGTGCTGCACGACCCAGCCCACCGCGCCCTCGCCCACGGCGAGATCGTCATGCAGCGTGGCGGCCAGCTCGGGCTCGCCGAAGGTCAGCGCCCGCCGCAGGCGCTGGCTGCCGGCGTCGTGGGCCCAGATGCTGACGTAGGGCGCGTCGAAGAACTGCGCGATGGCGCGGGCCAGGTTCTGGAGCACCTCCTCGACGTTGAGCGAGGAGGAGACCAGCCGGTTGACCTCCTCGAGCGCGCGCAGACGGTCGGCATAGCGCCGGGCGTCCTCGTAGAGGGCGGCGTTGCGGATGGCCGCCGCGGCCTGGGCCGAGAAGGACTGCAGCAGGTCGTCGTCGTCGGCTCCGAAGCGGAACGGCTCGCCGCTGATCATGACCAGCACGCCGAGCAGCCGCTGCTGGTCCAGGATCGGCATGCAGAAGAGCGAGCGGAAGCCGCGCTCCTCGGCCCACTGGCGCGCCACGAAGCGGCCGTCCTGGAAGATGTCCTCGATGGCCAGGCGGCGGCGCTCGACGGCCACCCACCCCACGGCCCCCTCGCCGAAGCGCAGGTGGCTGACGTTCTGCTCGCGTCCCAGCGAGCTGTCGGAGTACGCCTCCATGTGCAGCGTGCGGGAGTCCTCGTCGGCCACCCAGAACGCCACGAAGGGCGCGTGCATGATCTCGCCGGCCGCCTGCGCGATGGAGGTGAGGACGTGGCTGGTGTCGAGCGACGAGGTGACGAGGTGGTTGAGGCGCGCCAGCGTGCGCAGCCGCGTGGCGCGCGTCTCGGCCGCCTGGTAGAGCCGCGAGTTCTCCAGCGCGATGGCCGCCTGCGACGCGAAGCTCTCGAGCAGTGCCAGCTCCTCGGCCTGGAAGCGGTCGCCGCCGGCGCCGCGGGCGATCACCATCACGCCGCGCACCGTCTCGCCGATGGCCAGCGGCTGGGCGATGGCGTGGCGGATGCCGAGCGCGACGAACTCCGGGCGGGCCAGCGGCGAGTTCGGATAGTCGTTCGCGATCACGCCGCGGCGCTCGGCCGCGGCCACGCCGGCGATGCCGTGCCCGGGCGTCACCCGCTGCGGGCCCGACTCCTTCAGCGTCCACGCGCGCCGCACGAGAGCGCCGCCCTCGTCCACGAGATAGATGGCGCCCTCGCCGTCGAAGAGCCGCGCCGAGCGCTCGACGACCAGCGCCAGCAGCCGTTCGGGATCGAGCTCGGCGGCGAACTCGCGCTCGACCTCGGCCAGCGCGCCGATCTGCCGCCGGCGCGAGCGCTCCAGCGAGAACAGGCGTGCGTTTTCCAGCGCCAGCGCGGCCTGGTCGGCGAAGGCCTGCAGCAGATTCGCCTCCTCGCCGGTGAAGGCGCGCCCGCGCCGGTCACCGACGCCGAGGGCGCCGATCACCATGCCCTTGACGCGCAGGGGCACCGCCAGGATGGAGCCCTCGCCCGAGCGCCGGAGCCCGTCGCGCAGGTCGTCGGAGATCTCCACGCCGGGGTCGGCGAAGATGTCGGCGGTCCACACCGCGCGCCCCTCGAGCACCGCCCGGCCGAGGATGCCCTTGCCGGACGGCAGCACGTGGCCGGGCTCGAAGCCCTCGCGACTGGTACCGCCCAGCGCCAGCGCGACCAGGGAGCCGTCGGGCTGCATGAGCCGCAGCGTGGAGGACTGGGCCTCGAACAGCGGGATGACGCTCTCGACGGTGCGCCCGACGACGTCGCTCACGTCGAGGCTCTCGGTGAGCGTCTGCGCCAGCCGCGCCAGCTCCTCGGCCTCCTGCCGGCGGCGCGTGGTCTCGGCGTAGAGCCGGGCGTTCTCGAGCGCCAGCGCCGCCTGGTCGGCGAAGGCTTGCAGCAGGCGCGCCTCGGCCTCCGAGAACACGCGGCCGGCGCGATCGGCCACCGAGAGCGCGCCGATCGTCTGGCCCTTGGCGCGAAGCGGCACCGCGAGGTGGGCCGCGTCGTCGACGCTCGCCATCCCTGCGCGCATCTCGGGGTCGAGTGCCAGCTCGGGATCGCTCGCGACGTCGCTCGTGGCCACCGCGATCCCGCGCTCGACGGCGCGCCCCGACGTCGACACGCCCGGCGCCAGCACGTGGCCGGGCTCGAACACCCCGCGGGCGCGGCCGGCGAAGGCCAGGCCTACCAGCGCGCCGTCGGCGCGCAGCACGCGCAGGCCGGCCGACTGGGCGCCGAACTGCGCGAGCACGCTGTCAGCAACGCGCTGCGCGACGGCGTTGACGTCGAGGCTCTCCGTGAG
>JBKPRI010000044.1:0-17038 GCA_046734515.1 Candidatus Methylomirabilota bacterium | reverse complement strand
CATCGACGAGATCGCGCCGGGCCGCGCGTTCTTCGGCATCGGCTCCGGCGACAGCGCGATCCTCAACCTGGCCGAGCGCCCGGCCACGCTTGCCGACATGCGCGCCTACATCGAGACCGTCCGCCGGCTGCAGGCCAAGCGCGAGGCCGAGTGGCGCGGGCGCACGGCGCGGCTTACATGGGCGCCGCGCGCCGTGCCGATCTATCTCTCGGCCGAGGGCCCCCGCACGCTCGAGCTGGCCGGCGAGATCGCCGACGGCGTCATCGTCAACGTCGGCCTCGAGCCCGCCCTGGTCCGCGACGCGGTCGCGCACGTGCACGCGGGCGCGCGCCGGGCCGGGCGCGATCCCGCGGCGATCGACCTGTGGACGATGGTGCGCGCCAACATCATCGACGATGTGGCCGCCGGCATCGAGGAGATCCGGATGGAGCTGGCCTCAAATGCGCATCACGTCTTCCGTTTCACGCTGGAGGGCAAGCATGTCCCCGGTGACCTGGCCGACGCCATCCGCCGTGTGCAGAAGGGCTACCAGCCGGCGGCGCACGAGGCCCTCGGCCCCAGCCCCAACGCGCGCCTGCTCGAGGCCGAGCCCGCACTGCGGGCCTGGCTGGCCGAGCGGTTCGCCGCCGTGGGGCCGGCCTCCGCGTGCGCGGACAAGCTCCGCGGTGTCGTGGAGGCGGGCATCGACGGCTTGCTGGTGACGGGATTCATCGCCGAGCGCACGCGCCTGATCCGCGCGCTCGGCGAGCAGGTCCTCCCGCGGCTGGCGGGCTGAGCGATGCCCATCAAGACCGACCCGCGCTTCGTCGGCCGCGCGTGGCTCACGCCCGACACGCCGGTCGTCGCCGGCGCCTGGGGCACGTGGACGTTCACCTACGAGGTGGGCGCCTACGGCTACGACGAGCGCGCGCGCCTGAAGATCGCCTCGCGGTTCGCCTCCGACTGGGGGCGGCCGCAGTTCACCGATCCCCGCGCGCCGAACTACACGACCGTGCGGCTGGAGACCCGCTGCTCGACGGCGGTCGCCTCGCTCGCCTTCGAGCCGCGCGGCCAGGTGCGGCCGTGGTTCAAGTGCCTCGTCGCCTCCGTGGCCGACGGTTCGCTCTACCCGGGTGACCGGATCCACATCACGCTGGGCGACACCTCGGGCGGCAGCCCGGGTTCGCGCGCCCAGACGTTCCGGGAGAAGGGCTGCGAGTGGCGCTTCTTCGTCGATCCGTTCGGCACCGAGCTCTACGAAGTGCTGGCCGGCTCGCCGGAGATGGACGTGGTCGGCGGCGCGCTCCATCGCCTCGTGGCCGTGGCGCCTACGACCGTGCGGGCGGGCCAGCCCTTCGACGCGCTGGTGAAGGCCGAGGACGTCTGGGGCAATCCGTGCGAGCGCTTCGACGGCGAGATCGTGCTGACCGCCGCCGGCGCACCGCTTCAAGGCCTGCCCGGCGTCGTGCGCTTCAAGAGCGGCGACGTGGCCGTGGCCCGCCTGACCGGGCTGCGCCTCGACGCGGAGGGCCGGGAGGCGCGCATCGCCGCCGCGCACGGCGAGCATCGCGTGGAGTCGAACCTCGTGCGTGGGCTCGGCGGCGGCGAGGCGAAGACCTGGTGGGGCGACCTGCACGGCCAGACGCGCGCCACCGTCGGCACGGGGACCATCGAGGAGTACTTCGCGTTCGGCCGCGACGTGGCGCTGCTCGACATGATGTGCCATCAGGCCAACGACTTCCAGGTGACCGAGGCGGAGTGGCAACGCCTGCGCGCCCAGATCGACCGCTTCCACGCCGACGGCCGCTGCGTGATCTTCGTGGGCTACGAGTGGTCCGGCATGACGCCCGGCGGCGGCGATCGCAACGTCATGTTCCGCGGAGACGCGGCCTCCCTGCACCGCTCCTCGCATGCCGAAGTCGACGACATGACGGACGCCGCCACCGACTGCTTCCCGGTGACGGAGCTCTTCGCCCAGTTCCGCGGGCGCGACGACGTGATGCTCATCCCGCACATCGGCGGCCGCTACGCCGACATCGTGGGCTTCCACGATCGCGCCCTGGAGCCGCTGGTGGAGATCTACTCCGACTGGGGCCGCTTCGAGTGGCTCCTGGAGGACGCGCTGCGCGGCGGCTACCGCGTGGGCGTCGTCGCCAACTCCGACGGCCACAAGGGCCGGCCCGGCGCCAGCCATCCGGGCGCCTCGCAGTTCGGCGCCTACGGCGGGCTCACCTGCGTCCTGGCCGATGCGCTCACGCGCGAGGCCGTGTTCGACGCCCTGAAGGCCCGCCGCTGTTACGGCGTCACGGCCGCCCAGCGCATCCACGTGGAGCTGGCGGTGAACGGGCTGCCGATGGGCGCCGAGGGCCGCGCGCGCGGCCCCGTGCGCATCACCGGGCGCGTGGCCGGCACCGGGCCGCTCGAGCGCGTGGACATCTTCCGCGGGCTAGCGCCACTGCAGACGCTGTCGCCCTACACCGCGCGCTCGTTCGAGGGCAGCCGGCGCTATCGCATCGCGTGGGCCGGCTCGCGCGTGCGCGGGCGCGACCGGCTGACGACATGGGACGGCTCGCTGGAGATCTCGGACGGCCGGATCGAGGCCGCCGAGCCGTTCGCGATGGAGAACCCCGAGAAGGGCATCACGGCGCGCGCGGCGCGCCGCATCGAGTGGGTCTCGAACACCACGGGCGACGACGACGGCGTGGACATCACCGTGAGCGCGCCCGACTCGGCCATCCTGCGCTTCCGCACGCCCGTCATCTCGCTCGACGTCCCGCTGGCCGATCTCGCCGACGGCGCGACGAAGGTCTTCCCCGCGGGCGGCGTCGATCTCCGGGCGTTCATGCGCCGCCTGCCCGCGCGCGACCTCACCCGCGAGCTGACGATCGACGTGACCGATGCGGCCCCGCCGCCGGGCGCCTGCGCTGCCTACTGGATCCGTGTCACCCAGGAAGACGGCGCCCAGGCGTGGACGAGCCCCGTCTACCTCGACGTCGACTGAGCGCGCGCCATGACGAAGACGACCCAGGGGAAAGGGACGCTCCGTCTCATCGGGGCCTTCAAGCTCGTCAAGGGTGCGCTGCTCACCGCCGCCGCGCTCAAGGTGCTCCGACTGGTGCACGAGGACCTCGAGCTCGAAGGCTACGCGCTCGCCATGCGCCTGCACCTCGATCCCGAGGGGCGGCTGGTGGAGCCCATCCTCCGGAAGCTACTCGCCGTCGATCCACGCTCGCTGATGCACTTCAGCGTGGGCGCACTGGGCTACGCGGCGTTGCTGTGGACGGAAGGCATCGGCCTGATCCTGCGCCAGCACTGGGCGGAGTATCTGACGATCGTCGCGACGGCGTGCCTCGTGCCCTTCGAGCTGTACGAGCTCGGTCGCCACGTGACCGCCACGCGCATCATCGCGCTCGTGGTGAACGTGGCGATCGTCGCCTACCTCGTGAAGGTCCTCCGCCGCGACCGGCGGCAGGCGGAGCACCCTTAGAGCGCCCTCTTGGTGGGGGTCGTAGACTGCAAGTAAGGGGTGAGCAAGAGTCGCCCCCACCCGCCTGGCCCCGAATTGGAGGTTCCTCGTGGCACGCAAGACCCCGGTCAAGTCCAGCACGAACGACAAGCTCAAGGCGCTCGAGCCCGCGCGCGAGAGCGGCGCCGGCGAAGCGCTCACGACCAATCACGGCACGCGCATCAACGACAACCAGAACTCGCTCAAGGCGGGAGCTCGCGGGCCGTCGCTGCTCGAAGACTTCATCCTGCGCGAGAAGATCACGCACTTCGACCACGAGCGCATCCCCGAGCGCGTCGTGCACGCGCGCGGTGCCGCCGCACACGGCACCTTCCAGGTGTACAAGTCGCTGGCCCGCTGGACGAAAGCGAAGTTCCTGCAAGATCCGGCACGGAAGACGCCCGTGTTCGTCCGGTTCTCCACCGTGGCGGGCTCGCGCGGCTCGAGCGACCTGGCCCGCGACGTGCGCGGCTTCGCGGTGAAGTTCTACACCGAGGAGGGCAACTTCGACCTCGTCGGCAACAACATCCCGGTCTTCTTCATCCAGGACGCCGTCAAGTTTCCCGACCTCGTCCATGCCGTGAAGCCGGAGCCGCACAACGAGATCCCGCAGGCGGCCTCCGCCCACGACACCTTCTGGGACTTCATCTCGCTCATGCCGGAATCGATGCACATGATCATGTGGGTCATGTCGGATCGGGCGATCCCGCGCAGCTTCCGCATGATGGAAGGCTTCGGCGTGCACACGTTCCGACTCGTCAACGACAAGGGCGAGGCGCGGTTCGTGAAGTTCCACTGGAAGCCCTTGCTCGGCGTGCACTCCGTGCTGTGGGACGAGGCCCTGAAGATCTCGGGCAAGGACCCCGACTTCCATCGCCGCGATCTCTGGGAAGCGATCGCCGGCGGCGCCTACCCGGAGTGGGAGCTGGGCCTGCAGGTCATCGAGGAGAAGGACGAGGACGCGTTCGACTTCGACCTGCTCGATCCCACGAAGATCGTGCCCGAGGAGCTGGTGCCCGTGCAGCGCGTGGGCCGGCTCGTGCTGGACCGCAACCCCGACAACTTCTTCGCCGAGACCGAACAGGTAGCGTTCCATCCCGGCCACATCGTGCCCGGCATCGACTTCACCAACGACCCGCTCCTGCAGGGGCGTCTGTTCTCGTATACCGACACCCAGCTCCTCCGCCTCGGCGGGCCCAACTTCCACGAGATCCCCATCAACCGGCCGGTGGCGGCCGTGCACAACAACCAGCGCGACGGGCACATGCGCCAGACGATCAGCGTGGGCCAGACGAGCTACGAGCCCAACACGCTCGGCGGCGGCTGTCCGTTCCAGGCCGGCGCCCGTGCCGGCGGCTTCGTGAGCTACCCGGCGCCGATCGACGACACGAAGCGGCGGGCGCGCGGTGAGAAGTTCTTCGACCATTTCGGGCAGGCCACGCTCTTCTGGAACAGCCAGTCGGACACCGAGAAGACCCACATCGTCCAGGCGCTGCGGTTCGAGCTCGGCAAGCTCGACACCGCGGCGGTGCGCGAGCGCATGGTCGGGATGCTCGCGAACGTCGACCGCACGCTGGCCGAGCGCGTTGCCGAGGGCCTCGGCCTCGCCGCGATTCCCCGAGTCGAGCCGCCGCTGAACCGCAGCATGCCCGCCGACGGCGACCCCAAGGACTTCGAGCCCAGGCGCCCGAAGAAGACGCTCGAGGCCTCCGCGGCGCTCAGCATGGCCGGCACCATCAAGGACACGGTGAAGAGCCGCAAGGTGGCGATCCTCGCCGCCGACGGCGTCGACGCCGCCGCCGTGACCGCGATGACCAAAGCGCTGACCGCGGCGGGCGCGATGGCCAAGGTCGTGGCGCCGCACGGCGGCACCCTGGCCGGCGCGCGCGGGGTGAAAGTGCCGGTGGACTTCAGCCTGCTCACGGTGGGCTCGGTGCTCTTCGACGCGGTCTTCGTGCCGGGCGGCGCGGACAGCGCCAGGACACTCGGCGACGACGCGATGGCCATCCTCTTCGTCAACGAGGCCTACAAGCACTGCAAGGCGCTCGCGGCGACGGGCGCCGGCGTCGCCCTGCTGCCCGGCGCCCGGAAGAACGGCACACCGGGCAAGGCGGGGCCGCTGGAGGAAGGCGTCGTCGCCGGCGGCGACGGCGACGTCAGCAAGGTCGCGGCGGAGTTCATCAACGCCATCGCGAAACACCGCGCGTGGAGCCGCGAGGCGAAGGGTCAGCGCATGCCGGTCTGAGGCGCTAGGCGATCACGACTTCCAGGCGAACGGCGCGAAGTGGCCGTTGTTCCGGCCCGACGTGTCGTCCCAGTTGATGCCGAAGGCGTGCATGTGGCCGCGCGTGGCCTTGGCCAGCGCCAGCCGCGAGGCCGCCGGATGACCGACGTTGTCGAGCCAGATCGGCTCGCTGTCCTTGGCCCCCGGAATGCCATCCACGGCGAGGTCGAGGACCCCGGGAATCGAGACCTCGCGGTGCATCCCCCGGCTCTGGATCTGGATCGTCTTGGCCTCGACGCCGCCGAAGTTGCCGATGAGCGGCGCGAGCGCCGCCATGGGTCCGCCGGCCTGCCCGCTGGCGATGGCCGCCAGCGCGTCGCGCTGCTCCTTCGAGGCGCGCTCGTCCACGACGAGACCGACCGTCCAGTTGCCCTGGATCATGGCGCCCGGCGTGTGCAGCAGGACGGCGAAGCTCAGGCCGTCGAGCGTCGTGGTTCCGTACTGGCCGCGCTGGACGTTGAAGACGAGCCCCGCGTCGCACGCGCCCTTCGTCGGTTTGGCCGCGAGCCCCGACGTGGGACACGGACACACCGAGTCACAGCTGCATGCCTCGAAGTACTCGCCGCTGATCTGCCACTGAGCACCCGCCATGATGTACCTCCACGCCCGTATGAACGTTCCGTCACACCGCCGCCGCGCGGAGCGCCGTCGCCAGGGCCGGATGCACGGCCACCGCCACGCCCAGCGCCACGAGCGCGACCCCCGTCGCGCGCGCGATCCACTGGCCTCCCGGCAGCAGCTTCTCGGCGGCCACGACACACGCGATCAGCAGCACCCACGGCAGGCCCATCGCACCGGCGACGACGAGCACGACCATGAGAGCCCAGCAACACCCCAGACAGTAGCACGCGTGCGCCCATCCCATCGCCAGCCCGCCCCGCCACCCCGCGCGCCAGTGGCCCATGAGAAAGCCGAGCGGGCTGCGGCAGTGCCGGAGGCACACCTGCTTGAGTGGCGAGGCCTGGAACAGGCCGGCGGCGACCAGGACGCCGGCCGTGATGTAGGCCAGCACGGCCGGGTTAACCGCCATGAGCGCGAGGCTCGCGAAGTAGATTGGCAGGCCGCTGGCCGCCCACAGGATCAGGTAGGTCGCCGCGAACCCGATGATGGCGGCGGCTCGCGCACGCCGGCTCACGACGGACCTCTGCGTGGCGGCGTAGAGGCCGATCATGGGCAGCGCGCTCGGCAGCATCATCGCTGCCATCATGACGCCCCACGCGCTGAGGTAGGCGGCGGCGTCCGCGACGGTCGGCGTCATGAGCATCTGCATGCCGGCCATGTCGTCCCCGCCCATCGGCGAGCGCAGTGTCAGCGCCCAGGCCGCCGCGCTGACGACGAGCAGCCCGGCGTACGTCACCAGGCTCGAGCGGTCTGGCGTGGCCCGCATCACATCAGAGCGCGGCAGCGGTCTTGGCGTGGTCCTTCTGGTGGAAGTAGTTCGCGCTGTAGAAGGCCTTGACGAGGTCGCCGTAGATCGCCGGCTCGTAGCGCGCGGGATTCGCCGCGCTCACGCACGTCGGCAGCACCTCGATGCGCGCCCTGATGTTGGGGCTGTAGAAGAAGGCGATCGAGTAGCGGTCGCGGCCGGAGTCGTTGACGACGCCGTGGGGCGTGGACAGGAAGCGGTCGTTCGACCAGCGCTTCATCACGTTGCCGAGGTTCACCAGGAAGGTCCCCTCGATGAGCGGCGGCGACAGCCACTCCCCGCTCGGCAGCCGCACGGCCAGGCCCGGGGTGTCCTCGCGGGCCAGGAAGGTGATGAAGGAGTTGTCGGTGTGCGGGCCCTGGCCGAACTGCTCGGGATCGTCCAGCTCCTGCGGCGGATAGTGCAGGAAGCGCAGGTTGATGTGCGCCTCGTCGGCGAAGAGCGGCGCGAACGACCCGGCCGGCATGTCCAGCGCGCGATCCAGCACCGGCAGCGTGCGCTCGCCGAGCCCCACCATGGCCTCGAAGTAGCGCACCATCGCCGCCCGCATCCCCTCGTGGCCGGCCGGCCACTGGTTGCGGCCGCGGAGCGGCGTGCCGGCCACCACGTCGGGGTGGTCAGGCGCGCGGTCGTGGCTGATGAAGAACGACTCGTTGTAGTTGGGCCGCGTGGCCTTGTGCACCGTGGAGGCGCGCTGCATGCTCTCGTTCACCGGCAGATAGCCGATGTTGTTCTGGTTCAGCTTGAGCGCCAGCTTGTCCTCGGGCGGCAGCGCGTGGAACTCGCGCGAGGCGGCAAACGCGGCGTCGATGATCGGCTGCGGCACGCCGTGGCCCTTCACGTAGAAGAACCCCACGCGCTCGCTCGCCTCGCGCACCTGCGCGGCCACCGGCTCGAGGCCGGGGCCGCCGGCGAACGCCGGGGCCAGGTCGATGACGGGGATCGCGCGCGCGATCGTGTCCGGGTCCTTCACCGCCTGCGCCTTGAAGATGTTCATGCGGAGCGTCCTTTCGCGAGCAGCGGCAGCACCTCGCGGCTCAGCAACGTCATCGAGCGTTCCCAGCCCGCGCGCGGCTGCCATTCGTGGGCGATCGCCAGCAGCATGCCGAAGCCCCCCACGCTGTCGTGGAGCGCGGCGATCTTGCGCGCCACCGTGGCCGGCGAGCCGACGATCCAGATGTTGTCGCAGAGGTAGTCGAGCGTCACCTGCGCGTCGGGCATCGCAGGGTCGACCTTCAGCATCTCGAAGCCGCGCAGCTTGGGCAGCAGCCGCAGGAAGTAGTCGCGGTAGTCGCGCCCCAGGGTGCCGTCGATGGCCTCGCGCCGCGCCTGCCCGTCGGTCTCCGCCACGTAGACGTCGCGTGCGATGCGCCAGGTGCCGCGATCGGCGGTCCGGCCGGCCCGCGCGGCGCCCGCCTCGACCGCCTCCCAGTGCGATTTCAAGATTCGCGGCGGCACGAAGTTGATGCTGAGCGGCAGGTACCCGCGCTCGCCGGCCAGCCCGAGCGTCTCGGACTTCGCCGACACGCCGGCCACGCCGATGGGCGGGTGCGGCTGCTGATACGGCTTGAGGTGCAGGCGCAGGCCGATGTCCTCCTGCGGCTCGGGCACGGTGAAGCGCCAGCGCTCGGCCTCGTAGCGGCCGGGCTTGGGATCCTTCCAGAGGTCCAGCACGAGGTCGAGCATCGTGCGCGTGATGTCGCGCTGCTCGCCGCTCTTGCCGTCCACGCCGGCGAGCTGGAAATCGCCGGGGAAGCCGCCGGAGCCGACGCCCCAGTAGAAGCGCCCGCGCGCCATCTGGTCGAGCTGCGCGATGCGCTGGGCCAGCATGAGCGGCGAGTGGTTGGGCAGGCACGACACGCCCGTGGCCAGGATCATGGTCGTGGTCATCGCCAGCGCCTTGGCGATGAAGAGATCGGGGCACGGGATGTTCTCCCACTGCGCGGTGAAGTGCTCGCCGATCCACGCCTCCTCGAAGCCGAGCCGCTCCAGCGTGACGAGCTGGCCGAGATCGTCGTCCATCGTGTCCGCCGGGTTGGCGCCGGGCGGGTGCAGCGGCATGGCGAAGTATCCGAGGCGCATGGCCTCGAATTCTACCGCATCGCGCCGTGGTACCCTCCCTTCACCATGGCCACCACCACTCACGCCGCCCTGCTCGACGACGCGCGCCGCACGCTGGACGAGACCGTCGACCTCCGCCGCCGCCTGCATCGCCAGCCCGAGATCGGCCTCACGCTGCCGCGCACGCAGCAGACCGTGCTCGACGCGCTGGGCGGGCTGCCGCTCCAGATCCGCACCGGCCAGAAGACGACATCGGTCGTCGCCACGCTGGAGGGCGCCCGGCCGGGCCCGACGGTGCTGCTGCGCGCCGACATGGACGCGCTGCCGCTGCAGGAGGACACCGGGCTGCCCTTCGCTTCCGAGGTCGCCGGCGCCATGCACGCGTGCGGTCACGACACGCACGTGGCCATGCTGGTGAGCGCCGCCCGCCTGCTCTGTGCGCGGCGCCAGTCACTGGCCGGACGCGTGCTGTTCATGTTCCAGCCCGGCGAGGAGGGCTATCACGGCGCGCGCGTGATGCTGGAGGAAGGGCTGCTCGACGGCGAGGCGCCGCCGGCCTTCGCCTTCGGCCTGCACGCGGGCGCGCGTCACGCCGCCGGCGTCATCGCCACGCGTCCCGGCCCGCTCATGGCGTCCGGCGACACGCTGAAGGTCACGGTGCGCGGCCAGGGCGGCCACGCCTCGGCCCCGCACGATTGCCTCGATCCGATCCCGGTCGCGTGCGAGATCGTGCAGGCGTTCCAGACGCTGGTCACCCGCCGCGTCAATGCCTTCGATCCCGCCATCGTCACCATCGCCAAGATCGAGGCCGGCACCACGCGCAACGTCATCCCGGAGACCGCGCACCTGCTCGGCACCATCCGCACGGTCTCCGAGAAGACGCGCGCCCGGGTGCTGGACGGCGTCAAGCGGGTGGCCACCGGCGTGGCCGCCGCGCACGGCGCCGAGGTCGAGGTCGAGCTGATCCGCGGCTATCCCGTCACCGTGAACCACGCCGACGGCGCCGCGCGCGTGCTGCGCATTGCCACCGGCCTGCTCGGCGCCGACCACGTGCAGGAGATGGCGCACCCCATCATGGGCAGTGAGGACTTCTCTTACGTGCTGCAGCGTGTGCCCGGCGCCTTCGCGTTCCTCGGGACGCGGCCCGACAGCGGCCCCGCGCACCCGAACCACTCCAACCGCATGCTCGTCAACGAGGCGGCGCTGCCCACCGGCGTCGCCATGCACGTCGCGGTCGCCCTCGACGTGCTGGGAGGCCAAGGATGACCGTCGACCGTTACACGAAGGCCGTGCTGACCGTCATCGCCATCGCGCTCGTCGCGCTGGCGGTGCAGCCGTGGGCGCCGCTGCTGCTCGGCGCCTCGCGTCCCGATCCGGCCTGGGCCCAGACCACGGCCGCCAAGTACGAGGTGACCGTCCCCAAGAGCTGGGGGAAGTTCATCGCATTCAGCAACAACAACCTGCTCCTGGAATCGGCAGAGGGCATGCGGATCGTGGACGTCGAGGGCAAGCCTCCGGAGTATCCGAAGGTGAAGGTCCTTGTCCGCTTCCAGTAGGAGCGCCGCGCTGCTCTCATCCCTCGTGCTGCTCGGGGGATGCTTCGGGGCGTATCAGGTGTCACCGGACAGCGTCCAGCCCGTCGCGGGCCTTCCCGCGGCCGTCGAGGACAAGGACGCGGGGCTCGTCGCCGTGAAGCCGGGCCTCGACATCAAGACCTACAAGGTGCTGCTCGTCGACAAGTTCCCGGTGACGGACTCCGCCATCAAGGACGCCGAGGATCGGCAGGCGGCGGCCGAGATGTCCACCATTCTCCAGAGCGAGATGGTCCGGCGCTTCCGCGACACCGGCCTCTTCGCGCGCGTCGTGAATCTTGCCGAGACGTCGTACACGCCGGATGCCCAGCCGACGCTCCGGGTGGAAGGCGTGATCTCGCGGCTCGGCGGCGGCTCGCAGGCCGCGCGGGCGTTCGCCGGCCTCTACGGCGCCGGCGCCGCGCGGGCGCAGGCCGACATGCGGTTCGTGGACGTCCGGTCCTCGCAGCCGGTCATGACCATCTCCGACCGCCGCCAGGCCACGATGGGCTTTTTCGGCGGCAGCAAGCGCGATCACTGGAAGGAGTCGTTCGACGACATGGCGCGCGACCTCGGAAAGTTCATGCTGCGCCTGTCCCAGGGCGAGGCGCCCGGCAAGTAGCGCGCGGAAAAATCTTCCCGGGATTGCCCGGGATGGCGGCTGCCCACTCTGGGTAGTTGGGTGCAGCGTGGCGCGGCCGCCGTCGCGCAAGTCGCGACAGAACCGGCCGCCCCGACGTGGCCCGCATCATGCTCTTTCGGGCGGGCGTGCTGAGGTTCGTGATCCTGACGACGTCGGACCAGCCCGAGGCCTACTTCATGGGCGCCTTCCTCGAATCGGCCGGCGCCCCGTTCGCCCTCGTGAACATCACCGGCCGGCCGCTCGGGAACCAGATGCGGGCGCTCTCGCGCCTGCGGCGCAATCGCGGCCTGCCGTACGTGGTCGACTTCATGCTGGCCCGCGCCGCCGATCGGGTGGAGCTATTCGTCCGCCGCAAGGAGTTCGCCCGCGCGCCGCGCGCGTTCCCCGAGGTCGACGCCCGCCTGGTGGCCGGCATCCGCGCGCGCCACCCGCACCTGGACTGCAGCGATCCCCACGCGGGCCACGTGCTCGAGTTCGTGCGCGCCCAGGCGCCCGACTACATCCTGCTGGCCGGCGCCCCGTTCCTGCGCCCGACCTTTTACGGCCTCGCCCGGCGCGGCACGCTCAACCGGCACCTCGGCCTGCTGCCCGACTTCCGCGGCTCCGACTGTGCCGTCTGGGCGCTGGCGCTCGATCAGCCCGACAGCGTGGGCTACTCGATCCACGAGGTGAACGAGCGCGTCGACGGCGGCGATGTGGTGCTCCGCCGGCCGATGCCGATCGCGGGCGACGCGACACTGGAAGATTATCTGCGCCGGCTGCGACGTGAGGCCTCCGAGGCCTTCACCGGCGTGGTCGGACGGCTGGTGGACGGCGCGCCGCTCGTCTCGCTCCCGCAACGCCGCAAGGGCCCCTACTACCCGCCCTCGGGCTTCACCACGCAGCGGCGCGCGCTGAGGAACTATGCGCAGGCGGCCTGCCAGCGCGGGGCGCCGCACGGCGCGTTTCCGTCCGACCACGACGAGCAGGTGCGCGTGCTGCGGGGCTGAGCCCTCCCCGCGGTCTCAGGCCAGCGCGTACAGCCGCGCGCAGTTGTCCCAGAGGATCTTGCGCTTGCTCGCCTCGCTCACCTGCGGCAGCGCCAGGAACTCGTCCACCGCGTGCGGATAGGCCGAGTCGTCGTGCGGCCAGTCGCTGGAGATGACGATGTTGTCGTCGCCCAGGCTGGCCAGCGTGGCGGGCAGCAGCGCCTCGTCGGGCTCGACGGCCACACAGCAGTGCCGCCGGAAGTACTCGCTGGGCGGCATCGTCAGCGCGAACCGGTCCTCGTCGCCGAACTTCTCCACCCGCTCGTCGAGAATCCAGAGCCACCATGGCACCCACGAGCACGAGGCCTCCAGGAACGCCGCGCGCAGCCCGGGGAACCGCGCGAACACCCCGCCCGTCAGCAGGCTGCCCGCGGCCAGCATCATCTCGACCGGATGGCCGGCGGCGTGGGCCATCGCGAAGTTGTCCATGAAGCGCCGGCCGAGGTGCTCCTGGTACGCCATCTGGATGCCGTGGAACGTGATCGGCACGTTGAGCTTCTCGGCCTCCGCCCACAGCACGTCGTAGGCGGCGTCGTACCACGGCCGCTCGTTGACCATGTGGTTGGACAGCACGAGCGCGACGGCGCCGAGGTCGCGCACCGCGCGGCGCGCCTCCTCGGCGGCCAGCGCCGGATCTTGCAGGGGGATCAGCGCGGCGGCCTTGAGGCGTGAGCGGTCCTTGTCGCAGAAGTCGCTGAGCCAGTGGTTGAACGCCCGGCACGTGGCCGCCGAGAGCTTGGGATCGAGGCCGTCGACGGCGATCAGATGGGAGCCCATCGTACGGAAGACGATGGCCACGTCGATCCCCTCGCGGTCCATGGCCTGCAGCATTGCCTGCGGATCGTCGCCGCGGAGGTCCTCGGCGGGATCCTTGTAGCGCCCCGTCGCGAGGTGCCGCACGCGCGCCTTGTCCTTGCGCACCTTCGCCAGCTTGCGCCGCTCGGGCCGGTCGATGAACGCCGGGAAGACCTTGCCGGCGAACTGCCAGCCCTCGAAGTTGGAGCCGTCGATCGGCGAGAAGCGCGGGGCCTGGTCGCGGAAGGCGGGCTCCATGTAGCGCACCCAGACGTCGCGCGGCTCGATCACGTGGATGTCGCTGTCCATGACGCGGAAACCGTTCTTGGCCATCGCTCGCCTCCCGCGCGCAGGGTACCACGCAAGGCGCCCCGGCCGTGGTACCCTGCCCGGTGCTTTTCCCAAGGGAGGACCATCCGTGAAAGCCGCCAACGCCGTTGCGAAGATCCTGAAAAAAGAGGGCGTCGAGTTCCTCATCGGTTACCCGGTCAACCAGATCATCGAGGCCGCCGCCGAGGAGGACATCCGCACCATCATCGTGCGCCAGGAGCGCGTGGGCCTGCACATGGCCGATGCCGTCAGCCGCGTCTCCTCGGGCCAGCGTATCGGCGTGTTCGCCATGCAGCACGGGCCGGGGACCGAGAACGCCTTCGGCGGTGTGGCCCAGGCCTTCGGCGACTCGGTGCCGATCGTGGTGCTGCCGGGCGGCTATCCGCGCAAGATCCTCAACATCACGCCGAACTTCTCCGCGCTGCTGAACTTCCAGCACGTGACCAAGTGGTCCGAGCAGGTCATCCTGCCGGACTCCGTGCCGGACGCCATGCGCCGCGCCTTCACGCAGGTGAAGAACGGCCGCCCGCGCCCGGTGATGGTGGAGATCCCCGTCGACGTGATGCGCGCGGAGATTCCCGATGACTTCGTCTACACGCCGGCGCCCCGGCTGCGTGTGGCGCCCGACCCGCAGGCGGTGAGCAAGGTGGCCGAGGCGCTGGTGGCCGCGCAGCGGCCGGTGATCTATGCCGGTCAGGGCGTGCACTACGCCCAGGCGTGGCCGCAGCTGCGCGCGCTGGCCGAGCTGCTGGAAGCGCCGGTCACCACGTCGCTGCAGGGCAAGAGCGCATTCCCCGAGACGCACCCGCTCTCGCTGGGCTCGGGTGGCCGCTCCATCAGCAAGCAGCTCCACCACTTCCTGAACAACGCCGACGTGATCTTCGGCATCGGCTGCTCGTTCACGACGACCAACTACGGCGTCGCCATGCCCAAGGGCAAGCGCCTCATCCACGCCACGCTCGACGCCGAGGACCTCAACAAGGACGTGACGGCCGAGCTGGCGCTGCTGGGCGACGCCGCGCTCACGCTGGACGCGCTGCTGGTCGAGGTGAAGGACCGGCTCAAGGGCAAGCCGCGCGGGCGGCTGGGCGCGGTGACGTCCGAGATCTCCAAGCTGAAGCAGGAGTGGCTGGCCCAGTGGATGCCGCGCCTGACGCAGAAGACCGCGCCGCTGTCGCCCTACCGCGTGATCTGGGACCTCATGCACACGGTGGACGTGGCCAACACGATCATCACGCACGACGCCGGCAGCCCGCGCGACCAGATCTCGCCGTTCTGGGAGCCGACCGAGCCGCTGACCTACATCGGCTGGGGCAAGACCACGCAGCTCGGCTACGGCCTCGGCCTGGCCATGGGCGCCAAGCTGGCGCATCCCGACAAGCTCTGCGTCAACTTCTGGGGTGACGCCGCCATCGGCTTCACCGGCATGGACTTCGAGACGGCGGTGCGCGAGCGCATCCCGATCCTGTCGATCCTCAGCAACAACTTCTCGATGGCCATCGAGCTGAAGATCATGCAGACGGCCACCGCGAAGTACCGCTCGACCGACATCAGCGGCAACTACGCGGAGTTCGCCAAGGCCCTCGGCGGCTACGGCGAGCGCGTCAGCCAGCCCGACGACATCGTGCCGGCCATCCGCCGCGCGGTCGCCAAGACCCGCGAGGGCGTGCCCGCCTTGCTGGAGTTCATCACGGAGAAGGCCGAAGACTTCTCGATGTTCGCCTGACGGACAGGAGGCCTCGCCCATGCGACATGGCGTGCGCGCAACGCTGCTCCTCGCCGTGCTGGCCCTGGCCCTGGCCGCGCCCGCGGCCTTCGCCCAGGACAGGCCGCGCGCGGGCGGCGAGCTGGTCTTCGTGGTGCCCTCCGAGCCGCCGACGTACGACGGCCACGCCGAGGGCACCTTCGGCGTCGTGCACCCGCTCGCCCCGCACTACAACACGCTGCTGCGCATCGATCCGTTCGACCGTAGCGGCTCCAAGGTCGTCGCCGACCTGGCCGAGTCGTGGACGATCACCCGGGATGGCCGCACCTACACGCTCAAGCTGCGCCAGGGCGTGAAGTTCCACGACGGCAGCGTGATGACGTCGAAGGACGTCAAGGCCAGCTACGACCGCATCGTCAATCCCCCGCCCGGGATCACGTCGTACCGCAAGGGCAACTACCACTCGGTGGAAGCGGTCGAGGCGCCCGACCCGTCCACCATCCGCTTCCAGCTCAAGTGGCCGGAGGCGTCCTTCCTCATGACGCTGGCCTCGCCGTATTCCTGGATCATGAAGGCCGACATCCTGGCCCGTGATCAGCACTGGTACGAGAAGAACGTGATGGGCACCGGCCCCTTCAAGTTCGTCGAGCACGTCAAGGGCTCGCACTGGGTCGGCAAGAAGAATCCCGACTACTGGGACAAGGGCAAGCCGTACCTCGACGGCTACCGCGCCATCTTCATCAGCTCGAGCTCGGCCCAGATCGCCGCGCTCCGCGGCGAGCGCGCGCACGTGCAGTTCCGCGGCATCAGTCCGCCCGAGCGCGACACGCTGGTGCAGGCGCTGGGCAACAAGATCACCATCCAGGAGAGCCCGTGGGACTGCATCCTGATGGTGGCCATGAACCACGGCCGCAAGCCGTTCGACGATCGGCGCGTGCGCCGCGCGCTCACGCTCGCCATGGACCGCTGGGAGGCCGCCAGGAATCTCTCGCGCATCACCATCGTCAAGGAGGTCGCCGGCATCCAGGTGCCCGGCACACCGTGGGCCACCCCGCCCGCCGAGCTCGAGAAGCTGGCCGGCTACGGGCGTGACATCAACGCGGCGCGGGCCGAGGCGAAGCGGCTGCTGAAGGAGGCGGGCGTCCCCGAGGGCTTCGCCTTCACGTTCAAGAACCGGGGCATCCCGCATCCGTACGAGTCGATCGGCATCTGGCTCATCGACCAGTGGCGGCAGATCGGGCTGAGCGTCAAGCAGGAGACCATCGAGGCGTCCGCCTATCACCCGATGCTCAAGCGGGCTGACTTCGACGTCGCCATGGACTTCCAGTGCAGCTTCGTCATCGAGCCCGACATCGACATCGAGAAGTTCCAGTCGGCCGGCGTCTCCGACCGCAACTGGGGCGGCTACAAGGACCCCGTGCTCGACGACCTGTACGTCAGGCAGGCGCGCACCACCGATCCCGAGGAGCGCAAGCGCCACCTGCGCGCCTTCGAGAAGCGCCTCCTCGACGAGGAAGTCCACTACATCTACACACTGCAGAACCACCGCATCGTCGCCCACAGCAGCAAGGTGCGGGGCTGGACCATCACCCCCGCCCATTTCCTGAACCAGCAGCTCGACACGGTCTGGCTATCGGCGGAGTGACCAGGAAGGGACGGGGGAACCCTGCGAGGGTTCCCCTTCAATAAGGAGGCATTACCTTGGCCAAGT
>JBKPRI010000043.1:0-8055 GCA_046734515.1 Candidatus Methylomirabilota bacterium | reverse complement strand
CCTGCGCGACCCCGACGGCCACCTCATCGAGCTCAAGCCGCGGTGAACATGGGGGCCCTGAAATGGCCCCCATGCCCCCACACGTTCGCTAGCGCCCCGGCGGAGCCGTGGCGCTGCTCTGGAATGCTGCCCGGCGAACCCCGGGGCGCGCCTCTATTCGCGGTTCACGAGGGAGATGCCTATGGCGACGAGCGCCATGGCGATCATGAGGGCCGGCCCGATGCGCTCGCCGAGCACGAGGCCACCGGCGGCCATCCCGAACAGCGGGGTGAGGAACGAGAACGCCGACAGCTCGGCGGCCGGGTAGCGCGCCAGCAGCCAGAACCACGCCAGGTAGCTCGCGAAGGCGACGATCACGATCTGGTAGGCGACGGCCGCGATCGCCACCGCCGAGGGCGCCACGACCCCGGGCTCGCCGAGCGCCGCCGACAGCGGCAGCAGGATCAGCGCGGAGCCGGCGAGCTGATAGAAGAGCGTCTTGTTCGGCGTGAGATGGACGCGGCGGTTGGCCTTGATGGCGACCGTCGTCGCCCCCCAGCACACGGC
The DNA here is from genome assembly GCA_046734515.1 of Candidatus Methylomirabilota bacterium. Classification (GTDB taxonomy): domain Bacteria; phylum Methylomirabilota; class Methylomirabilia; order Rokubacteriales; family CSP1-6; genus AR5. Next base: position 7,509 of record JBKPRI010000043.1, on the reverse strand, counting down.
GCCGCCGAGCACGAGCGCATCGCCGAGCAGCTCGGCCCGCGTCGGCAGCCGCAGCGCATCGGTGAAGGCGACCGCAATTCCCAGGAAGGCACAGACGAGCCCCGCCACCTTGGCGCGGTGCAGCCGCTCGCCCGGCACGAGAAAATGCGCGCCGACTGCGACGACGAAGGGCGCGGTGTAGACGAAGAGCACGGCGCGCGCGGCGCTCGTCAGCACGAGCCCCTGGTAGATGAGGATGAACTCGGCGGCGAACAGCACGGTGATCAGCGCGCCGTGGCCGAGCGAGCCGTCGCGGCGAAAGAGCGGCACGCCACGGGTCGCCGACCACGCCCACAGCAGGAGCGCCGAGCCGGCCGAGCGCAGCCCGGCCTGGAAGAGCGGGGAGAAGCCGGCGTTGGCGAGCTTGATGGTCACCTGGGTGACGCCCCAGATCGCACAGAGCAGCACCATCAGCGCGACGGCGGTGAGGTCGAGGCGGGAGCGCACGCCGGCTATGCTAGCAAGCGCGGCGGCCGCGACCGGTCACTGGCACTGGCCTTGCTCAACGACAGGGCATGAAATCCTGGTTGCTCGCGCTGATCGCCCTGCCGCTCCTCGTGGGTCCTGTCGCCGCGCAGGTGGCCCCGCCGCCCGCGAAGAGTGATCGCGAGCCGGTGCAGCATGGCGCCCAGCCGAACCCGGGGGAGGTTCGTCCCGGCACCCCCGACGGCGACGCCCCCTCGGCAGCCGCCGGGGACCTCGTCAGGAAGCAGCCTCAGCGTGTCCTCGGGCTGCCCATCACCACCGCCCTGATGCTGGCCGGGCTGGTGATCGTGCTCTTCGTCGTGGCGGGTGTCGTCATCCCGGGGGCCAGCCGCCGCCGGCGTGCCCGCGGCGGCGGCACGTATTCGCGCTAACTTTACAAGCCCCTAGAGAGACTCCTGTAGCAGCATCCGCGCGGCCTCGCGCGCCGTAGCCTCCAGTGATGACGGCAGGCAGGCGACGCTTTTCCACTCGTTTGAACCCCCGGGCAATAGTATCTTTGGCCCATTGCAATGGCCCCGTTTGATCTAGACGCCTGGGTAGCGCGCTCCGGCGCCCTCGACCTGGACGCCATCCCGTGGGCCGATGTCCCCAAGTACGAGGTGCCGCCGGAGGCAGTGCGCACGCTGACGTACATGCAGGACATCGAGAGCCACACCATCATCTACCTCCGCTCGCTGCTGGCGACGCGGGCGGTGGACGATCCGGAGGTGTCGACGTTCCTGGCGTGCTGGCTCCACGAGGAGACCTTCCACGGCATCGCGCTCAGCCGATTTCTCGAGTGCGCCGGCCACCCGGTGCCGCCGCGCGCGCAGCCGCGCGGCCAGGAGCCGATCACCAAGCGCCTGGAGTCGTGGGCCACGTCGATGGTGTCCAAGGCATGGCCGGACTTCTGCGCCGTGCACATGACGTGGGGGGCCATCAACGAGCTGACGACGCTGACCGGCTATCTGCGACTCAAGACGGTGGCGCGGCATCCGGTGCTCGACGAGCTGCTGGAGACGATCATGCGCGACGAGTCGCGCCACTTCTTCTTCTACTACCGGCAGGCGGAGATCCGGCTGCAGAAGCCCGCGGTCGCGCGGGTCGCCCGGCTGCTGGTGGACCGGTTCTGGGCGCCCGTCGGCAGCGGGGTCGGCAGCGACGACGACCTGAAATTCATGGCGGGATATCTGTTCTCGGGCCCCGAGGGACGCACGCAGGCTCGCAAGGTGGACGATACGCTTCGCAAGCTTCCTGGATTCGCCAACGCCCATCTCCTGGAGGCGTGGATGGATCGCCACGTCGGCCCCACAGCGCTCAACGGAGGAACGCATGGCCACCGTCACTGATCACTACCGCGCTTACACCCCGAAGCCGTTCACACGGGCCGAGCGCGATTCGACGACGATCCTGTTCGGCGGCCTGCACTGGCGCATCGAGCGGGTCATCCAGGGCGTGCTCGAGGGCAGCGGCTACAAGGCCCGCATCCTGCCCGTGGCCACCAAGGAGGACCTGCTCACCGGCCGCGAGGTGGCCGACATCGGGCAGTGCTGCCCGACGAGCTTCACCACCGGCAACCTCGTCAACTTCCTCAAGAAGGAAGCCAAGCAGACGAGCGTCGAGGACGTCAGCAAGAAGTTCGTCTACCTGACCGCGGGCTCGTGCGGCGCCTGCCGCTTCGGGCAGTATCACCAGTCGTACGAGCTGGCGCTGCGCAACAGCGGCCTCGAGATGTTCCGGATGTTCCTCATGGCCCAGGACAACCTGGACCAGAAGATGGGCGACGGCCTCGACCTCAGCCTGCCGATGACCCTCGGCTGTCTGTGGGGCATCTTCTGCACCGACCTCATCCAGGACCTCGAGTACCAGACGCGCCCCTATGAGGTGCTGCCCGGGCAGACCGAGGCGGTCGTCAAGGAAAGCGTCGAGTATCTCTACGAGCAGTTCCGCAATCGCCCGAAGATGACGCCCAAGAAGTCGGTGCTCTGGCACCTCACCACGCCGTACTTCGCGCGCGCGATGCGCGAGGTCTACCGGAAGTTCTCCGAGATCGAGGTGGACCGCCTGCGCGTGAAGCCGAAGGTGAAGATCACCGGTGAGTTCTATCTGCAGACCGTCGAGGGCGAGCCGAACTACAACATCCACAAGTGGCTGGAAGCCGAAGGCGGCGAGGTATACCCGGCCGCCATCACCATCTGGATGGAGTACCTGCTGCGCCTGGGTCTGCAGCGCTTCGAGGACTACAGCGGCATCGAGAAGGGCGCTCGCCTGAAGCTGGGGCTCGGCCGGCTCGCGCAGGGCATCTACCGGCTCACCGTCAACCGCCTGCGCCGCGCCATGGGCAACGTGCCGCACGAGAGCCCGAGCCAGTTCGAGCTGCGCCGCCTGGCCGCCCCGTACTTCCACAAGAATCTCGACGGCGGCGAGGGCGACATGCTGGTGGGCAAGTCGATCTGGGCCTTCCAGAAGAAGAAGGCGCACATGATCTGCGAGCTCTCGCCGTATTCGTGCATGCCGAACACCATGTCGATCGGCGCCATGTCGGGCGTGCTCGGCAAGTTCCCGGAGATCCTCTACGCGCCGCTCGAGATCAAGGGCGACGCCGAGGTGCACGCGCTCTCGCGCTGTCAGATGATCCTGACCGAGGCCAAGAAGCGCGCGCAGCGCGAGTTCGACGACGTGCTGGCCCGCACCGGCCTCACCGTGGACGAGGTGCGCACCTACCTGCACGCGCACCCGGAGATGAAGAAGGCCACGTACAAGATCCCGCACGACGGCCGTGCCGCCGGCACCGCCGCCAGGACCGTGCTGCACGTCGCCGAGAAGATGGGCCGCCGCGTGACCGCATGAGAATCGTCGGCGTCGACGTCGGCTCGACCACCGTCAAGTCGGTGGTGATGGAGGACGGCAAGGTCACCTGGCAGGACTACCAGCGCCACAACACCCGCCAGGCGGAGAAGGTCGTGGAGTTTCTCGGCCGCATGGAGGCCGAGGCCGGCCTGACCGCCGGGCAGGACCGCATCTTCTTCACCGGCTCCGGCGCGGGCTTTCTCGCCCCGCTGGTCGGCGCCAAGCAGATCCAGGAAGTGGTCGCCGTGGCCGCCTGCGTCGAGCGCCAGCATCCCGACGTGCGCTTCGTGTCCGAGATCGGCGGCGAGGACATGAAGACGATCTTCTTCACCGCGACGGGCACCGGCAAAACCAAGCAGGTCTACATGCAGTCGGCCTGCAGCGGCGGCACCGGGACCTTCATCGAGAAGACCGCGCGCAAGCTGCAGGTGGCCAGCGAGCGGCTGGCCGACATGCCCTACGCGAACATGAGCCTGCACAAGGTGTCGTCCAAGTGCGGGATCTTCGCGGAGACCGACGCCAACACGCTGGTGAAGACCGGCGTGCCGGTCGAGGAGATCATCGCCAGCCTCTTCGAGGCGGTCGTGTACCAGAACCTCGCGACGCTCACCAAGGGCAACACGCCGGTGCCGGAGGTGCTGCTCCTCGGCGGCCCCAACCTCTTCTTCAAGGGCCTGCAGGAGGCCTGGCGCTACCACCTCGGCAAGCTCTGGACGCAGCGGAAGATCGAGCTGCCGGCCGGCCGTTCCGTCGAGGACTGCATCGTGGTGCCGAAGGAAGCGCTCTACTACGCCTGCCTCGGCTGCATCGAGATCGGCGGCAACGAGAAGCCCGAGGTCGGCGTGTACCAGGGACGCGAGAAGGTCGAGTGGTGGGTGCGGGAGGGCCAGCACGAGGAGAAGGCCAAGAACGGCGCGCGCGGGCTCGTCAGCGGCCAGGGTGATCTCGCGACGTTCGTCAGCGAGTACGTCAAGGCGGCGCCCTCCTGCGAGGCGGCCCGCGAGGCGCACGTGGGCACGGTGCTGATCGGCTGTGACTTCGGCTCCACGACCGCCAAGGCCGTGGTGCTCTCCGAGGAGCGCGAGCTGCTCTTCTCCTGCTACGCGATCTCCAAGGGCAATCCGATCGAGGACGCACAGTCGCTGTTCCGTCAGATCGACGAGGCGGGCTTCCGGGACATCGGCGGTCTGGCGCTGACCGGCTACGGCAAGGATCTGCTCAAGGACGTGCTCGGCGCCGACGTCGGGGTGGTGGAGACCGTCGCCCACGCCACCGCCGCGCTGCACTTCTATCCCGACGCGGACGTCATCTGCGACGTGGGCGGCACCGACGTCAAGATCATGATCCTGCGTCAGGGGACCGTGGCCGACTTCCGGTTGAACTCGCAGTGCTCGTCGGGCAACGGCGCCTTCCTGCAGGGCGTGGCCGAGCGCTACAACGTCCCGCTGGAGCACTATGCCGAGCGCGCCTTCGAGGCCAAGGCCATGCCGACGCTGGCCATGGGCTGCGGCGTGTTCCTCCAGTCGGACATCGTGAACCAGCAGCGCAAGGGCTGGTCGGCCGAGGAGATCATGGCCGCGCTGGCCGCGGTGCTGCCCATCAACGTGTGGGTCTACGCCGGGCAGCTCCAGAACCTTCGCGCGGCCGGCCGCAAGTTCGTGCTGCAGGGCGGCACCCACCGCAACATGGCGGTGGTGAAGGCCCAGGTCGACTTCATCCGGGGCAAGGTGCCGGAGGCCGAGGTGGTGCTGCATCCGTACTCCGGCGAGGCCGGGGCGATCGGGGCCGCGCTGTGCGCGGCCGACTGGCGCAAGAGCCACGGCAAGGTCTCGACCTTCCTGGGCTTCGCCACGATCGCCGGGCTCACGTATTCCAGCACCACCAGCGCCGAGACCGTGTGCAAGTGGTGTCCGATCAACTGCACGCGGACGTTCATCGACGTGCAGCTGCCCGGCGGCAAGGGCCGCTCGTGGAGCAAGCTGCCGCTCGCGGAAGGCTATGAGCGCGTGATCAGCGGCAACTCGTGTCCCAAGGGCCTCGTCGAGGACGTCAACGAGATGCGCGTGGTCAAGGCGAAGCTCGAGGAGGTCAAGCGTGAGTACCCTAACGTTGCCGAAATGGTTCGGAAGGACGCGTTCCGCCGGGTCGGCGCCGGCGCCGTCGCGGAGTAAGCTCCGGGTCGGGATCCCGCGCGTCCTGAACCTCTGGAACACCCATCAGTTCTGGATGGGACTGCTCCAGGAGCTCGGCTTCGACCCGCGCAACATCGTCTTCTCCTCGGACACGTCCGAGGAGCAGGGCCGGCAGTTCGGCAAGGGCCGCGGCACCGTCGACTGCTGCTATCCGGTCAAGTGCATGTCCGGCCATTACGGCGAGCTGGTCTTCGGCCAGCGCCAGAAGCTGGACATCCTGCTCTCGCCGATGATCTACACGCTGCCGTCCTTCCTCAGCGGCCACGTGGCCAAGACGCTGACGTGTCCGCGCGTGATGGCCGCGCCCGAGAACATCAAGGCGGGCTTCCTCAAGGAGTCGGACGCCTTCGCCGAGGCCGGCATCACCTACGTGACGCCGTTCGTGTCGCTCGACGAGCCCCTGCTGGTGCCCAAGCAGCTCTACGAGGGCATGAAGGACGCGCTGCCCGGCCTCACCCGCGAGGAGATGGCGCGCGCGGTCGACGCCGGCTACAAGGCGCTTCAGGGCTTCAACGAGCGGCTGCGCAAGAAGGGGCGCGAGGTGCTCGAGTGGTGCGCCCGCGAGGACAAGCCCTGCCTGATGGTCGTGGCCCGCCCGTACCACATGGATCCGGGGATCGGTCACGAGATCGAGGTCGACATCCAGGCCTACGGCTATCCGATCCTCTGGATGCAGTACTTCCCCATCGACGCCGACCTGATGGACTGGGCGTTCGGCGACGACATCAAGGCCGGATACGTGAAGTCGGCCTTCGACATCAACGACGTCTGGCAGTCGTCCTACTCCAGCAACACGAACGAGATCCTGTGGGGCGCCAAGGTGGCCGCGCGGATTCCGTGGGTCGCCTGCGTGATCCGGCTGTCCTCCTACGAGTGCGGCATGGACCAGCCGACCTACACGCCGGTTCAGCAGATCGTCGAGCGCTCGGGCACGCTGTTCTTCTCGTTCCAGGATCTCGACTCCACGAAGCCGGCCGGCTCCGTGAAGATCCGCGTGGAGACGATCACGCACTATCTCGAGCGGTACGCCGCCTCCATCATCGAGCGCAAGAAGGCCATGGCCCCGCCCGGCTGCCCGCTGCTGCCCGCCGCCGAGGGGCAAAAGGTTACCTAAAGCGGGTATCCAGCCGGCAAACCCCCTGGGCGAGCGGGTTTAACTACGTAGATCTACGTAGGCTCGCGATGGTCCCGCGTTTGTATGCGGAGGTCCGCCCGTGGACAATCGTCCGGATCGGAACCGAGTCGTCCGCGCGGAGAATGACCCGCGTCCCTCGCGGGCGACCGGCGCCTGGCCGGACCTCGCCGGGATCCACGTCTTTCTCATCGAGGACAACGCCGACACCCGCACCATGGTGAGCGAGGTGCTCATCCACTGCGGGGCGATGATCACCGTCCACCAATCCGCCGAGCAGGCCCTGGCCGACCTCGGCGAGTTCGTGCCCACCGTGTTCATCTGTGATCTCTCGATGCCGGGGCTGGACGGACTGAGCTTCATGCGACGAATGCGAACGCTGCCCCCGCAGCGCGGCAGCCGCATTCCGGCCATTGCGATCACGGCCTACTACGAAGACTTCGCGGCGGCCGCCGCGCTGGAGGCGGGATTCAACGCGTACATGACGAAGCCGATCCGGCTGGATGAGCTGGCGCGGCTCGTGAGCGATCTGGCGAGGTTGCCCCCGCCAGATCGCTGACACGCACGTTCTGCTACTTCGTGCCCTTCACGTCCTTCGCCGAGCACTTGCTGGCGACCGCGCTCCACTTACCGCCAGCCTTCTCGCACTCGACCCGCGTCGTGTACTGCACCATCGTGTCGCCGGACCCGGTCGAGCCCGACACGCCCGTGGACGGGCTAGCCGATGGAGTCGACGGGCCGGTCCGGTCAGTGCTCGAGCTGCTGGTCGGAGCCGAGGCGCCGGAGCTGGTGCCCGCGTCGCTGCCCGACGTGCCGCTCGAAGTGCCGGCC
>JBKPRI010000042.1:0-15274 GCA_046734515.1 Candidatus Methylomirabilota bacterium | reverse complement strand
GGTGGGCGGCGCCCCCGCGGCCGCCCCCGGCGCGCCGCCGGCCGTGGACGGCGCGGGCGGCACCGCGGCGATGCGCCCGCCGAAGATCCGTAGCAGCGAAGACTCGAGCGTCGCCTCCATGGCGATCTGATTGCCGTGGGCGACGATCACGCGGCGAAGCTCCGGGAGCGCGCCCTGCTCGGCCGCAGCCAGGTAGAGCGGCTGGACGTAGATCAGCGACTGGTCGAGCGGAATGGCCAGCAGCGAGCCGCGGATCACCGTGGAGCCGCGCTGGTTCCACAGCGAGAGCTGCTGAGAGATGACCGGATCCTGATCGATGCGGGCGTCGATCTGACGCGGGCCGTACACCAGCTTCTGCTTGGGGAAGTTGTAGGCGATGAGGCGGCCGTAGTTCGGCGGATCGGAGCGCGCCGCCAGCCAGCCGATCATGTTGTCGCGGCGGCTCGGGTTGAAGACCGTCAGGAGGATGAACTCCTCCTTCGTCTCGTTGGGCAGCCGCATGATCGTGTAGTACGGCTCCATCTCGCGCTCGCGCCCCTCCACGGTCCGGCGCGGCACCGCCCACAGATCCTCGCGGTTGTAGAACACCTGCGGGTCGAGCATGTGGTACGTGGCGTACTTGCGCGCCTGGATGGCGAAGAAGTCCTCGGGATAGCGCAGATGGCGCTGCAGGTCTTCCGGCATCTTGTCGAGCGGCTGCAGCAGGCCCGGAAAGCCGCGCGCGTAGGCGCGCACGAGCGGGTCGGTGGGATCGGCCACGTAGAACGTCACGGTGCCGTGATAGGCGTCCACCGTCACCTTCACGGAGTTGCGGATGTAGTTGCCCATGCCGCGCACGGGCTCGGAGTACGGATAGCGGTCGGTCGTCGTGTACCCGTCCAGCATCCACACCAGGCGCCCGTCGTCGGTGATGACCAGGTAGGGGTCGCGGTCGTACGAGAAGAACGGCGCGATGCGCTGGATGCGCGGCATCACGGTGCGATACATGAGAATGCGTGACTCCGCGGTCAGATCGTCGGACAGGATGATCTTCGGCTCGCCGAAGCGCGCGGCGAAGGCCAGGCGCCGCATCCACGACGTGATCGGGATCCCGCCGCGGCCCTGGTAGCGCGTGTAGACGTTCTGGTCGCCGCGCGGATAGTCGAGCTCCTGCGAGCGCGTGCGCACCAGCACGTAGTCGTTGGCGATCTCGCCGTAGTAGATCTCCGGCCGCGTCACCGCCGGGAAGCCCTCGCTGGAGTGCGGGGGGATGTCCTTGACGAAGAACTCGGGCAGCCCCTCGGCGGTGATGCGCGTCACCGGGCCCACCACCACGCCGTAGCCGTGCGTGTAGGTCAGGTGCTCGTTGATCCAGTTGCGCCCGCCCTGCAGGTGCTGATACGAGAGCTCTCGCGGCGAGAGCATGAGCTGGCGGTACTCGCCGTTGATGCGGTAGCGGTCGTTGTCCACGTCGACGAACTTGTAATAGGTCCGGATCTCCTGGAGCTGGCCGAAGGTGCGCAGCAGCGGCCGGTAGTCCCACAGCCGGATGTTCTTGATCGTGACCTCGTTGCGCGAGAGCGCACGCGCGTCGAGGTTCTCGTCGGCCGGGAACTCCTTTTCCTGGATGCGGTCGAGGCCGTACGCCTGACGCGTCATGCGGATGTTGTGCTCGATGAACGGCCGCTCGGCGGCCAGCTCGTTGGGCGAGACCCGGAAGCGCTGCAGGCCGGCCGGATAGACACCGAGGCCGAGCACCCACACGACGATCAGCAGCCCCACCCCGCCGATGACCAGCCGGATGCCGGGCCGCGCCACCTGCGCCACGCAGGCCACCGCCGCCACACCGGCCAGTACAGTCAGCACACCGAGCACGGGCAGCGTGGCGTTGACGTCCGTGTAGGAGGCACCGAAGATGAACCCGCGCGGCGAGAACACGATCTCGAAGCGATCCAGCCAGAAGCCGACGGCCTTGAGCGCCAGCAGCAGCGCGCCGAGCAGCAGCAGGTGCGTGCGGGCCCCGGCGGCCAGCCGCGGGCCGCGCGTGGTCAGCACGAGGCTGCGCTGCAGCACGTAGAGCACCAGCGTGAGCAGCATCGTGGCGGCCACCAGCGCGAGCGTCCACCCATGGGCCAGGCGCCAGAGCGGCAGGGTGAAGACGAAGAAGGCCAGGTCGCGGCCGAAGACCGGATCGACCGTGTTGAACGGCATCGCGTTCCTGTAGCCGAGCACGGCTTCCCAGTGGGCGCTGGCCCGCAAGCCCGACACCACCGCGATGACCGTGAGCACGATGGGCAGGAACCGGCGGATGAGCGGCTCGATCACCACGCGCCCCGGCAGCCCGAGCTGATCCTCCAGCTCCCACAGCACGTCGGGCGCGGCGGTCCGGGCGGCGAACGTGAGGTTGCCCCACAGGAAGACCAGCACGGCGACGGTGACGACGGTGAAGAGCCCGCCCTGCAGCGACAGCGTGGTCCAGAAGACGGCGGCATAGCCGACCTCGCCGAACCACAGCAGGTCGGTATAGAACGGCACGACCTGCGCGACCAGGCCCAGCGCCAGGAAGATGACGACCAGCAGAACGATCGGCTGCGGCCGTCTCACCCGAAGCGCCCGGACGTTCCCGCGCCTAGGTTCCGTGGCGCCAGGAGGAGAGATACGAGGTTTGCTCGGCGGTGAGCTCGTCGATGGCGACCCCCATCGACAGCAGCTTGAGCCGCGCGATCTCGAGGTCGATGTCCCGAGGCACCACGTAGACCTTCCGCTCCAGCATGCGTCCCTTCTTGACCATGAACTCCGCCGACAGCGCCTGGTTGGCGAAGCTCATGTCCATGACCGCGGCGGGATGTCCCTCGGCGGCGGCCAGGTTGATCAGACGCCCCTCGCCCAATACGTAGATGCGGCGGCCCGAGCGGAGCTTGAACTCCTCCACGAAGGGGCGCACCACGCGCCGGCCCTGCGCCTGCTTGGCGAGGCCGTCGAGGTCGATCTCGACGTTGAAGTGGCCGGAGTTCGAGACCATGGCGCCGTCCTTCATCCGGCCGAAGTGCTCGTCGCGGATCACCGAGGTATTGCCGGTGACCGTCACGAACACGTCGCCCTCCTCGGCCGCCTGCGCCATCGGCATCACCTGGAAGCCATCCATCACCGCTTCCAGCGCGCGCATGGGCTCAATCTCGGTGACGATGACGTGGGCGCCCATGCCCTTGGCGCGCGTGGCCACGCCGCGCCCGCACATGCCGTATCCGGCCACCACCACCGTCTTGCCGGCCAGCAGGACGTTGGTCGCGCGGATGATGCCGTCGAGCGTGGACTGGCCGGTGCCGTAGCGGTTGTCGAAGAGGTGCTTGGTGTCGGCGTCGTTGACGGCGATGACCGGGAAGGCCAGCACACCTTCCTTCTCCATGGCGCGCAGGCGAATGACGCCGGTCGTCGTCTCCTCGGTACCGCCGATCACCTCGCCCACGAGGTCGCGCCCGTGCCCCTCGCCGTGCAGCTGTGAGATCAGGTCGGCGCCGTCGTCCATCGTGATCTGAGGCCGCGTGCCGAGCACCGCGTGCAGGTGGCGGTAGTACGTCTGGTTGTCCTCGCCCTTGTGCGCGTACACGGGGATCTCGTACTCGCGCACCAGCGCCGCCGCCGTGTCGTCCTGCGTGGAGAGCGGGTTGGACGCGCACAGCGCCACCTGGGCGCCGCCGGCCTTGAGCGTGAGCATCAGCACGGCCGTCTCGGTCGTCACGTGCAGGCAGGCGCCCAGCCGCAAGCCCTTGAGCGGCTGCTCCCGCGCAAAGCGCTCCCGCACCTGCCGCAGCACCGGCATCGACTGCTCCGCCCACTCAATCTTCAGCCGGCCTTCCGCCGCCAGCCCAATATTCTTGACGTCGTGCTCAACCATTGCGCCCTGTTGTCCTTTCGTCAGCCGGCCACCGACCGCTGATCATCCACCACTTTCGAGCGCCGGCTTCGCCGGCGCAATCCAGCTCTAGGGGGAGGCAGGGAGGAGCGCGCCCCCAGGCGCGCGACGACCGCCGGAAGGGGGACGAAGTCCCCCTCCGGGTCATATGCCGGCGTCGTCTTTCAGATCCTTCACGCGATCGATGCGCTCCCACGAGAAGTCGGCGTCGGGGCGGCCGAAATGTCCGTAAGCCGCCGTCTTCCGGTAGATGGGCCGGCGCAGGTCGAGATACTTGATGATGCCGGACGGCGTGAAGTCGAAGTGCTTGCGCACGATCTTCTCGATCACGGGGTTCGGCACCTTGCCGGTCCCGAACGTCTCCACCATGACCGACACGGGCTCGGCCACGCCGATCGCGTAGGCCACCTGGATCTGCGCTCGGTCGGCCAGCCCGGCCGCCACGATGTTCTTGGCCACGTGGCGCGCCATGTAGCAGGCCGAGCGGTCGACCTTCGTCGGGTCCTTGCCGGAGAAGGCGCCGCCGCCGTGCGGGCAGGAGCCGCCATAGGTGTCCACGATGATCTTGCGGCCGGTGAGACCGGTGTCGCCCATCGGCCCGCCCGTCACGAAGCGGCCGGTCGGGTTCACGTGGATGACGGCCTTGCCGTAGTCGATCAGGTGCGCGGGGATCGTCGGCCTGATGACCTGCTCGATGATCTCCTCGCGGATCTTCGAGGCGCCGGCCTCCGGCGAGTGCTGCGTGGAGATGACGACCGTCTCCACCGAGCGCGGCTTGCCATCGACGTACTTCACCGTCACCTGCGACTTGCCGTCGGGACGCAGCCAGTCGATCGCGTTCGCCTTGCGGCGCTCGGTCAGCCGGGCGGCCAGCCGGTGGGCCAGCGTGATCGGCAGCGGCATCAGCTCGTCGGTCTCCCGGCACGCATAGCCGAACATCAGGCCCTGGTCGCCGGCGCCGAGCTTGTCGACGCCCATCGCGATGTCGCCCGACTGCTCGTCGATCGCCGTGATCACGCCGCAGGTCTCGAAGTCGAAGCCGAACTTGGCCCGCGTGTAGCCGACCTGCCGGATCGTCTCGCGCGCGACCTTGGGGATGTCGATGTAGCAGGACGTGGTGATCTCGCCGGCCACCACCACGAGACCCGTGGTCAGCAGCGTCTCGCACGCCACCCGGCTCATCGGATCCTGGGTCAGCGCCGCGTCCAGCACGGCGTCGGAAATCTGATCGGCGATCTTGTCGGGGTGACCCTCGGTCACCGACTCCGACGTGAACAGGTGCTCTTCTGCCATCGGCGTCCTCCAGAACGGTCGAAATCGCGCCACTCTAGCACGACGCGGTGCGCCGTCTCAAGGCGAGCGCCGGATCAGCGCGAGACGAGCCGCCGCTTGACCTGCTCCAGCCTGGGCACCGGCCACGGATCCTCGCCGTGGAGCATCGCGACGTAGAAGCTCACCCAGAGGCTCGCATAGGCGAGCGAGAGGATGCGCGCCAGCCGGCCGCCGCCGCGCGCCCACAGCTCGCTGACGCCGCCCGCAACCGGCTCCACCATCTCGCGCACGAGGGTGAAGCGGCGGGTGATCTCCGGGTGCTCGCCCTCCTCGCGCAGGAGCACCAGGTGGCGCGCGCGCGCGGCCGGTCCGTGCCAGGCCTCGATCTCGTTGTGGTTCATCTCCGGGATCGCGCCGGCGACCGCGAGCACCTTGGCGTTCTCCTCCAGATCGGTCTTGAAGCGGTAGGCGGCGGTCGCCGTCAGCGGCCCGCCGTAGATCACGGCCAGGCGATCGCCGATGCCCAGCGCCACCCGCTTGGCCGCGTTCTTGTCGAGCGGACTGGCCGGGCCCAGGTCCTCGGCCTGCGCCGCGACCACGTCGAGGGCCTCGTCGATCTCGTGGGCGCTCGCCACCGTGGCGCCGCGCCGGGCCAGCACCGACAGCAGCGGAAAGACGAGGTACCCGAGCGCCATGCGCGGCATGAGCCCGCCCGGCAGCGTGACGCCCGGCAAGCCGCGCCCCGTCCCCAGCGTGCCCAGCGTGCCTCCGGCCGTGATGGTCACGAGCGACGCGCCCCGGGCGAGCGCGGCCTCGGCCGCCGACAGCACCTCGGCGGTCTCGCCGGAGTACGACAGCGCGACGACGAGCGCGTCCCGCCCGGCGGCCGCGGGCAGCCCGTAACCGCGGTGCACGAAGATCGGCACGTCGACGGTGTCGGCGGCACACGCCGCCACCATGTCGCCGCCGGAGGCCGAGCCGCCCATGCCGGCCACGACGACGAGGCGTGGGCGTGCCCCACCGGACGGCGCCGGCAGCGCGCAGCCGCGCCGGCACTGCCCCGGAAAGTCGGCGAGCACGCCGCGCGTGTCGTGCCGATCGATCCGCTCGATCGCGGCGATGTCGTCGAGGTTCATCGCGCCTGCACCTCGAGCGCCGTGGTCAGCTCCGCGGTCGTCCCGGACACGGGCCACGTCAGCAGCAGCGCGATGCCCTGATAGAGGCGCTCGAAGCCGGCCTCGGAGACCGACACGGTCTCCACGGGTCCCCACGCGAGCTCGGCGCCGGCGCTCCACGACAGCCGCGCCTGCAGGCCGAGCCACTCGTCCACCAGCGTGACGTCGAGGAGCCCTGCCCGGCGCCCGGCGCTCCCGAGCGCCGGGCGCTCGGGCAGCGTGAGATAGCGGCCCTCGGCGTTGCCCGCGCTCAGCGCCAGGTTCCACTGCACGCCCCATCGTCCGTCGAGCGCGCCGCTCAGCCGGTAGCGCGCGCTGATCGTGGCCCCGCGCACGCTCACCAGCTTGTCCACCTCGAGCGGGGCCTCACCCGTCGCGCGGTAGCGCAGCCGGACCTGCGCGCCGTCGGCGTGGCGTTGCAGCGTCGGCTCGAAGCGCGCGCCGCCGAGCGCCAGCCGGCTGGCCGACCACGGCTCGACCGGATCGAGCTCGCCGTCGCCCGCGAAGGCGCCGTCGAGAAGCGAGGCGCGCCGGAAGCGGTCGTACGTGAGCAGGCGGGCCAGGCCGGGCTCCTTTTCCGGCGGCGCGTCGTGGATGGAGCGCATCCCCTCGTCCACCGCGGCGCCACCGATGCGCGCGTGATACGTCTCGGGACGGCGCGCCAGCACGTCGGCCAGATCGTGACGGCGCCCGAGCGCACCGATCTCGGTGAGGGCGCCGCCTTCGTCGGGCGTCACCGTCACCGTGAGCGCCGGCGTCCGCACGAGGATCTCCCGCCGGCCGTCGCCGTTGAGGTCGCCGACCGCGGTGCTCACCGCCTCGCCGCCGGCGGCGACCAGCCGCGCCTCGGCGTCGAGCAGCGCGCTCTTCACCGCCCGCCGCAGGTGCGGCAGGTAGCAGCCGCCGAAGACGCCGTGCCAGTAGGCGTCATTCGCCTGGCCCCGCCAGAGCGACTCGCGCGCGGCGGCGAGTGCGCCATCGCCGGCGCCTGCACGCCCCGCCTCGTCGAGCGCGCGTGAGAGCCGCAGCATCTTCCAGTAGGCGTCGGCGATCTCGGGATACTTCACCAGGAAGTTCCGCCAGAAGCCGCCGCGCAGGAGCCCGGCCAGGCGGTCGCCGCCCTCCAGCGGACCGACCTCGCGCTTGGCCTCCTCCAGCGCTCGTCCGGCCTCGGCCGGCAGCGCCCACTCCCCCATCTCCTGGTAAGACGCGGTCGGCAGATAGACGCGGCCCGTCGCCGGCTGTCGCTCCACCACGTCGCTGAAGGTCGTCATCCGCAGCCAGCCGGCGGCCAGCACGCGGTCGAAGAACGTGTTAAGCCAGCCCTCCTCGTAGACGAGCTTGTGCGTGCCCGGCCACGCGCCGAACTTCTCGCCGTCGTCCACGACCGTCACCGTCGGCACGTGCCCCCGGCGCTCGGCGAGATACTCGAGGGACTTGTCGACCTCGGCGAAGGGGATCAGCTGCCGCAGCCGCTGGTTGATCGGGAACACGCCGACCGAGGCGCCCTGCTCGTCGGTGACGTAGTAGCCGCCCAGCTCCTCCGGCTCGAGCCCGGCCAGCGCGAAGTGGCGATCGTCCACCAGCACGTACTCGACGCCGGCCTCGTGCAGCGCCTTGGCCAGGTGCGGCTCCCACACGCGTTCGGCCAGCCACATGCCGCGCGGCCGCACGCCGAACTCGCGCGAGAGGAACTCGGTGAGCCGCTGGATCTGTCCGCGCTTGTCGCCATCGGGCAGGATCGCCAGGATCGGCTCGTAGAAGCCGCCGGTGAGCAGCTCCACGCGGCCGGAGGCGACGATCTCCCCGAGCAGGTCGAAGGTGGGGCCCGCGTGCTCGCGCAGCCACTCCAGCAGACTGCCCGTGCAGTGCACGGTCATCCGGACCTCGGGCCGCGCGCGCAGCAGCGCGAAGAACGGGTGGTAGGCGAGCTCCGTCGTCTCGCGCAGCACCCCGTCGAAGTTCCCGATCGGCTGGTGGTTGTGGACGCCGAAGCAGAAGTCCAGGCTGCCGTGACTCACGTCTACTCGCGATCCAGATCCCGATGCGCCACGGTGGCGTCGATGCCGAGCCGGTCCATGAACGTCTTGAGCTCCTCGATCAGCGCCACCGAGCGGTGGCGTCCACCCGTGCAGCCCACCGCCACCGTGAGGTACGCCTTGCGCTCGCGCTGGTAGGCCGGCAGCACGAAGCCCAGGAAGTCCTCCAGGCGCCGCATGAGCTCGCGGCTCTCGCCGTGCCCGAGGATGAACTCGCGTACGCGCGCGTCACGCCCATCGAGCGGGCGCAGCGTCTCGACGAAATGGGGGTTGGGGAGGAATCGCACGTCGAAGACGAGGTCGGCGTCGAACGGCACGCCGTGCTTGAAGCCGAAGGAGACCAGCGACACGGCCAGCCCCGTGCGCTGGCGCGGGGCCACGTAGGTTTCGAGCAGCAGATCCTTGAGTTGGTGCACGGTGATGGCCGAGGTGTCCACGATGCGGTCGGCCACCTCGCGCATGGTGGAGAGCGTCTTGCGCTCGGCCCGGATGCCCTCCACCACGTTGCCGTCGCCCAGCGGGTGCTTGCGGCGGGACTCGCGGTAGCGCCGGACCAGCGCTTCCTCGCTCGCCTCGAGGAACAGCACCTCCACGGTGTGGCCGCGCCCGCGCAGCTCGCCCAGGGTGTCCAGGAGATGCGTGAGGTACTCGCCTTCCCGCACGTCCACGCCGAGCGCCACGCGGTCGATGGTGCGCTGCGAGCGCGCCACCAGGTCGGCGAAGGTCGGGATCAGCGTGGTCGGCAGGTTGTCCACGCAGAAAAAGCCCATGTCCTCGAAGCACTTGATCGCGTGGCTCTTGCCGGCGCCGCTCAGGCCGGTGATGACGACGAAGGTGATCGGGTCGGCCACGCTCGATCCTGGCGACGGCGGGGCTCAGCGCCCTCGCTTGGGCGCCAGGCGCCGCTGGTGAGACGGCAGGATCCCGAGCTCCTCGCGATACTTCGCGACCGTGCGGCGGGCGATCGTGAGCCCGCGGCCCTTGAGGATCTGCGCTACTTCCTGGTCGCTGAGCGGCTTGGCCGGATCCTCGTTGGCCAGGAGGTCCTGGATCATCTTCTTCACCGACACCGACGACACCATCTCGCCGTCGCCGGAGGCGATCCCGCTGTGGAAGAAGAACTTCAGCTCGAACAGGCCCTGCGGCGTCTCCACGTACTTGTTCGTGGTGACGCGGCTGATCGTGGACTCGTGCATGCCGATGTCCTCGCCGACATCGCGCAGCGACAGCGGCCGGAGGTACGGCAGGCCCTTGTCCAGGAAGTCGCGCTGGAACTTCACGATCGACTGGGTCACCTTGCGCAGCGTGCGCTGGCGCTGGTCGACGCTCTTGATGAGCCACACCGCCGAGCGGAGCTTCTGCTCGACGTAGGCCCGGGCCTCGTCGCCGTTGTTGCGCAGCAGCGAGCGGTAGAGCGAGTTCACGCGCAGCCGCGGGATGCCGTCCTCGTTGAGGACCACCACGTACTCGCTGCCCATCTTGTGCACCACCACGTCGGGCACGATGTAGCGGGAATCGCCGCCGCCGAAGCGCCGGCCCGGCTTCGGCTCGAGGCTCATGATCTCCTCGACCGATTCCATCACGCGGTCGAGCGGCAGCTTCAGCGCGCGGGCGATGTCCGGATACCGCCGGCGGCTCAGCTCGTCGAAGTGGTCCTGGACGATCTCGACCGACACCGGGTCGGGATTGGGATCGGCCTTGAGCTGGATGAGCAGGCACTCCTGGATCGAGCGCGCGGCCACGCCGGGGGGGTCGAAGGCCTGCACGAAGGCCAGGACCTTCTCGACCTCCTCGACGGTCGTCTCGCAGCGGGTGGCGATCTCGCTGAGCTCGGCCCGCAGGTAGCCGTCCTCGTCGAGGTTGCCGATGATCTCGGAGCCGATGCGCCGGACCAGCGGATCCTCCGCGGTGAAGCGCAGCTGCTCGTCGAGGTGGTCGGTCAGCGAGTTGACCGAGCGCACGATGTTCTCGAAGGGCAGATCCTCGCGGTCCTCCTGCGCGACCAGCGAGCGCTCCTCGCCGTGGTCGTCGAACATGACCGCCGTGAGGTCGAACGGCAGGTCGTCGGTCTGGCGCTCGGTGGTGGAGGTGGAGGCGTCCACCGGCGGCGGCTCGGCCGGCGTGGTCTGCGCGGCCGGCGCCTCCGCGGAGGCGGTCGCTTCCGGCGCGTTTTCCGTCTCCGGAGCGACTTCCTCCAGGAGCGGGTTCTCCAGCAGCTCCTTCTGCACGACCTCCTGCAGCTCGAGGGTCGAGAGCTGGAGCAGCTGGATCGCTTGCTGCAACAGCGGTGTCATGACGACCCGCTGGCTCTGCCGAATCGAGAGGCGCGCTTCCATGGCCATGGCTACGTCTCGTTCCCCGTACGCCCTAGAGGGCGAACTTCTCGCCGAGATAGATCTCTCGAGCGATCGGATTGTTGGCGATCTCGCTGGCGGTTCCCGAGACGAGAATCTTGCCGTCGTAGAGAATGTACGCGCGGTCCGTGATGGCCAGCGTCTCCCGGACGTTGTGGTCGGTGATGAGGATGCCGATCCCGCGGTCGCGCAGCCGCGCGATGATCTCCTGGATGTCGGCGATGGCGATCGGATCGATGCCCGTGAACGGCTCGTCCAGCAGCAGGTACTGCGGGCCCGTCACCAGCGCCCGCGTGATCTCCAGCC
Organism: Candidatus Methylomirabilota bacterium; assembly: GCA_046734515.1. GTDB lineage: Bacteria > Methylomirabilota > Methylomirabilia > Rokubacteriales > CSP1-6 > AR5. Next base: position 4,236 of record JBKPRI010000042.1, on the reverse strand, counting down.
GCCGGCGCTCGCCGCCCGACAGCGTGTAGGCCGGGTACGGCGCCAGCGAGGTCAGGTCGAGCTCGGCCAGCAGCTCGTGGGCCCGCTGCCGGCGCTCGACCGCGTCGAGATCCAGCGTCTCCAGGATGGCCAGCAAGTTCTCTTCCACCGTCAGCTTTCTGAAGACCGACGACTCTTGCGGCAGGTAACCCATGCCCATGCGGCACCGCTGGTACATGGGCAAGGACGTGATCTCTTGTCCTTCCAAAAAGATACGTCCACCCTCGGTCGCCAGCAAGCCGACCAGCATGTAGAAGGACGTCGTCTTCCCGGCCCCGTTGGGGCCGAGCAGTCCCACCACCTCGCCGCGGTGGATGTCCAGCGACACGTTGTCGACCACCTTGCGGTGCTTGAACCATTTCTGCAGTCCCTGGGCGACGAGGCCCTCCATGCGTCAGCGGGCCGTCAGTTCGCGCACTGCGGCGCGCCACTCTTGGCCGGCGCCGCCGCGGTCTTCTTCTCGTCCCGCGGATAGAAGATGCCCTTCGTACGCTCCTTGCCGCCGTCGACGATCATCCGGTCCTGGGAGATGAAGATCGTGATGGTCTCGCCGCTCACGACGTTGTCCTCCTGCCAGATGCGGGCGTCGCCCTTCAGGACCACGCGCTGGTCGAGATCGTAGTACTCCGCCCGCCGGGCCGTGCCGGTGCGGCAGTCGCGCTTGATGATCTTCACGTTGCCGGTGGACACCGTGCGCAGCAACCGGTCCTCCTTCTCGTCGAAGTAGACCTCGGTCCGATCGGCGTACTGCACGTTGTTGTTGTAGCGCGCGATCACGTTGCCGGTGAAGATCACCAGGCTCTCCTTGCCGAACCGCTCCATCTTGTCGGAGTCCACCGTCAGCGGCTGCCCGCCCCCGCCGGCTGGCGGCTTTCCCGCCGGCGTGCGCGACTGGCCTTCCGCCGCAGCCCCGACCATCAGCGCCGCCAGGGCGAGCATGCCCACCAGCCCGCGCCTCACCGTTTCTTGCCCGCCAGGAACGTGGCGCGAACCCGACCCGTCACGGTCGTGGACTCGTCGGCCATGAGCACGCTCAGTCCGCTGCCGCTGACCGTCGAGCCCTCCCGGGACAGCCTCACCGGCGCGTCGGTCCACAGGCGCTTTTCCTGGGAGTCCCAGCGCAGCACGCTCGTCTCGAGCCGCACACCATCATCGGAGGTCACGATGACGTTCTTGCGCACTTCCACGTTGTTGCTGGTGCGGTCCAGCTCGCCCTCCTCACCCACGATCGTCCACGCCCGCTCCTTCTGGAAGATGTTGGCGGTCAGCTTGCGGAGCTGGGTAAGCCCGGCCTGGTCGTACATCAGGGCCTGATCGGCCTTGAGCCGCCAGCGGATCCCGTGGGCTTCCTCCTCGAGATCGAGCTGCTTGATCTGCAGGTCGGCCGTGCTCGGCGCCGGACCTGCCAGCGGCTCGACGGGCGCTGACCGGCTCTTGATCACCAGCGTCGCGGTCACGAAGACCACGAACACCGCGACCACCGCGAGGATGATGCGCGCCAGGGTATGCATGGGCTAGTGCAATTTCGGTACCACGCTAACACGGCCCCGCCTGTTGGCGAAGCGAAAACTCGCGGGGAGGGGTTCGCTTAGATGATTTTTGCGCGAAGGATGTCGTGCAGATGCACGACACCTCGTGGTCGCTGGGCCTCATCGACCACTACCAGGCTGGTGATCTTGCCTTCCATGACCTCGAGCGCCTTCGCGGCGAGGTCGTCCGCTCCGATCGTCCGCGGCGAGCGCGTCGCGATGTCGGCGGCACGCAGTGTCTCGAACGGCCCACCGCGCAGATGCAGGCGGCGGAGGTCGCCGTCGGTGATGACGCCGGCCAGCCGGCCGTCGGCGTCCACGACAGTCGTCATGCCCAGGCCCTTGCGGGTCATCTCCTGCACCGCCTCGGCGAGCGCGGCCGTCTCGCTCACCGCCGGCATGGCGTCACCGGTGTGCATGAGGTCGCCGACGCGGAAGAGGGCGCGCCACCCGAGGGTGCCGCGGGGATGGAGCGCGGCATAGTCCTCCGGCCGCAGCCCGCGCAGGTCGAGCAGCACCATGGCGAGCGCGTCCCCCATGGCCAGCGCGGCGGTGGTGGACGAGGTCGGTGCCAGGTTGATGGGGCACGCTTCCTCGCTGACGCTGACGTCCAGCACCACCTCCGACTGCCGGGCCAGCGTGGACTTCGGATGGCCGGTCAGCAGCACGATGGGCACGCCGAGCCGCTTGAGCGGAGGCAGGATCGCCAGCATCTCGTCGGTCTCGCCCGAGTTCGACAGCGCCAGCACGACGTCGCCGCGCGCCACCATGCCGATGTCGCCGTGCACGCCCTCGGCGGGATGGAGGAAGAACGCCGGCGTGCCGGTGGAGGCCAGCGTGGCGGCGATCTTGCGGCCGACGAGCCCGGATTTGCCCATGCCGCTGACGATGACCCGGCCGGCGCAGGCGTGCAGCAGCGCCACGGCCTTGTCGAAGCGCTCGTCCAGCTTGGGGATGACGCCGAGGATGGCGTCGGCCTCGAGCCGCAGCACGCGCTCGGCGAGGGCACGGACGTCGCGGCTCACGACGGACCTTGTTCCCGCACGCCGGCGCGGATGGCCAGGAGTTGATCGAGCAGGCGCGGCAGGTCGTCGATGCGGAGCATGTTCGGCCCGTCGGATAGCGGCCGGCCGTCGGCCATCGTCCGGTCGGGATCCTCGTGCATCTCCATGAACAGTGCGTCGACGCCGAACGCCACCGCCGCGCGCGCCAGGCCCTGCACGTAGCGCCGCTCGCCGCCGGAGCGGTCACCGGCGCCGCCCGGCAGCTGGACCGAATGGGTGGCGTCGAAGACGACCGGGCAGCCGGTCTCGCGCATGATCTCGAGTCCGCGCATGTCGACCACCAGGTTGTTGTACCCGAACGAGGCGCCGCGCTCGGTGAGCAGCACGGCCCGGCAGCCCGCCGAGGCGGCCTTGTCGACGACGTTCTTCATGTCGGCCGGCGCCATGAACTGGCCCTTCTTGACGTTGATCGGCTTGCCGCTCGCGGCCGCCGCCACCACGAGATCGGTCTGGCGCGCGAGGAAGGCGGGAATCTGCAGCACGTCGAGCACGTCGGCCGCCGGCGCCACCTCGCTCACCTGGTGGATGTCCGACAGCACCGGGACGCCGATCTCGTCACGGACCTTCTTCAGAATGCGCAGCCCCTCGACCAGCCCCGGCCCGCGGTAGCTGCGCACCGACGAGCGGTTGGCCTTGTCGTAGGAGGACTTGTAGATGAACGGCACGCGGCGCGCCGCCGCGATGGCGGTGAGCCGCTCGGCCGTCATCAGCGCGTGCTTCTCGTTCTCGATCGCGCAGGGGCCGCCGATCAGGGCCAGCGGCTGCCGGCCGCCGATGGTGACGCGCCCGGCCACCACGACTTCCCGGGTGCCCGTCTCGTTCAACGGGTGCCGTGCTCCAGGGCCGCGCGCACGAAGCCGGCGAACAGCGGGTGCGGATCCCACGGACGCGAGCGGAACTCGGGATGGTACTGGCTCGCCACGAAGTACGGGTGCTCGGGGAGCTCGAGGATCTCCACCAGCTGCTTCTCGGCCCAGAGGCCCGACACACGCAGCCCCTTCTTCTCCAGCTGGGGCAGGTAGTCGTTGTTCACCTCGTAGCGATGGCGGTGGCGCTCCTGGATGATGCCCTGCCCGTACAGGCGCGAGGCGCGCGAGCCCTCGCTGAGGAGGATCGGATAGAGGCCGAGCCGCATGGTGCCGCCCTTGTCGGCGAGCTGGCGCTGCTCGGGCAGCAGATCCACCACGAGGTGCGGCGCGTTGGGCACGAACTCCGAGGAGTTGGCGCCGGCCAGCCCGCACACGTGGCGGGCGTACTCGATCACGGCGCACTGCATGCCGAGGCAGATCCCGAAGTAGGGCACGCGCTGCTCGCGGGCATAGCGGACCGCCTCGATCTTGCCCTCGATGCCGCGGTCCCCGAAGCCGCCCGGCACCAGGATCCCGTGCACGTCGGCGAAGTGCACGGCTGCGCCGTCCCGCTCGATGTGCTCGGCATCGACCCACTGCACGTCGACCCGGGCGTCGTTGGCGATGCCGCCGTGGGCCAGCGCCTCCACCAAGCTCTTGTACGAGTCCTTCAGGTCGATGTACTTGCCGACCACCGCGATGCGCGTGCGGCCGCGCGGCGCCTTCACCCGGCGGACGACGTCCTCCCAGCGGGAC
>JBKPRI010000041.1:0-7429 GCA_046734515.1 Candidatus Methylomirabilota bacterium | reverse complement strand
GCCCCAGCGGTCCCGGCATCGGGCCCATCGCGGTCTGCGGCGGACCGCCGTGCGGCGGACGATGGCCCGGGCCGGGCCCCTGCCCGGGGGCGGGCGGCGCGGCGATGCCGCTGATCGGCTCGTACATGATCGCGCGCGCTTCCTGGCGCGTCTCGCCGCCCGCGTCGGTGGCGGTCACGAGCACGACGTTGCGCCCGGGGCGCAGCGCCAGCGATGTCGTGAGCGGGACCTCCTTGGGAGACTCCCCCGGCTCGTCGACCTTCAGCACCTCCGCGCCGTTCAGGGTGACGCTCACCCTGCGCACACCCTTGTCGGAGGTGACCTTGCCCGAGAACGGCAGCATGGCGTTCTCGGCGCGCGTGTCGGGCGCGAGACCCGCGACGGTGATTGCGAGCGGCGCCGGGCGGTCGATGTCGAGAAGCATCGCGGTGAACCCGGGGCTCCCGCGCCCACCGAAGTCGCGCTCGACCTCGGTCTTCACGTAGCGCCCCACCTCGGGCGCGTACCACATGACGACGGAGGCGGCCCACATCCCCGGATGACCGCCCACGTGGGCGCCGTACCGCAGGGAGTTCGGCGGCGCGCTCTCCATCGAGATCCTGAACGCCTTGAACGTGCCGGCGGGGACCGTGACCGTCTCGTACTTGTCCACGCTCAGGGTGATCCGGCGGGTGCAGTTCGTCGGACACCCGGACGTGATCCAGCGGACCTCCGCGGTGGCGACGTAGCCGACCTTGAGCGGCCACTGCAGATCCACCGGCGGATCGAGCGTGAAGCCGCGCTGGCCCCGCATGGACTTGACCGGCGCCAGATTCTTCGTGAAGCGGAACTCCGCACCGGCGCCGCTGGCGAACACGTACTGGTCGTTCTCGATGCGGACGAGATCCCAGACGCCGTCGGAACGTACCCAGCGATCGCCGACCTGCCAGGTCGGCCGCTCCGCGCGGGGCTGCGCCTCGGCGAGACCGGCGACGGCGAGCAGCAGCGGCAGCACGGCGAGCGCTCGAAGTGTCTTCATGGTGCGCTCGATCAGCATAGGGAAATCACTGCGGATTGGTCAACGAAGTTGTGTGGTTCTAGAATCCCCCCTGGGAGGCAACATGAAGATCGATCGCAAGCGGCTGGAGCACACCATCGAGGAGTTGGGGCGCATCGGAGCCACCGAGCGTGGGGGTCTCACCCGCCTGGCCCTCAGCGACGAGGACAAGCGTGGCCGCGACCTCATGGTGCGCTGGATGCGGGACGCCGGGCTGCGGGTGACCGTGGACCAGATGGGCAACATCTTCGGCGAGCGGGCCGGCGAGCCCGGCCGTCCGCCGGTCATGATGGGCTCCCACGCCGACTCGGTGCCGACCGGGGGCAAGTACGATGGCCAGCTCGGCGTGCTCTGCGCGCTCGAAACGATCAGGACACTCAATGACCACCGGGTGAGAACCCGCCATCCCGTCACCCTCGTGATCTTTACGAACGAGGAAGGAGCCCGGTTCCAGCCGGCGATGATCGCCAGCGGCGTGATGGCCGGCAAGATCGCCCTGGAGGACGCCTACAACGCCCGCGACAAGGACGGCATCCGCCTCATCGACGAGCTCGAGCGGATCGGCTATCTGGGTCCCGAGCCCTGCGTCCCGCGGCCGCTGCGCGCCTACCTGGAGCTGCACATCGAGCAGGGCCCCTTCCTGGAGGAGGAAGGTCTCGCCGTCGGCGTGGTCGAGGGCATCGTCGCGATCTCGTGGTCACGGCTGACCATCCACGGCGTGCAGGACCACGCCGGTCCCACGCCGATGCGCATCCGCCACGACGCCCTGGTGGCGGCATCCGCGGTCGTGACGGGCGTGCGCGGGATCGCGCGGGAGATCGGAGGCGAGCTGGTGACGACCGTCGGGAACCTCACCGTCAGCCCGAACATCGTCAACGCGATCCCCGGCAAGGTCACGCTGTCCATCGACATGCGCGACCCTCGAGATTCCACGCTGGATCGCGCGCTGCCGATGCTGGATCGCGTGGTGCGCGACGCGTGCGAGCGCGAGGGCGTGCGCTACGAGCTCGAGCACTACTGGCGCGTGCCGCGCACGCCGTTCGATCGTGAGGTGGTGGCGGCCGTCGAGCGCGCCGCCCAGGCCACGGGCGCCGGCTACCGCCGCATTCTCTCGGGCGCCGGCCACGACGCGCAGTACATGGCGGCCATCGGCCCGACCGGCATGGTCTTCGTCCCCTCCCGCGGCGGCCGCAGCCACTGCGAAGAAGAATTCACCGGCATGGACGATATCGAGCACGGCGCCAACACCCTCCTCAACGCCGCCCTCGACCTCGCCCTCACGCTCTAGCGGGCGAAGTCCGCCTTCGAGCTATCGAAGTAGCCAGAGCAGCGTGAGGCCGACCGAGGCGTTGTTGGCCATATGCGCGGCCATGGCCGGCAGCACGCTGCGCGTGCGCTCGTAGCTCCACGCCCACAGCGCGCCAGAGCAGAACACGCTGGCGAAGCCGGCGGCGCCATAGCCATGCGCCAGCCCGAAGATCAGCGCGCTGACGACGATCGACGGGGCCACGCCGAAGCGCGTGCGCAGCGAGCCGTAGAGCAGTCCGCGAAAGATGATCTCCTCGAAGACGGGCGCGAGCACCACCGTCGCCACCAGCGTCACCACGACGGCGCCGGGCGACCCCCAGGCCAGATCGCTGTCGAACCACTCCGCCCAGTGCGAGTCGAGCTGCAGCCAGCCGCCGCCCAGCGCGAGCCCGACGTCGAGCACGACACCGGCGCCGATCAGCGCCATCGCCGCCAGCAGCACCGGCCGCCACCCTCCGGGTCGTGGGCGTAGCCCGAACACACCGGCGAAGCTCGCACCGGCCGGCACCAGCAGCATCCGCCACGCCAGCAGCACCACGGGCACGTACATGACCGGCGCATCCAGCGCCTCGGCGACGGCGGGGCGCTCGGCCAGCCACTGGTTGCCCGAGAGCACCAGCAGCAGCGCGATGACGGAGAGCGCGCCGCCCCGGACGAGGGCGGCGACCCCGGCGCCGAGGGGCCACGGCGGCGGCAGCGGCGCCGTCGCGCCGATCCGCGCCTCGGGCGAACGGCGGCGCAGGGCGATGAGCGCGAAGATCCCCCCGGCCAGCAGCGCCAGATCGAGCAGGGTCAGCGCACCCAGCCGCCAGAGCAGCGGCCCCGCGCGCGCCACGATGGACTGACGGGCGGTCGCGCCCAGCGCCGGCTCGTCGAAGCGCGCGGCCAGCCGCAGCGCGAGCATGTCGGCGAACCAGCCGGGGCCCAGCGTGCCGGCCGCGTCCTCGACCGCATCGGCCTCCACGTCGTCGGCGTCGAGATAGGCGGCGGCGAGCACGTCGGCGAACGTCGCCAGCGGCTCCCCGCGCGCGGCCCACTGCCCGATGGCCCGCTCGAGCGGCTCGTGGCGCCCGGCCTCACCACGCAGGATCGCCAGCCGCAGGTCCACGCTCGGCGCCAGCGAGTAGTCCGCCAGCTCCTCGTACCAGCTGATCGCCTGGTCCAGCTCGCGTCCGGGATCGCTGACCGTCAGCGCGTAGAGCCGCCGCTCCCACTTCGGCGCGGCGGTCAGCGCCGTCTCGACGTCCATCGTGCGGCCGACCAGCAGCGCCAGCGCCCGCTCGGGCTCCGCCACCGCCGCCAGCCGTGACTCGCCGGAGTGCAGCCGCATGACGAGCGCGACGAAGGTCGCGAGCACGATGGCGGCCAGGATCGTGAGCGCGCGCCCGACGCGCGGCGCGGCGGACGGCGCGGCCGCCAGGAGCGGCTCGGGGGACGGCGCGGGATCGAGCGGCGGCAGGCTCGTGGCTATTCGGCCGGCGGCAGCGCGTCGCCCGTGACGTAGGGCACCGTGCGCGCGCGCGGCCGCACGCGCAGGCGCGCGACGACCGGCAGGTGGTCGGACGCCACGCGGGCCAGACGGCTGCGATGGACGTGGAATTCCTCGCCCTCGAGCTCGACGTCCCAGTAGATGCGGTCGAGGCGGAAGATGGGGAACCACGCCGGGTGGGTCCGGCGCATCCGGCGCATCGGCGAGGAGAACTCCCGGCGCAGGCCGCGCGTCACCGGCCCCCGGTGCCACTCGTTGAAGTCGCCCACCACGAGGCGCGGGCCCTCGCAGTCGGCCGCCTTGAGGAAAGTCGAGAGCAGCGTCACCTGGTCGCGGCGCTCGCGAAAGCCCAGGCCGAAGTGACAGTTGAAGACGTGCAGCGCGGTGTCGTTGACGCTCAGGTCCACCCGCAGGCACCCGCGCGGCTCACGCCCCCCGCAGGAGAGATCGCAGCGCAGCGAGCTGAGCACCGGCAGGCGCGTCAGCACGGCGTTGCCGTAGATGCCCGCCGCGCCGTACGTGCGTGTCTGCCCCATCACGACCGTCATGCCGAGTCGCGCGGCGAGATAGTTCGCCTGGTCAGCGTGCGCGACGCCGTTCTCGCGGATCACCTCCTGCAGACCGATCACGTCAGGAGCGATCTGGGCGATCACCGCGGCGATGCGGTCGAGATCGCGGCGGCGATCGAGGCCGACACCGCGATGGATGTTGTAGCTGGCGACGACGAGCGGCGTCACGCGGCGTCGTGATACCGCACGAAGTGCGGGTAGAGCTGGAGCGGGTGCGTGATCGGCTCCGGCATCGTCACCTGGGGCGGCGCCACCACGAACGTGTGCATCTCTTCGTGGGTGGTACCGGCGTGCGCCCCGGTCTCGCGGATGAACGTCACGTGGCCGGGCGGCGCCTCCAGGCCGTAGATCACGAAATCGCCGGCGCTCGGCATGCTCATGAGATCGCGAATCCCCTGCACCACGAGGTCGAGATCGGGCCGCCCGGCGAACGGCCCGGTGCCGAGATCCTCCATCCGGTATGGCTTGCCGCGCCAGAAGCACAGCGGGCCGTCCGCCGTGCGCACGAGCAGGAAGCCGATGGCCGGGTTGCGGGAGATGTCGACGGCGAGCGCCGGAAAGCGCGCCTCGATCTCCTCCAGCGCGATCGCGCCCTCGTGGTCGAGGAAGTACACGAACGCGTTGGGGCCGGCGGCGATGACGCGCACGCCGTCGCGCTCGCGCGCCTCCTTCAGCTCGCCCAGCATCCAGGGGAAGTCGTCCTCGAGATAGTTGATGAAGCGCTGCACGAGGCCCGGCGCGTACCCGCTGCGCAGGGCCTTGATGCCGCTCGACACGCGCCGTCCCTCGGGCCGGTACGGTCCCACCTCGTGCGCGCCGGCCGGGCCCAGGTACTCCTCGAACAGCAGGCGCTCGATGCGCCGGCCGCCGGTGAGCCGCTCGAAGGACTGGCAGTGCGCCTGCCCGTGGTCGGCCAGCACGTAGGTGTCGTACCGGTACTCGGGGACCCGCCGCGTCACCCGCCAGATCTGACGCAGCGACGTATCGACGAGGGTGAGGGCACGCATCGCCCGGCGGTGCCCGGGGCCCCAGGCGTGCGCGAAGATGTCGTAGTCGAGGAAGTTGACGTACACGGCGGGGGCGCCCCCGTAGATATCGCGCGCGGCCGAGAGCGTGAAGAGCTGGCGCACCCACACCGACACGCCGATCTTCAGCACCAGCAGCTTCCAGCCCTGCGGCGCCTGCACCGGATCGGCGACGAAGACCAGCAGCGCGCGCACCACCTCGAGCACCGAGATCACCAGGCTCTTCACGATCACCCAGGCCAGCACGATCGCCGCCGACAGCGTGCGCAGCAGGCTGGCGCCGCTCGGATGCTTGAGCATCGTGAAGCTGAACATGTTGTTGTCGGCGCCGCCGGTGAACACGCACCCGTAGGTGGCGCCGCCGCTCACGATCCCGCGGCGGCCGGCCGCCTGCGTCGACTCCACCCAGGCGGCATCGCCCGCCCGCGGAAAGTACACGTCGCTGCGCCGGCGCTTGTCGTGATAGTGAAACCCCGGGATGTCGGGGGACACCCCGTACATCGCGGCCATCTGGAAGGCCGGCGTGGAGGTCGGCAGCCCGACCGACATCGGATGGAGCGTGTGGCCGCCGCGCTCGATCAGGCGCCGCAGGAACGGCATGCGGCCCTCCTTGAGCGCACGCTCCAGCACCTCGCGCGAGAGGCCATCGATCTGCACGATGAGCAAGCGACGGCGGCCGGGCGACGGCGCGCGACCCAATCGCAGGCGGCGCACGAGCCGATCGAGCCAGTGCTGGAACAACAGGACCAGGTCATCCAGAGTCACTGCGCTTTCATTGTACTATCCGCTGTCCACGACCCCGTTCATGCCTGGCATGCCCGATGCTCTCCTGACTGGCATGGACGTCGACGAGTTCCGGTGGCGAGTGCAGGAACTACACGACCAGATCGATCGGCTCGGCCACGATATCGAGGCCTTGCGGGCGGAATCGACGGCGGGCCGGATCGACGCCGAGAACATCGCACAGCTGCGACTCCTTCAATTGCACGTCGACTGAGCAGGAGCGCCCTGGCGGGAGCTCCTTGGGGCCATGTACTATCCCCCCACATGGCGCCCCCGATCGTGACCGCGGTCCGCCGCTTCGTCGAGGACGACGTGCGCCCCGTCGCCGCCGCGCTCGAGCATACCGACGCCTATCCCCACGCCCTCGTCGACCGCATGCGCGCGCTCGGCCTCTTCGGGGCGCTGGTGCCCGCGGAGTTCGGCGGCCTCGGCCTCGACGTGAGCACCTACGCGCGGGTGATCGAGGAGCTCTGCCGCGGCTGGATGTCGCTGGCCGGCGTCATCAACAGCCACACGATGGCCGCGCTCACGGTGCTGCACCACGGCACCGACGCGCAGCGCGCGCGCTTCCTGCCGCGCTTCGCCCGCGGCGAGGCGCGGGGCGGCCTGTGTCTCACCGAGCCGCACGCGGGCTCGGACGTGCAAGCCATCCGCACCACCGCCCGGCGCGAGGGCGATCACTACGTCGTCAACGGCAGCAAGATGTTCATCACCAACGGCCGCGAGGGCAACACGTTCACGCTGCTCGCCGTCACCGATCCGCGCGCGCAGCCGCGCCATCGCGGCATGTCGTGCTTCGTCGTCGAGAAGGGCCATCCGGGCTTTCGCGTGGTCAAGTCACTGGCGAAGCTCGGGTACAAGGGCGTCGACACCGTCGAGCTGCTCTTCGAAGACGTCGTGGTACCGGCCGATCACCTGGTCGGTGGCATCGAGGGACGCGGGTTCGGCCAGGTGATGAGCGGCCTCGAGACCGGGCGCATCAACATTGCCGCGCGCTGCGTGGGCGTGGCCCAGGCCGCCTACGAGGCGGCGCTGGAGCGCGCGAGCGCCGGCGCCGCCCCGCCGCCGGCCCTGGCCGACCTCGCCACGCGCGTGGAGGCCTCGCGCCTCATCACCTACTGGGCGGCCGGCATGAAGGACCGGCTGGAACGCTGCGATCTCGAGGCCGGCATGGCCAAGCTGTTCGCCTCGGAGACCGCGTACCGGGTGGCGGTCGGGG
>JBKPRI010000040.1:0-25717 GCA_046734515.1 Candidatus Methylomirabilota bacterium | reverse complement strand
GGCCTGCAGGGCATCCCGGAGTCGGTGATGGAAGCGGCGAGCGTGGACGGGGCGGGGCCGATCCGCAAGTATCTGTCGATCGCCTTTCCGCTGATCTCGCCGGTCACGTTCTATCTCGTGGTCGTCAACATGGTCTTCGCGTTCTTCAACGCGTTCGGCGTCATCCACGCCGTCACGAAGGGCGGCCCGGGTCACGCCACCGAGGTGATGGTCTACAAGCTCTGGAACGACGGCTTCGTCGGCCTGAACCTCGGGTCGTCGGCGGCGCAGTCCGTCATCCTCATGGTCGTGGTGGTCGGTCTGACCATGCTGCAGTTCCGCTTCGCCGAGAAGAAGGTCACGTATTGAGCGACGCCCGCACGACGACGACCACGGTGCTCGACCGGACCGCGGTCGCCCCGCGCCCGCGGCCGCTCATCACGGCGGGCACCGCCGAGGCCGAGCGGCCGCGGCGGCGCATCGACTGGAACGCCATCCTCGTGCACGCCGCGCTCCTGGTGGCGGTGGCGCTGGTGGCCTTCCCCCTCTACTACGCGTTCGTCATCTCCACGCAGGCCATCGACGAGGTCATCCAGAAGCCGCCGCGCCTGCTGCCGTCCTCGCACCTGGTGGAGAACTACCTGGAGGCGTGGCGGCGCTCGGGCATGGCCCGGCTGCTGCTGAACTCGGCCATCGTGGCCGTCGGGGTGGCGGTCGGTAAGATCGCCATCTCGATGCTGTCGGCGTTCGCCATCGTCTACTTCCGCTTCCGGGGCGCCTCGCTGGTCTTCTGGCTGATCTTCCTGACGCTGATGCTGCCGATTCCCGTACGCATCCTGCCCACCTACGAGGTGGTGGGCAACATCGGCTGGCTCAACACCTACGCCGGCCTGACGGTGCCGCTGATGGCCTCGGCCACGGCGACGTTCCTGTTCCGGCAGTTCTACATGACGATCCCCAACGAGCTGGCCGAGGCCGCCCAGATGGATGGCGCCGGCCCCCTCCGCTTCCTGTGGTCCTTCCTGCTGCCGCTCTCGTGGGCGAACGTGGCCGCGCTCTTCGTGGTGCTCTTCATCTACGGCTGGAACGAGTACTTCTGGCCGCTGCTGATCACCAACACCGAGGAGATGCGCACCGTCGTCATCGGGCTGGAGCGGTTGATCCCGCGCTCGGGCACCGAGCTGCCGACGTGGAACCTGATCATGGCCGGCGCCATGATGGCGCTGATCCCGCCGGTGGCGGTGATCGTCTTCATGCAGCGCTGGTTCGTGAAAGGGCTCATCGAGAGCGACAAGTAGGCGTGCCCACGCATTACGTCGCCCACCGCGGCGGCGCCGCCCAGTGGCCCGAGAACAGTCTCACCGCGTTCCGCCACGCGATCGCCGGCGGCGCCCGCATCCTCGAGTGCGACGTCCACCTCACGGCGGACCACGACGTCGCCGTGCTGCACGACCCCACGCTCGACCGCACGAGCAGCGGCCGCGGACCGATTGCCCGCTCCACCGCCGCCGATCTCGCGTGCGCCCGGCTGCGCGGCCCCGACGGCGCGCTCACGGACGACTGCGTGCCGACGCTGCGCGAGGTGCTGGCCCTGGCCGCGCCGGCGGTGATGGCGCTGCTGGTCGAGATGAAGACCCCCGGGCCGGCCGTGCGCTACGAGCGGCGCGGCGAGCGGTGGGTCTCCGTGCCCGGGGCGCGCTACGAGGGCCTCGAGCGGCGCGTGCTCGACCTGCTGCGCGAGGCCGGGATCGCCGAGCGCACGTTCATCCTCGCGTTCAATCCCGCCATCCTCGCCGAGGTGCGCGCGCTCGCGCCGGAGCAGTCGCTGGCGCTGCTGGTGGACCGCCACCACGTCGAGGAAGCCGGCGCCCCGCCGCTCGCCACGGTGGAGTGGGCCCGTGACGCCGGCGCCAACTTCCTCGGGCTGCACTACACGCTCTGCGACGCCGCCGTCGCCGAGGCGGCCCACGCGGCCGGGATCGCCGTCGGCGTCTTCACCGTCAACGACGAGGCCACCATGCGCACGCTGGCCGGCTGGGGCGTGGACGTGATCATCAGCGATCGCGCCGATCTCGTCGCCCGCCTGTCGGCCGAGGCCTGACGGCATCCTTGCCGTCGGTGTCGCGGACCGGCTATGTTTCCGGCCACGATGCCAGGGCTGGAGACCGTCATGAAGCTGTGTGACTCGACCGACCCGGAGGCGAAGATTGCCAGGCTCTACGATGCCAGCCGCGACCAGCTCGTTCGCATGGCGGGGATGTAAGTGCGGGGTGTCGTCACGCGCGTGCTGCTCGTCGCGCTCGCGCTCGGAGCGGCCGTGAGCGCAGCCGGCCCGGATGTCCAGGTCGCCGCGCATCGCGGCGGCTCCCTCTTGTGGGCGGAGAACGGCCTCACCGCGTTCCGCAACGCGCTGGCGCTCGGCGCCGACTATCTCGAGCTCGACACGCACCTGACCGCCGACGGCGAGGTGGTGGTGATCCACGACCCCACCCTCGATCGCACGACGACGGGCCGTGGGCCCGTCTCCGCCAGGCGGCTCGCCGAGCTCGCCGACACACGACTGAAGGCGCGGGACGGCAGTGTGACCGAGGACACCGTGCCGACGCTGGCCCAGGTGCTCGACACGCTGAAGCCGGCGGGCGCCCAGCTCCTGCTAGAGATCAAGACGGACGCCGCCCGCACGCCGTACGCGGACATCGAGTCGAAGGCGCTCGCGCTCGTCAACGCACGCGGGCTGCACGACCGGGTCGTCGTCATGGCGTTCGAGGCGCCCACGCTGCGACGCGTGCGGGCGCTCGATCCCACCATCCGCATGGCGCTGCTGGTGAGCAAGACGCGCGTGAGCCGCGAGAACGCCCGCGCGAGCGACCTCGTGAAATGGGCGCGCGATGTCGGCGCGACGCACCTGGGCGTCGAGCATCCCGCCGTCGACGCCGCCCTGCTGGGCGCCGCCCGGGACGCCGGCCTGCAGGTGGCCGCGTGGACGGCGAACGAGGAGCGCGACATCCGGCGCCTCGTCGATCTCGGCGTGGGCGTCGTGATCTCCGATCGCCCCGACCTTGCGCTGACGCTGGTGGGCCGGCCGCCGCGCAAGCCGTGAAGTACGTCCTCGCCCTCGACCAGGGCACGACCGGCTCGACCGCGCTGGTGGTCGACGCCGAGGGCGCGGTCCGCGCGCGCGGGTATGCCGAGCTGACGCAGCATTATCCGCAGCCGGGCTGGGTCGAGCACGACCCGGACGAGATCTGGTCGACGATGGGCCAGGCCGCGCGCGCGGCGCTCGCCGGCGCCGGCATCACCGGCCGCGAGGTGGCCGCCGTCGGCATCACCAACCAGCGCGAGACCGCGATCGTGTGGGACCGCGCGAGCGGCGCGCCCGTCCACCGCGCGATCGTGTGGCAGTGCCGGCGCACCGCCGCGCTCTGCGACGAGCTGAAGGCCCGCGGCGCCGAGCCGCTCGTGCGCGAGCGCACCGGCCTCGTGCTCGACGCGTACTTCTCCGGGACCAAGATCCGCTGGCTGCTCGATCACGTGCCGGATGCGCGGGCGCGGGCGGCTCGCGGCGCCCTCGCGTTCGGCACCGTGGACGCCTGGCTCATCTGGAAGCTCACCGGCGGGCGCGTGCACGCCACCGACGTCAGCAATGCCTCCCGCACGCTCTGCCTCGATCTGCGGCGCGTGGACTGGGACTCCGAGATGCTGGCCCTGCTCCAGATCCCGCGCGAGATCCTGCCGTCGATCGTGGACTCGTCGGGCGTGTGCGCGGAGACGAACGATGTCGGCTGGCTACCGGCCGGCGTGCCGATCGCCGGGATCGCGGGAGATCAGCAGGCGGCGCTCTTCGGCCAGGCCTGCTACGCCGCCGGCAGCGCCAAGAACACCTACGGCACGGGCTGCTTCCTCCTGCTCAACACCGGCGACACGCCGGTGGCCTCCGGCCACGGACTGCTCACGACCATCGCCTGGCGGATCGCCGGCCGCACGAGCTACGCGCTCGAGGGCAGCGTCTTCATCGCGGGCGCCGCCGTGCAGTGGCTGCGCGACGGGCTCGGCCTCGTGCGCCAGGCCGCCGAGAGCCAGGCGCTCGCCGAGTCGGTCCCCGACACGGGCGGCGTGTACTTCGTGCCGGCATTCGTGGGGCTGGGCGCGCCGTACTGGGACCAGTACGCGCGCGGCACCATCGTGGGGCTCACCCGCGGCACCACGCGCGCGCACCTGGTGCGAGCCGCCCTGGAGGCCATCGCCTGGCAGAGCCGCGACGTGCTGGAGGCGATGGCCGCCGACGCCAAGGTGCGCCTGCCGGCGCTCAAGGTGGACGGCGGCGCCGTGGCCAACGATTTCCTCTGCCAGTTCCAGGCGGACGTCCTCGACGCCGCCGTCGTGCGGCCCAAGGTGATCGAGACCACCGCCCTCGGCGCCGCGTACCTGGCCGGCCTCGGCGCAGGCGTGTGGCGCTCGCTCGACGCGCTCGCCGAGCGCCACCCGGTCGACCGCACGTTCACGCCCGCAATGGATTCCGCGCGCCGCGCGCGCGGCTGGGAAGGCTGGCGGCGCGCCGTCGAGCGCGCCCGGCACTGGGAAAAGGAGAGCTCCGCATGAGACGACTCGTCGCGTTCACGCTGCTGCTGACGCTGCTGGCCGGTTTCGCCGTCGGCGCCGCCGCGCAGACGCCCATCGAGGGCGAGCTGACCCTCATCACGCCGGTCTCGAAGTTCATTCACGACGCGGCGCTGAAGGCCTTCGCCGACTACGCCAGGGAGAAGTGGAACGTCACGGTGAAGGTCAACGCGATCCCGGCGGGCACGCCGGTCGCGTACGGCCGCATCGTCGAGTGGAAGGGCAAGCCCGACGCCGACATCTTCTGGGGCGGCGAGTCGGCGCTCTTCGAGAAGCTGGCCGAGCAGAAGCTGCTGCAAAAGGTGGAGATCGCCAAGGAGCTCTGGGAGTCGATTCCGGCTTCGATCGGCAAGCCCAAGCCCATCCCGCTCAAGGACAAGAACGGTTACTGGGTGGGCACGGCGCTCGAGCCGTACGGCCTCGTCTATCACCCGGTGAAGATCAAGCGCCTGGGCATCGCCGAGCCCAAGGACTGGGAGGATCTGCTCAATCCGAAGCTCAAGGGCGAGGTGGCGCAGTGCGCGCCCACCCGCTCGTCGTCGTCGAACGCGACCTACGAGGTCATCCTGTCGATGCACGGCGAGGACAAGGGCTGGCAGTGGCTCAAGAAGCTGGCCGACAACACCGGCCACTTCACCGCGCGCAGCCGCGACGTGCCGACGGTGGTGGCCAAGGGCGAGTACGCGGCCGGCTTCGCGGTGCCGTCGTACATGGCGTTCGAGGAGAAGCTGGCCGGCTTCGACATCAAGTTCGTGGCGCCCAAGAACGCGTTCGTCACGCCGGAGCCGATGGCCATCCTGGCCGGCTCGCGCAACCCGAAAGCGGCGCGTGCCTTCATCGAGTTCCTGCTGAGCGAGCGCGGCCAGAAGGTCTTCATGGAGCGCGGTCTGTTCCCCATCTCGCCCAAGTACAAGGTGCAGGGGGCTCCGGGCTCGCCGGCCGAGCTGGCCGTGCAGTTCACCGGCGGGGTGCGCTCCTACTTCGCCGGCGAGATCAGCAACGTCTACGACGAGGACGTCGCCGCCAAGCGCTCCGAGACGCTCAAGACGAAGTTCCGCTCGGACATCGAATCGGTGTGGAAGAAACCGAACTAGATGCGGATCGCCCTGCGCGGTGTCGTCAAGCGCTTCGGGACCTTCACGGCGGTTGACGGCGCCACCCTCGACATCAGCGACGGCGAGCTGTTCACCTTGCTGGGGCCGTCGGGGTGCGGCAAGACCACGCTGCTGCGGCTGATCGCCGGCTTCTACCGTCCGCCCGACGCCGGGGAGATTCGCTTCGGCGACCGCCGGGTGGACGCGCTGCCGCCGTACGCGCGCAACATCGGCATGGTCTTTCAGAACTACGCGCTGTGGCCCCACATGACCGTGCGCGCCAACGTCACCTACGGCCTGCGCGTGCGGCGTTTGCCGGCGGCGGAGATCGCGCGACGCCTCGACGAAGGCCTGCGGCAGGTGAACCTGACCGGCCTGGAGGACCGCTATCCGGGCCAGCTCTCCGGCGGCCAGCAGCAGCGCGTGGCGCTGGCCCGTGCGCTCGTGCTGAATCCCGACATCCTGCTGCTGGACGAGCCGCTGTCGAACCTCGACGCCAAGATCCGCGTCCAGGTGCGGGCGGAGATCCGCAAGCTCCAGCAGTCGCTCCGCATCACGACGGTGTACGTGACCCACGACCAGGAGGAAGCGCTGTCGCTCTCCGACCGGGTGGCCGTCATGCGTGACGGGCGCATCCAGCAGGTGGCCGCGCCCAAGGCGCTCTACGAGCGGCCGGTGAACCGGTTCGTGGCGGACTTCGTCGGGACCAACAACTTCATCCCCGGCATCTGCAAGGAGCGCGGGGACGACCGCAGCGTGGTGGAGACGCCGCTCGGCCTCGTGCGCGGGCGGCCGGCGGCCGGCGTGGCGGCGGGCGCGCGCTGCGTGCTGGCCGTGCGGCCGGAGAATGTCACGCTCGGAGGGGTCGAGGAAACCCCGGACAACGTCTTCGACGGTCGAGTCGCCTTCGCGTCCTATCTGGGCAACACGCTGCGCTACGACGTGGAGACGGCCGGCGGCCTCGTCCTGAAGGTGGACGTCGGTGACCCCTGGCACCATCAGCCGCTCGGTGTCGGCGCGCCCGTCCGCATCGGCTTCGCCGCGTCGGTCGCACTGACGCTGCCGGACGAATGAGCACGGTGGCGGCGGCTCCGGCCGGGCCCGGCGCCGCGCCGACGCGGGCGGCCTCACGCGTCGCGCGCCTGGGAGCGCCGCTGGCCTACGGCGCCATCTGGCTGTTCCTCGCCGTGTTCCTGATCTATCCGCTGCTGCGGATCTTCTACGACGCCTTCACCGACGAGGCCGGGCGCCTCACGGTGGCGAACTTCGTCGAGTTCGGGCGCGACGCCTACTACGTGCGCTCGCTCTGGAACTCGATCCTCCTCGGCCTCGGCACGGTGGCGACGACGTCGATCCTCGGCTTCGCGGTGGCGTTCCTGCTGGTGCGCTTCGACTTCCGCGGCCGCGACCTCTTCGGCTATCTCACGCTGATCCCCATCATCTCGCCGCCGCTGGTCGGGGTGCTCGGCGTCACGTTCATCCTGGGACGCGCGGGGACGGTCAACGTCCTCCTGCAAGACTGGTTCGACCTGGTGAAGCCGGTGAACTTCGTGTACGGCGTGCACGGCGTGCTGCTGGTGGAGACGCTGCACCTGTTCCCGATGATCACCCTCAATGTGGTGGACGCGCTCGCCAAGATCGACCCCGCGCTCGAGGAGGCGGCGGCCAGCGTGGGCGCGCGCGGCTGGCGCACGCTGCGCACGATCACGCTGCCGCTGACCACGCCGGGGTACGTGGCGGGCGCGCTGCTGGTCTTCATTTGGACGTTCTCCGATTTCGCCACCCCGCTCGTGCTCGGCGTGCACGACCTGCTGGCCGCGCAGGCCTATCTCAACATCGTGCAGTTCGTGGACCGGCGCCTGTTCCGCATGGGCATCGTGATCTCCGCGTTGATGGTGCTGCTGGCCGTGGTGTTCCTGGTGGCGGCGCGGCGCTACGTGGCGATCAAGGACTACTCCTCGCTGTCCTACTCGCGCGTGGCGCGGCGGCCGCTGTCGGGCCCCTGGCAGCTCGCGGCGATCGGGTTCCTGTCGGCGGTCATGCTTGCCTCGTCCATTCCCTATCTCGGCGTGGCGCTGGCCTCGGTGGGCAAGGGCTGGTCGCTCACGCCGTTTCCCGTGCAGTACACGCTGCAGTACTACGAGCGCGTGATCGTGGAGACGCCCAAGTACATCCTGAACTCGTTCCTCTACTCCGGCCTGGCCGTGCTCGGCTGTGTCGTCATCGGCGTGCCGATCGCCTGGATCCTGGCCCGCACGCGGGCGCCCGGCCGCGACACGCTCGACGGGCTCAACACGCTGATCCTGGCGATTCCCGGCACCGCCATCGGCATCGCCTACATCCGCGCGTTCCACTTCGAGGTGCCCGGCGTCGGCTTCAAGCTGACGAGCCTCTGGATCGTGATCCCGCTCGTGCTCTGCATCCGGCGGCTGCCCTACACGGTGCGCGGCGCCTACGCCTCGCTGCTGCTGGTGCACCGCTCGCTGGAGGAGGCCGCGGCCAGCGTCGGCGCGCCCGGGCTGCGCACCTTCCGCGACGTCACGCTGCCGCTCATCTGGCGCGGGGTGCTGGTGGGCGCGCTCTTCTCGTTCATGACCTCGCTGCAGGAGGCCTCGGCGGTGCTGTTCCTCTCGCTCGGAGGCTGGGAAACGATCCCCGTCGGGATCTTCTCGTTCTACATCGCCGGCAGCGCCAACGAGGCGGCCGCCCTCGGCATGATCCTCATCGCCGTCGCCGCGGTCACCGTGGTCGTCATCAACCGCGTGGCGGGCACGCGGATGGGCGGTATGTTCGGGTAGCGGTTGTACCTGACGCGCCCGCGCCGCCCGGGCGGTTCTGCCGTGAAATCAGCAGCTTTCCGCGGCTTGTCGGCACGGAGGGGCTGTGCTAGTGTTTCGCTTCACATGACGCCAGGCGAGGAGCAGAGCGCCTGGAAAGCGCTCGGTGAGCTGTCGACCGTCGGCATGACGCTGGTGCTGGCGACCGTGATCGGGCTCGCCGGCGGGTACTACCTGGACAAGTGGCTCGGCACCGCGCCCTGGCTGACGCTGATCGGCCTCGGCTTCGGCATCGCCGCGGGATTCGTGAACCTCTTTCGCACGGTCAACCGAGCGGGACGGGATGTCGATGACGGCAAGTGAGCTGACGGCGCGGGTGACGGCCACGACGGCGCTCGCCGTGCTGCCGCTGGCGCTGGGCGGCTTCTGGCTCGGCGGCGCGCCCGGCGCGCTCGGCGTCCTCGCCGGCGGCGCCCTGGCACTCTTCAGCTTTCGCCTCCTGGCCGCTCGCGCCACCGCCGCGTCCGCGTCCACCGCGTGGCTGTTGATCTCGGCGGTGCGCTTCGGCGCCGTGGCGGTGACCGCCGCCGTCCTCTTCGTCAACGGGTGGGCCCATCCGCTGGCGGTGCTGGCCGGCTACAGCGCGCTGCCGGTGATGGTGGTCGTGCAGGGCTTGCGGCTGGCCAGGGAGAACGCCTCGTGGACGTGATCGAGCACCCGCCGATCTTTCATCTCCCGGGTATCCCGGACCACGTCACCTACACGTGGATCACGATGGTGCTGCTCGCCGTCCTGGCCTTCGTCGCCTCCCGCAACGTGCAGCTCGTGCCTCGCGGGATGCAGAACTTCTTCGAGGTCGTCCTCGAGCAGTTCCAGCAGATGATCGATGACGTCATCGGCCCTCAAGGCCGGCCGTACCTGCCGCTCATCGCCACGCTCGGGCTGTTCATCCTCGTGACGAATCTCATGAGTCTGGTGCCGGGCGCGAACGGGCCGACCACGAGCCTGAACACCACGGCCGCGTGCGCGCTCATTGTCTTCTTTGCCTATCACTGGATCGGCGTCCGCAAGCAGGGTGCGCTGACCTACCTCGCGCACTTCACGGGGCCGGTGCCACTGGCGCTCAAGCCGCTGATGTTCGTCATCGAGGTCATCAGCCACTTGGCGCGGCCGCTGTCGCTCACCTTGCGACTCTTCGGCAACATGTTCGGCGGCCACGTTCTGATCGCGATCATCTTCTTTCTCATGGGGTTCAACGGGCTGCTCGGCTGGGCGCTCTCCGGCAGCGCGATCGGCGCCATCGGCGGCGGGCTCGGAACCGCGGTGATGGTCGTGTTCACGGTGGGATTCCTGTACCCGCTCAAGATCCTGGTGTCGTTTCTCCAGGCGTTCATCTTCGTGATGCTGACGATGCTCTACATCTCGGGAGCCATCGAGGAAGCCGAGCACGGCGAGCACCACGGCGGCGAGCATCAACCGGCGCATCACTAATCCATCACAACGTCAACAGAGGGAGGGCGGGCGTGCGTGCACTGATTCTGGCAGCTACGGCAGTACTGGCGGTTCCCGGCCTGGCGCTGGCCGCGGATCCGGCGCCGGCGGGCGCTGTCAACCTGATCGGGCCGTACTCGGTCCTGGTGGCCGGCTTCGCGATGGCGTTCGCGGCGGGGCTCTGCGCGCTCGGCCAGGGCCGCGCGGTGGCCTCGGCCGTCGACGCGATGGCCCGGCAGCCCGGGGCGGCGGCGCGGATCCAGACGGCCATGATCATCGGCCTCGCGCTCATCGAGTCGCTGGCCATCTACGTCCTGGTCGTCGCCATGATCCTGTTGTTCGTGCAGCCCATCAAGTAGCGGCGCACCCGGAGTGAAGCGGCGCGGACCCCGGGTCCGCGCCGCTGGCCCAGGCATCATGGCGCGCGCCAACCATCGTCTGCCCAAGATTCCGGAGATGACGATCCGTCGTCTCTCCGTCTACACCCGTTGCCTGCTCCAACTGGAGGAGGACGGCGTCAAGACGATCTCCTCGCAGGAGCTGGCCGAGCGCTTCAGCCTGAACTCGGCCCAGGTGCGCAAGGACCTCGCCTATTTCGGCGAGTTCGGCGTCCGCGGCATCGGCTACTACGTCTCCGGGCTCAAGGCCGAGCTGCAGCGCATCCTCGGGCTCGACCGCGAGTGGCCGGTGGCACTGGTCGGCCTCGGCAACCTCGGCTCCGCGCTCTTCCACTACAAGGGCTTCGCCCGCCAGGGCTTTCGCATCGCGCTGGTGATCGACGACGACCCGGCCAAGATCGGCCGTGACGTCGAGGGGATTCCCATCGTGGCCGGCCGCGACATGGCGCGCGAGATCAAGGCGCGCGCGGTCCAGATCGCCATCGTGGCCGTCCCGCCGGAGGCGGCCCAGGCGGTGACCGAACAGCTGGTGGCGGCCGGCATCAAGGCTGTGCTGAACTTCGCGCCCACCCGGCTACGCGTTGGCCGCGACGTCCGCCTGAAGAACGTCGACCTCTCGATCGAGCTGGAGACGCTCTCCTTCTATCTCGCCAAGGGCTCGCGGTAGCCGGCCGCCGGGCGTCCGGATCGCGCGGAAGGGCCATTATGGTTAAAATGGCCAAAAGGCCGGGGCCAGGGCGTGGCCCCAGACCTGGGAGAGAGGAGCCGCGATGAGACGACATGCGCGGGCGGTGAAGCGCCGGAGCGCCGAACGGGCCGCGCCGGCGGCGGCCCCGAACGAGAGTCCCACCTTCACGGCGAGCGGGGCCAAGAAGGAATTCGGCAAGGTCCTCGAGCTGGCCATGCGGGGCGGGCGGGTCGTCATCACCAAGCACGCCACGCCGAAGGCGGTCGTGCTGTCGGTCGACGACTTCACGGCGCTGACCCGCGCGACCGAGCGCACGCTCGACACGCTCAGCGGCGAGCTCGACGCGCTGCTCGCTCGCATGCAGACGCCCAAGGCGCGGGCGGGGCTGAAGGCGGCATTCGACGCCTCGCCAAAGGAGATCGGCGCCGCGGCCGTCGCTGCCGCGCGCAGGCGTGGCTGAGGGCGCCCGGCCGCCCTGCATCTACGTGCTGGCGGGGACGAACGGAGCGGGCAAGAGCAG
Organism: Candidatus Methylomirabilota bacterium; assembly: GCA_046734515.1. Taxonomy (GTDB): domain Bacteria; phylum Methylomirabilota; class Methylomirabilia; order Rokubacteriales; family CSP1-6; genus AR5. Next base: position 14,153 of record JBKPRI010000040.1, on the reverse strand, counting down.
CCTGATCGGGGCGATCATCGAGCGGCAAGGCGGAGCGTTCTTCAACCCGGATGCGTCGGCGCGCCGCCTCCGGGATCACGATCCCGCGATCTCGCCAGCCGAGGCCAACGCCGCGGCGTGGAATCAGGGGCGCCGGTTGCTCGAGCGCGCCATCGCCGAGCGCGCGACCTTTGCGTTCGAGACGACGCTGGGCGGCGCCACCATGACGGCCTTGCTGGAGCGTGCGCTCGCGGCCGGCCTCGAGGTCCGCGTGTGGTACGTCGGGCTGGCCAGCCCCGAGCTCCACCTGGCGCGGGTCCGGGCGCGAGTGGCTCGGGGCGGGCACGACATTCCGGAGGCGGACATCCGGCGCCGCTTCCACGACGGGCGCCTGAATCTCGTGCGGTTGCTGCCGCGGCTGACGGAGCTCCGCGTCTATGACAACAGTGAGGAGGCCGACCCGCATGCGGGGGGCACGCCGTCGCCCAGGCTCCTCCTCCATCTCGTCCGCGGGAAGATCGCGGCCTCCTGCGATCTGACGCGGACGCCGCCATGGGCCAAGCCCATCCTCGCGGCTGCGCTGAAGTCCTCGAGCGCCTGACGCCCGGTGGGGTTCGCGTGCGTGGTACGGTGAGCAGGACCTGATGCTGAGGGACTGGCAGGCCTTCCAGGGGCTGGTGAAGTCGTTCTCCGAGGGAGAGGTCTGCCTGACGGTCGCCGGGCTCGCCGGCGCCGCCCGCGCGCTCGTCATCGCCGAGCTGCTCCACGCCCATCCGCGCGCCGCCATCGTCGTCGTGCGCTCGATGGCCGACGCCCACCGCATGACGCAGGATCTGAAATTCTTCGGCGCGCTCGCGCTGGAGTTCCCCGAGCGCGAGCCGCGGCTCTGGCGCGGCGGCCATCACCGGGAGGCCGACGCCGAGCGTGCGGTGATCGCCCGCCGGCTCGCGGCCGGCGAACCGGTGGTCGTCGTGGCGACGCCGGCCGGGCTCGACACGCCGCTGCCGGCGCCGCGCGAGTTCGCGGACCGCTCGCTGCGGATCGCCACGGGCGACCGGCTCGAGCGCGAGCTGCTGCTGGAGGCGTTCGAGGCCGCCGGGTACGAGCGCGTCGACACCGTGGTCGAGGTCGGGCAGTGGAGCGTGCGCGGCGGCATCGTCGACGTGTTCGTGCCCAGCCATGCGCGGCCGGTGCGTCTCGAATTCTTCGGCGACGACGTGGAGTCGATCCGCCTGTTCGATCCGACCACGCAGCGCTCCACCGACGCGCTCGACGAGCTGCTGATGCTCCCGCTGGGCGCGCCCGCCGACGATGCCGACGGCGTCGCGCACGTGCTGGACTTCGCGCCGCCCAATGTCCCCGTCATCGTGGACGCGCCCGCGCTGCTCGACCAGACTTCGGAGGAGGCGCCCGGCCGCCGCCCGCTGCGCGAGGTGCTCGGCGCCCGGCCGCGCGTGGAGCTGGACCTCGTGGCCGGCGCCCCGGGCGAGAGCCACGTCCTCGACACCCAGGACGTGCCGCTCTTCGGCGGCCGCTTCGCCGATCTCACCACGGCCATCGCGCGCTGGCGGGTCGAGGGCTTCACCATCCGCCTCGTCGTCGCCGATGACGTGCAGGCCGAGCATCTGCGTCAGATCCTGCGAGACCACGACGTGGAGGTGCCGGTGGCGGCCGCGCTGGATGGCCCCGAAGCGCTGGCCATCGTGGCCGGCGAGCTGTCGAGCGGGCTGTCGATCGGCGCCGTGGGGCTGGTGGTGCTCACCGAGACCGAGATCTTCGGGGCGCGCCGGCGCTCGCTGCGCCGGCCCAAGTATCAGCGCGGCGCCGCGCTGACCGCGTTCACGGATCTCGCGATCGGCGACCTCGTCGTCCACGAGGACCACGGCATCGGCCGCTACGTGGGCCTGAAGACGATGGCGGTCGGCGACCGCGACGGCGACTTCCTGGAGCTGCACTACACCGAGGGCGGGAAGCTCTATGTCCCCGTGGAGCGCATCGACCTCGTCTCGAAGTATCTCGGCGGCGATTCCGGCAACGCCAAGCTCGACCGCCTGGGCGGAGCGTCCTGGCAGCGGGTGAAGGAGTCGGTGCGGGCGGCGCTGCGCGAGATGGCCGAGGAGCTGCTGAAGCTCTACGCGCGGCGCTCGGTGGCCGAGGGGCACGCGTTCGCGCCCGACACGCCGTGGCAGCGTGAGTTCGAGGCGGCCTTCCGCTTCGAGGAGACGCGCGACCAGCTGCGCGCCATCGAGGACGTCAAGCGTGACCTCGAAGGGGCGCGCCCCATGGACCGCCTGGTCGCCGGCGACGTCGGCTACGGCAAGACGGAAGTCGCGCTGCGCGCCGCGTTCAAGGCGGTCAGCGAGGGCCACCAGGTCGCGGTGCTGGTGCCGACGACCGTGCTCGCCCAGCAGCACTGGTCCACCTTCTCCGACCGCTTCGGGGCGTTCCCCGCGAAGGTGGAGCTGCTCTCGCGCTTCCGCTCGCCCAAGGAGCAGAAGGCCGTCGTGGCCGGGCTGCGCGAGGGCACCGTGGACGTCGTCATCGGCACTCACCGGCTGCTCTCCAAGGACGTCGCGTTCAAGCGGCTCGGCCTGCTCATCGTGGACGAGGAGCATCGCTTCGGCGTGGCCCACAAGGAGCGCATGAAGCAGCTGCGCGAGTCGGTCGACGTGCTCGCGCTCACCGCCACGCCGATCCCCCGCACGCTGTACATGGCGCTCTCCGGCGTGCGCGACATGTCGGTCATCGAGACGGCGCCGCTCGACCGGCTGCCCATCGAGACGGTGGTGCGTCGCTTCAGCAAGGCCGTCGTCAAGGAGGCGCTGGAGCGCGAGCTGAGCCGCGGCGGCCAGGTCTTCTTCGTCCACAACCGCGTCCAGTCACTGGTGTCCATGACACGCTTCATCCAGGAGCTGGTGCCCGACGCCCGCGTGATCATGGGCCACGGCCAGATGAAGGAGCGCGAGCTCGAGGCCACCATGGTACGGTTCGTGAGCGGCCAGGCCGACATCCTGGTCTCCACGGCGATCGTCGAGTCCGGGCTCGACATCCCCTCGTCGAACACGATCATCATCAACCGGGCGGACCGCTTCGGTCTCGCCCAGCTCTACCAGCTGCGCGGCCGGGTCGGGCGCGAGCGCCTGCAGGCCTTCTGCTACCTGCTGGTCCCCGCCGACGGGCGCGTGGACGAGCAGGCGCAGCGGCGGCTGCGCGCCCTGCAGGAGCTGACCGAGCTCGGCTCGGGCTTCAAGCTGGCGCTGCGCGATCTCGAGATCCGGGGGGCGGGCAACCTGCTGGGCGCCGAGCAGCACGGCCACATCGCGGCGGTGGGCTACGATCTTTACAGCAAGCTTCTCGCCGAAGCTGTGCAAGAATTGAAAGGCGATCGGACCGGGGTCGCCGTCGAACCGGTCATCAACGTGTCCGTCGAAGGGTTCTTGCCCGAAGACTATGTGCCCGAGGTCAATCAACGCCTGGCGTTCTACAAGCGTCTGGCCGGCGCCGCCGGCGACGGCGAGCTGGCCGAGCTCCGCGCCGAGCTGGCCGACCGCTTCGGCCCGCTGCCCGAGCCCGCCCAGCAGCTCATCGACGTCGTGCGCATCCGCATCGCGGCCCGCGCCCTCGGCATCGAGCGCGTGGAGTCCGGCGAGGGCAGCGCGGTGATCACCTTCGCGCCCTCCACGCCGGTGGAGCCGGCGGCGCTCATCAAGGCCATCCAGGCCAGCCGCGGCCGGCTCAAGATGCGCCGCGAGTTCACCGTGGAGGCCGCCGTCGCGCGCGGCGGCTGGCCCGCGGTGCGCGACTCGCTCCTGGGCGTGCTGAAGGGTTTCGCCGCGTGAGACTGCGCGGCGCGCTCGCGCTCGGCGTGCTGGCCACCCTGCTGGCCGGCTGCAGCATGATCGCCATGCCGAGCTGGGTGCCGTGGCTCGGCAGTCCCGGCAAGGCGCCCGACACGACGGTCGCCGCCCCGGCCAATCCGAATGCGCTCGACTCACCGAAGCCCGGTGACATCCGCCAGCGGCCGACGGCGGAGGACGACGAGATCTCCGACCGCATCATTGCGGTGGTGAACAACGATGCGATCACCCTGAACGAGCTGATCGAATCCGTCGCCGTCTACCGCGCGGAGAATCGCGGGAGCGGCCCCAGCGACGAGGAGCTGCGGAAGGAGTCGCTGGCGCGGCTGATCGACAACCGGCTGCAGCTGCAGGAGGCGGACCGCGAGAAGATCACCGTGGACGAGGCCGAGCTGAACGAGGAGTTCCTCGACCGCATCAAGCGGTACAACGTGAAGAGCGAGGAAGAGTTCGAGAAGCTCGTGCGCGCGCAGGGTGTCACCATGGAGTCGATCAAGAAGCGCCTCCGGGACGGCCTCAAAGTCTCCAAGCTCGTCCGGCGCAAGGTCACCGGGCGCATCTCCGTCACCGAGGACGAGATCTCGCAGTACGTCGAGGAGAACCGGGGCAAGCTCGAGACGGGCCTGTCCTATCACGCGCGCCACATCCTGATCCCGCCGGAGGGTGAGTCCGATACCGCCTGGGAGGCCGCCCGTATCAAGGCCGACATGCTGCGCGCCCAGCTGGCGGACGGCGCGGACTTCGCCGAGCTGGCCAGTCAGCACTCACGCGATGCCACGGCCAAGGACGGTGGTGATCTGGGTACCCTCAAGCGCGGGGAGCTGTCCCAGGAGGTGGAAGGCGCCATCCTGGCGCTCAAGGTCGGCGAGATCTCCCGGCCGTTCAGGTCACCCCTGGGCTACCACGTCTTCCGGCTGGAGTCGAAGGAAGGCCTGGACGGCGAGGGGCTGGTCCGCATCCGTGCGCAGATTCGCGACATCTTATTCCGGCAGAAGTACGACACGCGGCAGGAGGCCTGGCTGAAGGAGATCAAGCAGCGGGCCATCATCGAGGTCCGGATGTGAAGAAACCGTTGACAAAACCCCGCTACCGATGGGAGGATGACGCTAACGCCGCCGCCCCAACCCCGTAGAAAACCTACGCAAACAGCAACAACAACCTGAAGCGGCGACAAATCGCCGCGCCCGGAGCCCCCGAATGAGTTCCCGCCGAGAACGAGGACAAGGACAGCCCAACGCCACCGAGAACACGCCTTCCATACCCGCCAACGGGATGAACCTGTCCGAGTTGAAGGAAAAGGCGATTGCCGACCTGAACGGCATCGCGCGTGATCTCAACGTTCAGAACTATGGCGGGCTCCGCAAGCAGGAGCTGATCTTCAAGATCCTCCAGGCGCAGGCCGAGAAGGACGGGCTGATCTACGCCGAGGGCGTCCTCGAAGTGCTCCCGGACGGCTTCGGCTTTCTCCGGGCGCCCGACTACAACTATCTCCCGGGACCCGACGACATCTACGTCTCGCCGTCGCAGATTCGGCGCTTCGACCTCCGCACCGGCGACACCATCTCCGGGCAGGTCCGGCCGCCGAAGGACACCGAGCGTTATTTCGCGCTGCTCAAGGTCGAGGCCATCAACTTCGAGACGCCCGACCAGGCGCGCGAGAAGATCTTCTTCGACAACCTCACGCCGCTCTATCCGCTGGAGCGCCTCAAGCTCGAGTGGACCAACGAGGACCTCACCACGCGCGTGATGGACCTGCTCTGCCCGATCGGCAAGGGCCAGCGCGGGATGATCGTGGCGGCGCCGCGCACCGGCAAGACGATGATGCTGCAGTCCATCGCCCACGCCATCGCGACGAACCACCCCGAGGTCTACCTCATCGTGCTGCTCATCGACGAGCGGCCGGAAGAGGTCACCGACATGCAGCGCTCGGTGAAGGGCGAGGTGGTGTCCTCCACCTTCGACGAGCCGCCGCAGCGCCACATCCAGGTGGCCGACATGGTCATCGAGAAGGCCAAGCGGCTGGTCGAGCACAAGCGCGACGTGGTCATCCTGCTCGACTCGCTCACGCGCTTTGCGCGCGCCCACAACGCGGTCATCCCGTCGTCGGGCAAGGTGCTGTCGGGCGGTCTCGACGCCAACGCGCTGCAGCGGCCGCGGCGCTTCTTCGCGACCGCGCGCAACATCGAGGAAGGCGGCTCGCTGACCATCATGGCCACCGCCATCGTGGACACCGGCAGCCGGATGGACGACGTGATCTTCGAGGAGTTCAAGGGCACCGGCAACATGGAAGTCCACCTGGACCGGCGCCTGATGGACAAGCGCATCTTCCCCACGATCAACATCGAGCAGTCCGGCACCCGGAAAGAGGAGCTGCTGCTCGAGAAGGACGAGCTCCAGAAGGTCTGGCTGCTCCGCAAGGCCCTCTCCCAGCTCAACCCGGTCGAGGCCATGGAGCTGCTCCTGGACAAGCTCAAGCAGACGAAGTCGAACAAGGAGTTCCTGGCCGCGATGCACTCGATGGGGTAGAGCCTCGGAGGGGGCGTTGCCCCCCTTCCGACGGTCGTCGCACGCCTGACGGCGCGCTCCGACCTGCCTCCCCCAGAACAGGATTGCGCGGGCAAAGCCCGCGCTCGAAGCGGCTCTTTTCGCTGGTCTCATCCCCTAGACCCGCGCTCTGGCTTTTGCATTTTCGGGAAGCCCCGGGTAGACTTATGGCTTCCAAGGAGGAAATGGCGCTGTGAAGGTGGGCATTCATCCGGAATACGTGGACACGACGATCACCTGCGCCTGCGGGGAGATCATCAAGACGCGCTCGACCAAGCCGGACATCCGGGTGGAAGTCTGCTCCAAGTGCCATCCCTTCTTCACCGGCAAGCAGAAGCTCATGGACACGGCCGGTCGCGTGGAGCGCTTCCAGCGGAAGTACAAGCGGCAGCCGGCACCGCAGCAGTAAGCGGCCCGGGTCGGGCGCTTTCGCCCGGGAGGCGCTGATCCGCCATGCTGTTTGACAAGCTCCGTCAGATCGAAGAGCGGTCGCAGGAGATCGCCCGGCGGCTGGCGGACCCCTCCATCTTCTCGCAGCAGGCCGAGTACGCCCGGCTCCGCAAGGAGCACGCCGACAGCCAGGAAGTCGTCGAGCGCTTCGGCGAGTACCGCGATGTCCTCCGCAAGCTGAGCGAGGCCCAGCACATCCTGGCCGAGGGCGGTGACCGCGAGCTCGCCGAGCTGGCGCAGGCCGAGATCGACGAGCTCACCGCGCGCCAGACCGTGCTGGAGGCCGACCTCACGCGCCTGCTGCTGCCCCGCGATCCCAACGACGACAAGAACGTGTTCGTGGAGATTCGCGCCGGCGCCGGCGGCGACGAGGCCGCGCTCTTCGCGGCGGATCTGGCGCGCATGTACACGAAGTACGCGGAGCGCCAGCGCTGGAAGGTCGAGCTGATGGACTCCAGCGTCAACGGCGTCGGCGGCTTCAAGGACGTCATCCTCTTCATTCACGGGCGCGGGGCGTGGAGCCGGCTGAAGTTCGAGCGCGGCGTCCATCGCGTGCAGCGCGTGCCGGTCACCGAGTCGGCCGGGCGCATCCACACGTCCACGGTCACGGTGGCGGTGCTGCCGGAGGCCGAGGACGTGGACGTGCAGGTGGCCGAGAAGGACCTCCGCGTGGACGTCTATCGCTCGTCGGGCCCCGGCGGCCAGGGCGTCAACACCACGGACTCGGCGGTGCGCATCACCCACATCCCGACCGGGCTCGTGGTGACGTGCCAGGACGAGCGCTCGCAGATCAAGAACCGCGCGAAGGCCATGCGGGTGCTCAAGGCGCGCTTGCTGGAGCGCGCGCAGGAAGAGCAGCAGGCGGCCATCGCGGCCGATCGCCGCTCGCAGGTGGGTACCGGCGAGCGCAGCGAGCGCATCCGCACGTACAACTTCGCGCAGAACCGCGTGACGGACCACCGCGTGGGCGTCACGCTGCACCGCTTGCCGGAAGTTCTGGAGGGCGACATCGACGAGCTGATCGAGGCGCTCGCCGCCGCCGAGCAGGCCGAGCGCCTGCAGAAGGTGGCGAGCTGATGAGTGCCGTCGAGCCGGAGACGCTGGCCGCGGGCACCGTGGCCGCCGTGCTGACACGCGGCGCCGGGGCGCTCGCCGGGGCCGGGATCGAGTGTGCCCGCGTCGACGCCGAGTGGCTGCTGGCCGACGTGCTCGACGTCCCGCGGGATCGCCTGCTCGCCGAGCCGCACCGCGCGCTCGAGGCCGACACGCTCGCCCGTTACGCCCGCGCGCTCGCGCGCCGCATCACCCGCGAGCCGCTGCAGCACATCGTCGGCACCCAGGCGTTCCGGGACCTGATCGTGCGCGTGGGTCCCGAGGCGCTGGTGCCGCGGCCGGAGACCGAGACGCTCGTCGAATGGGCGCTCGAGCTGCTGCCGGCCGTGCCGTCGCCGATCGTGATCGATGTGGGCACCGGCACCGGGTGCATCGCGTGCGCGATCGCGGCCGAGCGGCCGGCCGCGCGTGTTGTCGCGCTGGAGGTCTCGGCGGTAGCGGCCGGACTGGCCCGGGCCAACGTGGCCGCGCTCAGCCTCGAGGCGCGCGTCACCGTGGTCGAGTCCGATCTCCTCGCGGTGCTCGGCGCGCTCCGCGCCGATCTCATCGTCGCCAACCCGCCCTACCTGCCGAGCGCGCTCATCGACACCCTGGCGCCGGAGGTCAGCCGCTTCGATCCGCGCCTGGCGCTCGACGGCGGCGCCGACGGGCTCGACGTGATCCGCCGCCTGATCCCCGAGGCGCGTGCCCGGATCGCAGCCGGCGGCGCGCTCGTGCTGGAGACGGCCGGTGGCCCGCAGATTCCGGCGACGATCGCGCTGCTGCGGGCGGCCGGCTTCGCCGACATCCGGACGCGCGCCGATCTGGCCGGCGTCGAGCGGTTCGTGGCGGCGCGCGCATGAGCGAGCCCCTCACGCTGGCGCTGCCGAAGGGCCGGCTCCTCGATCCCGCGCTCGACCTGCTGCGTGCGATCGGCGTGGACGGCGTCGATCAGGCCTCGCGCCGGCTGATCTTCGACGACACGCGCGCGGGCCTGCGGCTGCTGTTCCTGAAGCCCGCCGACGTGCCGGCCTACGTGACTTACGGCGCCGCGCACCTCGGCATCGTCGGCAAAGACATCCTGCTCGAGCAGGAGCCCGACGTGTACGAGCCGCTCGACCTGGGCTTCGGCTTCTGCCGTCTCGTGGTCGCCGAGCCGCGCGAGCTGTGGGAGCGCGACGATCCCGCCAAGTGGTCGTGGGTCCGTGTCGCCAGCAAGTATCCGCGGCTCACGGAGCAGTACTTCTCCAGCCGCGGCGTCCAGGTGGAGATCGTCCGGCTCGACGGCTCGATCGAGCTGGCGCCGCTGGTCGGCCTCGCCGAGCGCATCGTGGATCTCGTGCAGTCCGGCGAGACGCTGCGCGTGAACGGGCTGGTCGAGGTGGCGGAGATCGCGCGCTCGACCGCGCGCCTGATCGTCAATCGCGCGGCCATGAAGACCGAGTACGCCGCCATCAACCGGCTGATCGGCGAGCTGCGACAGACCGGCGCCCGGAGCGAGGCCGCGGCGGCCTCGCGGCTGCCCCGCCCATGAAGACGCTGGACGCGCGCACGCTGGGCATCGAGGGGATCGCCCGGGCCGTCGATCGGCCGCCGTCCGAGGTGGCGCCCGACGTCGTGCGCGCGGTCGAATCGATCGTGAGCGACGTCCGCGCGCGCGGCGACGCGGCGCTGGTCGACTACACCGCGCGCTTCGACGGCTTCCGCGCGTCCTCGGCGGCCGGCCTTGCGCTGGGCGCCGCCGACTTCGAGGCGGGGGAGCGCATGGTCGAGCCGGCGGTTCGCGACGCGCTGGCCTACGCGGCCGAGCGCATCGAGCGCTACCACGCCGCCGCGCTGCCGAAATCATGGCGGCTCACCGACGAGCACGGCTCGGTGCTGGGTCAGGACGTCCACGCGCTCGACCGGGTCGGCATCTACATCCCCGGCGGCCGGGCCGCCTATCCCTCCACGGTGCTCATGACCGCAGTGCCGGCGCGCGTGGCCGGTGTGCGCGAGATCGTCCTGGTCACGCCGCCCGCCGCCGACGGGCGCGTGCCGCCCGCCGTGCTCGCGGCCGCCCGCGTGGCCGGCGTGACGGAAGGCTGGAGGCTGGGCGGAGCCCAGGCCGTCGCCGCGCTGGCCTACGGCACGGCCACCGTGCGGCGCGTCGACAAGATCGTGGGGCCGGGCAACGTCTACGTCGCCCTCGCCAAGATGCGCGTGTTCGGTGACGTGGGCATCGACATGGTGGCCGGGCCCAGCGAGGTCGTCGTCATCGCGGACCGCACCGCCGACCCCGCCTGGATCGCCGCCGATCTGCTCGCGCAGGCCGAGCACGACCCCATGGCGCGCGCGCTGCTGATCACCGACGCACCCGACCTGCTCCCGCGCGTGGAGGCGGCGCTGGCCGCGCAGCTCGAGCGGCTGCCGCGCCGGGCGATCGCCGCCGAGTCGCTCGACACCAACGGTGCGTTCATCGTCGTCGGCGACCTCGAGACCGCGGTGGACGTCGCCAACCGTCTCGCGCCCGAGCACCTCGAGCTCATGGTCGCGGTGCCCGCGGCGCTGTTGCCGCGCGTGCGCCACGCCGGCGCGGTGTTTCTCGGCGCCCACACGCCCGAGGTGGTCGGCGATTACGTGGCGGGTCCCAATCACGTGCTGCCCACGGCGGGCACCGCGCGCTTCGCCTCGCCGCTGGGCGCCGAGGACTTCGTGAAGCGCTCGAGCGTCATCGAGTACTCGCCCTCCGGGCTCGCCGCCGCGCAGCCCCACCTGCGCGCGCTGTCCCGTGTCGAGGGTCTGGACGGTCACGGCCGCGCGGCAGCCCTGCGGGCCGGAGGGGAGAAACCATGAACGGGCGGCAGGCGCGCATCGAGCGCAAGACGAAGGAGACGGAAGTCGCCGTGCAGCTCAACCTGGACGGCACCGGAAGCTCCAAGGTCCAGACGCCGATTCCCTTCTTCAGCCACATGCTGGAGGCCTGGGCCAAGCACGGCCTCATGGATCTCGCCGTCGAGGCCAGCGGCGACATCGAGGTGGACATCCACCACACGGTCGAGGACGTCGGCATCGTGCTGGGCCAGGCGCTCAAGCAGGCGCTGGGCGACAAGAAGGGCATCGTCCGCTACGGCACCGCCTTCGTGCCGATGGACGAGGCGCTCGTGCAGGCCTCCGTCGATCTCTCCGGGCGCCCGTTCCTGGTCTTCAGCGTGCCGGTGGCGCGCACGCGCGTGTCGAACTTCGACATGGACATGCTGCAGGAATACTTCCGCGCGTTCGCGTTCAACGCGGAAATCACGCTGCACGTCACCATGCACTACGGCCACAATCTGCACCACATCGCCGAGGCGGTCTTCAAGTCGGTGGGCCGCTCGCTGGCCGAGGCCACGCGGATCAATCCCCGCATCGCGAACGTGCTGCCGTCGACGAAGGGAACGCTGTAGGGCGATGATCGCGATCGTCGATTACGGGCGGGGGAACCTCGGCTCGGTGGAGCGCGTCTTCGCCCGCGTCGGCGTGCCCGCCCTCGTCACCCAGGATCCGCGCGCCGTCGACGAGGCGGACGCCGTGGTCTTTCCGGGCGATGGCGCCTTCCACGACTCGATGGCGAGCCTCGCCGCGCTCGGGCTGCTCCAGCCGGTCCGCCGCGCCCTCGACGGCCGCCGCCCGTTCCTCGGGATCTGCATCGGCTACCAGCTGCTGTTCTCGAGCAGCGAGGAGTTCGGGGAGGGTGCCGGGCTGGACGTCATTCCCGGCGTCGTGCGGCGCTTCCCCGCGGGGCTCGACGTGCCCCACATGGGCTGGAACCGGGTCTGGCACGGCGGCCGCCTGCGGCTGTTCGAGGGGATCCCCGACGGCGCCCACTTCTATTTCGTGCACTCGTATTTTCCCGAGGCGCGCGTGGGCGACTGCGCGACGCCGGGCGCGCTGCGCCAGGCGTGGTGCGATTACGGCGTGCGGTTCGCCGCCGCCATCGAGACGGGCAGCATCTACGCCACGCAGTTCCACCCCGAGAAGAGCGGCCGCGAGGCAGGCATCCGGCTATTGGAGAACTTCGCCGCCATCGTCACTGAGAGCCGGAGCGGCACGACGGCGTCCGGCAGCGCGCGGCGATGATCCTCATCCCGGCCGTCGACCTGCGCGAGGGCCGCTGCGTGCGGCTGCGCGAGGGCCGCGACGACGCCCGCACCGTGTTCTCCGACGACCCGGTGGCAATGGCCGAGCGCTGGGCGGCCGCCGGCGCCGAGCGCTTGCATGTCGTGGATCTCGACGGCGCGTTCGCCGGCGCCCCGCGCCAGACCGCGCTCATCGCCAAGATCGTCGACGCCGTGCGCCCGGTGCCCGTCGAGGCCGGCGGCGGCCTCCGCGACGTTGCCGCGGTCGAGGCGGTGCTGGAGGCCGGGGTGGCCTGGGTCGTGATCGGCACCCGCGCCGCCACCGACGCGACGTTCCTGGTCGAGGTCTGCCGCCGCTTCCCCGAGCGCGTCATCGTCGCCGCCGACGCCCGCGGCGACCGCGTGGCCATCCGCGGCTGGACGGAGAGCAGCGAGCTGACGGTGGTCGAGCTCGGGCTTCGCGCGCGCGGTGCCGGCGCCGCCGCGCTGCTCTACACGGACGTCAGCCGCGACGGGACCGAGCTCGGCCCCAACGTGGAGGCCACCGGCACCCTCGCGCACGCGGTGCGTCTGCCCGTGCTGGCCTCGGGCGGGGTCGGCCGCGTGGAGGACCTCACGCGCCTGGCCCGCGTGCCGGGCGTGCTCGGCACGGTGGTCGGCCGCGCCCTCTACACGGGCGCCATCGAGCTCCCCGCCGCGCTGGCGGCGATCCGGGCGGTGTGATGCTCACCCGGCGCATCATTCCCTGCCTCGACGTGAAGGAAGGCCGCGTGGTCAAGGGCGTGAAGTTTCTCGATCTGCGCGACGCCGGCGATCCCGTGCAGGCGGCCCTGGCCTACGATGCCCAGGGCGCCGATGAGCTGGTGTTCCTCGACATCACCGCCTCGCACGAGGACCGCGCGATCATGCTGGACGTGGTGCGGCGGACCGCCGAGGTCCTCTACATCCCGTTCACCGTCGGGGGCGGGCTGCGCACGGTCGACGACGTGCGCGTGCTGCTGCGCGCCGGCGCCGAGAAGGTGTCGTTCAACACGGCGGCGCTGCAGCGTCCCGAGGTGATCCGCGAGTCCGCCGAGCGCTTCGGCAGCCAGTGCATCGTGGTGGCGATCGACGCGCGCCGGGAAGGCGAGCGCTGGGGGGTCTATACGCACGGCGGGCGGCGGCCGACCGGCCGCGACGCGGTGGCGTGGGCGCAGGAGGCGGTCGCCCTCGGCGCCGGCGAGATTCTGCTGACGAGCATGGATCGCGACGGTACCAAGGACGGCTATGACCTCGAGCTCACGCGCGCGATTGCCGAGGCGGTTACGGTGCCGGTCATCGCCTCGGGCGGCGCGGGCACGCTCGAGCACTTCCGCGAGGCGTTCACCGAGGCCGACGCCAGCGCGGCGCTGGCCGCCTCGCTCTTCCACTTCGGCACCTACACGATCGCCGAGGTGAAGGATTACCTGGCCGAGCGCGGCGTGGAGGTGAGGCGATGACCCCCGAGGCGCTCACCTATGACGAGCGCGGTCTTATCCCCGCCGTCGTGCAGGAAGCGGAGACCGGCGAAGTGCTCATGGTGGCGTGGATGAATCGCGACGCCGTCGCGAAGACGCTCGAGACCGGGCTCACGCACTTCTGGTCCCGCTCGCGGCAGGCGCCGTGGCGCAAGGGCGAGAGCTCGGGCCACAGCCAGCACGTGCAGGGCGTCTATGCCGACTGCGACGCCGACACCCTGCTGGTGCAGGTCCACCAGGACGGCGTGGCCTGTCACACCGGGAGCCGCTCGTGCTTCTTCACCGCGCTGCAGGGCCCGGGAGCGGCCGGCAACATGCTGGACCGCATCGAGCGCATCGTGGCCGAGCGCAAGGCCTCGCCGCCGCCCGGCTCCTACGTGGCCGGCCTGCTCGCCAAGGGCGAGGCGGCGGTGTGCCGCAAGATCGGCGAGGAAGCCGTCGAGGTCATCACCGCCGCGCTCGGCGGCGAAGGCGATCGTCGCGTGGTCGAGGAGATGGCCGACCTCTGGTTCCACACGCTGGTCCTGCTCGGCGAGCGCTCGATCCCGGTGCGTGACGTGCTCGAGGAGCTCGCGCGGCGTCACGCCGCCCGCCCGTCCCCGGGCGGCTAGCAGCGCGCGGTGGACGGGGCCGTCCGA
>JBKPRI010000039.1:0-7198 GCA_046734515.1 Candidatus Methylomirabilota bacterium | reverse complement strand
CTGGTCGAGGGCGGCGTGCTGCGCGAGGACGTGATGGAGCTGCTCCTGCTGAACTTCCGCCTGCCGCGCGAGCGGCGCGGCGACTTCCGGGCGCAGTTCGCCGCCAACCGCATCGGGTGCGAGCGCGTGACGGAGCTGTTCACACGCTATGGCCGCTCGACCTGCGAGGCGGCCATGGCCGAGCTGCTCGCCTACGGCGAGCGCAAGATCCGTGCGGCGCTGAAGACGATTCCCGACGGCGTCTACACGTTCGAGGATTTCATGGACGACGACGGGTTCGACGGGCCGCCGGTGCCCATCCGCGTGACGATCACGGTGACGGGCGATGCGATCGCGCTCGACTGGACGGGCAGCGGGCCGCAGGTGCCGGGTGACATCAACGTCGTGTACCTGGCCCTCGTGGCCACCGTCTACTACGCGCTCAAGACGCTGCTCGATCCCACCATCCCTGCCAACGCCGGCTTCTATCGCGCCATCCAGGTGACGGCGCCCGAGGGCTCGATCGTGAACGCACGCCCGCCCGCCGCGGTGGCGTGGCGCACGCAGACGTGCCAGCGCATCGCCGACGTCGTCTTCGGCGCGCTGGCGCCGGCGCTCCCCGCGCGCGTCATCGCCGCCACCAACGGGGCCAACTCCGCGTGGGTCTTCAGCGGCATGGACGCGCGCACCGGCCAGTACTACGTCTATCTCGAGACGCTGGCCGGCGGCTCCGGCGCGCGCGCCACCAAGGACGGCCTCGACGCCGTGCAGGTGCACGTCACGAACACGTCGAACCTGCCCATCGAGTCGCTGGAGATGGAATATCCGCTGCTCGTCGAGGAGTATGGTCTCGTGCCGGAGTCGGCGGGCGCCGGACGCTACCGCGGCGGCATGGGGCTGCGCCGCACGATCCGCGTGCTGCACGAGGGCACCACGTTCCTCGGCACGCTCGATCGCGCGCGCATCGCGCCGTGGGGGCTCGCCGGCGGCGGGCCGGGCGGCAAGAGCGCGCTCCTCCTCAACGCGGACACGCCGGCGGCGCGGCCGCTGCCGCCCAAGCTCGCCGGCATGCGGCTCGAGGCAGGCGACACCGTGACGATCGTGACCCCGGGTGCCGGCGGCTACGGCGCGCCCGAGAGACCCGACTAAGCCGCGAGGGCCAACTCCGTCAGCGGTGACGTGTCGTTCACGGGTGTCACGAACCGCTCGCCCTGGTGCGGAGCGAGCGCGAACCGCGCGCACGCGCAGTCACGGTAGTGACAGGCGCCGCAGCCGTGCTGGTGGTGATACCTCGCGATGTGCTGGCAGCGGTCGCACCCGGGATCGGGGGTAGATCTCATGCCCTCGTTCCAGAGCATCGGACGTGCCACACCACGCTCCCTCGATTCCTTTGGTTTCGGGGTGTTCTCGGGGCTCGCGGAGGACCGATCCGGCGCGATTTTCCAGCCTTTACAAGGGCGAGAGAAACGCCCGCCGTTTGTGCGCCGTCGGGAGGGCTGCTAGCATCCCCGGCATGACGACTACAGCAGACGTGATCATCATCGGCGGCGGCGTGACCGGCGCCAGCACGGCGTATCACCTCACCCGGCGCGGTGTCCGCGACGTGGTCCTCGTCGACAAGGGCACGCTCGCCTCCGGCGGCACGGGCAAGAGCTCGGCGTGCGTGCGCCAGCACTACTCCACGGCCGAGACGTGCCGGATGATCCGCTACTCGCTCGAGTTCTTCCAGAATTTCGCCGAGCGCGTCGATGGCGCCAGCTGCGGCTTCCGTCACACGGGCTACCTGCTCGGCGTGGACGACAAGATGCGCGTGCCCATGGAGGCCTCGGTCGCGCTCCAGCGCTCGATCGGCATCGACACGCGGCTGATCTCGCCGACGGAGATCCGGGAGATCGAGCCGCGGCTGCGCGCCGACGATCTCGTGGCCGGCTGCTACGAGCCCGCCTCCGGCTACTGCAACCCCGTCGAGACCGCCCAGGGCTTCGCGCGCGCCGCCCGCAACGCCGGTGCGCGCATCATGGAAGACACCGCCGTTGTCGGCCTCGTGCTCGATGGCGACCATGTGCGCGGCGTGCGCACGAACAGCGGCGAGATCCAGGCGCCGGTGGTGGTGAACGCGGCGGGGTTGTGGAGTGCGCCGCTGGCGGCCATGGCCGGCGTCGAGCTGCCCATCCACATCTGCCGCCACAAGATCAGCATCGTCTCGTGGCCCCAGGCCGATCGCCGCCCGCACCCGATGGTCTACGACTTCGTTACCAACATCTACACGCGGCCGGAGATGGGCGAGCACATCCTGGTGGGCGGCCTCGACGCCGAGGAGTCACGCGACGCCGTCGATCCCGATGCCTACAGGGAGGGCGTGAGCCTCGACGAGTCGACCGACGCGCTGGCCCGCGTGAGCCACCGCTTCCCGGTGCTGGCCGAGGGCCACATCGCCCGCGGCTACGCCGGCTGCTTCGACGTCACGCCCGACTGGCACCCGATCCTCGATCGCGTCGGTCCCACCGGCTATCACGTCGCCGCCGGCTTCTCCGGCCACGGCTTCAAGCTCTCGCCGGCCGTCGGTCACATGACGGCGACGCTCGTCCTCGACGGGCCGAGCGGTCATCCCGACCTGCCCACCTTCCGGCTGGCGCGCTTCGCGGAGGGCAAGCCGATACGCGGCACCTACGGCGACTGGCTCATGTGCTGATCAGCCGCCGCTGTACGACCACAACACCCGCATCATGGCCGGCGTCTGCGTCAGCCGCGCGAGATCGAGCGCGTCGCCGGCACCCGACGTGTACGGCTCGGCGACATGGGCCTCGGCGGCATTCAGCACGGCGAGACAGCGGCGGCCGCACGTGACCTTTCCCGCATGGCAGGGAGTCCCACCGACCTCGTAGTGGTAGGACACGGAAGGGGCGATGTCCCCGAAGTAACCATCTCGTGAAGGCGCCACGAACGGCGTGGACGGCCGCAGCGAGCACGCCATGACCTCGCGGTGCCGGCTGGACGGCGCGGCGCCGCGATCGGAGCGCACGCTCAGCTCTGCGGTGCAGTCTTCCAGCGGGCAGCGCACGGTGTGATGCGTGGTCTGAAGCCGGCTCATAGACGCCTCCCCGCCCGTCGTCGGGCTCCCCAGGTGACATGCATGAGCGGCGCCAGAGCCGCTGGCAGCGATTCCGGGGACTTGGCCGGCGCTGGGCACGACAGCGGCGCCCCGGATGGGGCGACGCCGCCTCGCTCTAGGCGCTGTCGGGGAAGACGGGCGTGCCGTCGCGTCCGCTCTCGCGGAGCGCCCAGTAGAGATCGTGCACGCGCTGGAAGACCGGCCCCGGCCGGCCGTTGCCGATGGCCCGCCCGTCCACGTCGACCAGCGGCATGATCCCGCCCGCGGTGCTGGTCAGGAAGATCTCATCGGCGGCATAGAGGTCGTAGGCGGTGAGCTGCGCCTCGCGCGCCGGCAGGCCATGCTCGGCGGCCAGCTCGAACACGGTCTGGCGTGTGATGCCCATCAAGATGCCTTCCGGCGGTGAGTACATCGTTCCGCCCTTGACGGCGAAGACGTTGAAGCCCGGGCCCTCGGTGACGTGACCGTCGAGATCGAGCATGAGCGCCACGTCGGCGCCGGCGAACTTGCCCTGCAGCACCGCGAGGTCGAAGTGCTGCCGGCTCAGCGACTTGATCTTGGGGTCGAGGCTCTGCACGGGCAGCGCGCGCGTGGAGACGATCGAGCCGCGACCGCCCGAGGCGATCTGCTCGCGGTTGAGGATCCAGACGTACGGGATGGCGAAGACGATCAGGCTGGGACGGCACTGCGTGAGATCGCGCACGCCCATCGGCGGCTCGCCGCGCGTGACGATCGTCTGCACGTAGGCGTTGCGCAGCCCCGAGCGGCGCGTGGTCTCGACGATCACGTCGGCCAGCGCCTTCGGCGGCAGCGGGCACGCGATCCGCGCGGCCCGCAGCGACAGCTCGAGCCGCTCGAGGTGGGCCGGCAGCTTGAAAATGCGGCCGTTCCAGGCCGAAGTCGTGTCGAACACGGCATCGCCGCGCAGGAAGCCGACGTCGAAGATCGAGATCCTCGCCTGCTCGCGCGGCACGTACTCTCCATTGACGTAGACGGTACGACTCGACTCATTCGCCATCGGGCGCTCCTCCGCAGATCTTTGCGCGGCGGCGTCAGCCGCCTTCCTGTGCGTCATTCAATCACCTGATCCGCCTGCAGCAGAAGCGGCGGAGAGGGCATCAGCCCGAGGGTCTTGGCGGTCTTCAGATTGATCGCCAACTCGAACTTGGTGGGTTGCTCGACCGGTAGTTCGGCCGGCTTGGCGCCGCGCAGGATCTTGTCTACAAACACTGCCGCACGGCGGTACAACGCAGCGTAGTTCGGACCGTACGATACAAGTCCGCCAGCGTCGACATACAAGCGTTCGCCGAACATCGCGGGAAGACGATTGTGTGCCGCGAGACTCACCAGGCGTGCTCGGTGATCGTTGAACATGGGGTCGAGCGGCACGAGAAGCGCGCCGATCTGTCGCCTCTGCATCTCGGCAAACGTCGCCTCCAAGTCGTCAGGGCGTTCGACCTCGAAGGGTTGCAGGGTGACGTTCAGCGCCTTCGCTGCCGCCTCCGTTTCCTTCCGTATGAGTGGGTGGAGGAGCCGGTTTCCACGGTTCAGGAGGATGCCCACGGAAGTCGCGGCCGGAACGAGATCATGGAGGAGACCGAGCCGCTTACCACTGAGCTCGGGTGACTGAAGGGTCAGCCCCGTCACGTTGCCCCCGGGCCGCGCCAGGCTCTCGACGAGACCGGCCCCGACCAGGTCGCCGGCCGACGTGACGACGATTGGAATGGAGTCTGTCGCTCGCCTTGCGGCGAGGGTGAGGGGGGTTCCCTCCGTGACGATCAGGTCCACCTTGAGCTGCACGAGTTCGCGAGCAAGAGCATCGAGGCTGTCGGATGATTTTTCCGACGCATAGCGATATTCGAGGAGAATGTTGCGCCCGTCGGTGTACCCCTGCTCCCGAAGTCCTTGCCGGAACGCGTCGACACGTGATGAATCGGCATTGACGAGTACGCCGAGGCGTGGAGGGCGCAGCGGCTGCTGCGCGTCAACGGCGGGCGGTCCGGTGAGAACGCCGGCAATCAGCGCCACGAGGAGGCCGAATGCCGGGACTCTCATCGTCGTCAGCGGCTCACGAACGGTGGCCTCACCCACCCGCGCGCCGCCCGCAGCTCCGCGCGGCGTCGCGCGGTGGCGGCGCCGTCCACCTCGCCCGCCGCGGTGATCACGACGCCGTAGTCGTCGCGTGCGGCTTCCACGCTGACCAGCTCGTTCAGCACGTCGCGGAGCACGCGCGCGGGGTCGCGCTCCAGCGGATCGCCCCAGCCGCCCGGCCCCGGCTGGTCGTGGATGAAGACGTCGCCCCGGCGCATCGGCGTCATCGTGACCTTGGCGGTCAGCTCGCGCTCCGCGCCGCTGCTGACGAGTCGGTTGCGCGAGGGCTTGCCGGGCCCACCGCCATAGAGGCCGTAGGGACGGAACGTGTGCCGGTCGGCGCGGACTTGGAGCACCGCCTCGTCTTCGATCAGCCGGTACGCCCGGCGGATCGACATGCCGCCGCGATACTTGCCGGCGCCACCCACGTCCGGGATGAACTCGGTGCAGAGCACCTCGAGGGGCTGCTCGGTCTCCGTCACTTCCGCCGAGGGTAGCGACATGTTCGCGAACAGGTTGGCGTTACCGTCGAGTCCGTCGGCCCACGGCCGGCCGCCCCAGGCCGAGCAGATAAACTCCACGAAGATGAACGGCGTGCGGTCGGCGTGATAGCCGCCGATGCTCACGCCGGTGTTGCCGCCCTCCGAGGCCGCGATCACGCGATCGGGCAGCATCTGGGCGAGCGCGCCGAAGACCGTGTCGATCATCCGGAAGCCCGTCAGCCCTCGCGCGGCGCAGGCGGCCGGCGGGACGGAGTTGGCGATCGTCCCCGGCGGCGCGATGACCTCGATGGGACGGTAGAAGCCGGCATTGCACATGATCTCGTGGGGCAGCACCGACTTGATGCAGGTGTACGTGGCCGCACGCGTGAACGAGAGCGTGTTGTTGATGGCGCCCTTGACCTGCGGCGAGGTGCCGGTCCAGTCCGCCACCATCCGGTCGCCCTGCTTGCGCAGGGTGACCATCAGCGGGATCGGCGTCCCGAAGTCGATGCCGTCGTCGTCGATCCAGTCGGTGAAGGTCCACTCGCCGTCGGGCAGCTCGGCCAGCGCGGCGCGGGTCAGCCGCTCGGTGTAGTCGAGCATCTCCTCCATGTAGGTCAGGACCTGCTCGATGCCGTGCTTGGCGACGAGCCGGCCGAACGCCTCCTCGGCGATGTGGCAGGCCGCGAGCTGGGCGCGCATGTCGCCGAAGACGCGCACCGGCAGGCGGACGTTCTTCTCCAGCAGCCGGAACAGCGTCTCGTTGGGCTCGCCGGCGTCGTACATCTTCACCGGTGGGATGCGCAGCCCTTCCTGGAAGATCTCGGTCGAGTCCGACGCGTTGGAGCCGGCCACGCGCCCGCCCATGTCGGTCTGGTGGCAGATGGTCGCCGCGAAGGCCACGCGCCGGCCCTCGTGGAAGATCGGCTTGAGGATGAACACGTCGGGCAGGTGCATCCCACCCTCGAACGGATCGTTCAGCGCGTAGACGTCGCCCGGGCGCATGCGATCGCCGAAGCGCTCGAGCGTCGCGCCCAGCGCGTCGGGGAACGACGAGAGATGCCCGGGCAGCGTCAGCCCCTGCGCGACGGTGCGGCCCTCGGCGTCGCAGAACGCCGTGGAATAGTCCATGTTGTCCTTGAGCACGCCGGAGTAGGCGGTCCTCAAGATGGTCAGGGCCATCTCGTCGGCGATCGACAGCAGCGTGTTCTTGAACAGCTCGAATCCGATCGGATCGGAGAGTCGTGACGCCATGGCTCAGACCTCCATCACGATGTTGCCGGAGGCGTCGAGCCGTACGCGGGCGCCGGGCGGCACCACACACGTCGCGTCGTACTCCTCGATCACCGCCGGGCCTTCGCGCGGCGTGGCGAGATCGGCGCGCGAGAGGATCGGCGTCGTGAGCCATCCGGTCGGCGGGCCGAAGTAGACACGGCGGACGGATGGCGCGTGGGATGCTGGCGGGGGCGGGTGGTGCGCGCTCACGCGACTGCGCTCGCCGAGTCCCTTGCCCACCACGCGCAGACTCACGATC
>JBKPRI010000038.1:0-4979 GCA_046734515.1 Candidatus Methylomirabilota bacterium | reverse complement strand
GTCACTTTCTGAACTCGGACCTGCAATCGGACACCGCGCGGTTTCTCGCGGAGCTCAAGGAGTCGATCCGGCGCCGGGAGGCTCAGCCGTGGCCGGTTGGTCTAAATAGACCGGGTTAGACCTTCTCCGCGGGGAGGATCGCGGAGAGATCCCATACCCGCGGGTCCTCGGGCTCGAGTCTGAGCAGGACGCCGATCGGGGACGAGCGAGCCGCTGCGAAGGCGGCGGCCTCACCCAGATAGCGTCCGGCGATCGCGATCCGCTCGGTGGTCACGTGGCGCTCGACGAGCTCGGGCTCGCCGCGCGCCTCTATCCCCGAAACGGAGGCTCAGTCTCGAAGGCCACGAGGATGCAACGCGGATCGCGGGCGAGGTGGCGGAGCTAGACGTCACCCTGCGCGACGACGATCTCGGACGCGCCGTTCTCCCACCGGTACCAGACCGGCGAGGTGAGAGCGCTTCCATCCCGGCGGTAGGTCGTGAGGACCGCGGGGGAGGGAGCCTCGAGCAAGGAGCGCACACGCACGAGCGGGTCCGGCACCGCGCTAGCCGAGCCCGTCGGCGACGATGAACTGGCCCTTGCCAGCTTCCTTCGCCTGGTAGAGAGCCTCGTCGGCGCGCTCGAACAAGGAGGTGGCGTCGTCGTCCGCCCGGAGTTGCGCGATCCCGGCCGAGAGGTGGAGGCGCTCGGTAGGCCCGATGGGCCGGGCGCCGACGGCGAACTGGACGCGCAGGTAGAGCCGCTCCGCGTCCGCGAGCTCGGACTCGGGCAGGATGACCGCGAACTCGTCGCCGCCGACCCGGCACGCGATGTCCGCGCTGCGGACGACCGACTGGAGGCGCTCGGCCGCTCCGGCGAGCACGGAGTCGCCGGCGAGGTGGCCGATGCGGTCGTTGATCGCCTTGAAGTCATCGATGTCCAAGACGACGAGTGCGAGCTCGCGGTCGTAGCGGTGAGCACGGGCGCATTCGCGGCGGAGGGTCTCGTGGAAGTACCGGCGATTGTGGAGAGTCGTGAGGGCGTCGAGATCGGCTAGCTGGCGCGCCTCCCGGAAGCGGCGAGCGTTCTCGATCGCCGGGCCCGCCCGCGCGGCGAGCTCTTCCAACGCGGCGAGCTGGTCATCGGTCGCCTCCCGATCCTCGCTTCGCCAGAAGACGGCGAGCGTGCCGATCGCCCCGCCCTCGGCGTCGCGCAGAGGAAGTGACACGCCGCCCCGGATCAGGTCGCCCTCCTCGAGCGTCTCCTCACGCTCGTAGGTGTAGCCAATCCTGACCGCGCGGTCCGGCTGGCCGTCAGGCGGGCCTCCGACCGGCTGGCGTGCGGCCTCGTCGGCTGACATGCCGATCGTCGCGATGAGCGGCTCGGACGAGCCCTCGTCCAGGTTCGAAAGGCGGATGAGGCCAGCGTCGACTCCGGCCGAGGCATCCGCCGCTTGGAGCGTGCGCGTGAGAACCGCGTCGAGGTCGATGGTCGAGCTGATCTCCCCGAGCTCGTGTGACCGCCGCGTCTCGACGCGCGCTTGCTCGAGCGCGCCGGCCAGTTCGCCGTGCAGGCTTTTGGTGCGTTCGAGGGACTCCCGGAGCAGCTGCTCCACCGCTGCGTAGGAGCTTCGCCCGCGGATGACCGCGAACAGAGTGACGACCGCGGCGAGAAACGCGAGGCTCGCCGCGCCGAAGGCGACACCGACCCACGTTGTGCTGGCGCTGGCAAGGAGCACGTTCACCTGACCCGTTCGTGAGGGCCGCGTCGCCCTCGCCACGATGACAATAATCCCCTAACACCTTCGCGCCTACCGCGCACGTCGCGAACAACGGGATTGTTGCTACCATGCCCGCTGGGTTTGGCACTGGGGCGCTGCCCGTGCCGGCCTTTTGTTGCGTCATAACACCCTTTGAGAGAAGGACGACACGCGTTGCCGACGGTGAACCAGCTTGTGCGAAAGGGGCGGCGGGCCCCAGGTCAGAAGACCAAGACTCCAGCCCTGCGCGGCGCCCCGCAAAAGCGGGGGGTCTGCACGCGGGTGTACACGGCGACGCCCAAGAAGCCGAACTCCGCGCTGCGTAAGGTCGCGCGCGTCCGGCTCACGAACGGGATGGAGGTCACGACCTACATCCCCGGCGAGGGCCACAACCTGCAGGAGCACTCGGTCGTCCTCATCCGCGGAGGCCGCGTGAAGGACATGCCGGGCATCCGCTACAAGGTCATCCGGGCCGCGCTCGACGCCGCCGGCGTCTCCGAGCGCAGGCAGGGACGCTCCAAGTACGGCGCCAAGAGAGGCACCTGATGCCGCGCCGTGCCGAAATCCCGGTTCGCGAGCTCGACCCGGACCCCGTGTACAGCTCGAAGCTCGTGTCCCAGGTGATCAACAAGGTGATGAATCGCGGGAAGAAGTCGACCGCGGAGCAGATCGTCTACCGCGCGCTCGACATGGTCGGGGAGAAGACCGGGAAGCCGCCGGTCGAGGTCCTCGAGCAGGCCGTGAAGACCGTCACGCCGGTCCTCGAGGTTCGCTCCCGCCGGGTCGGCGGCGCCAACTACCAGGTACCCGTCGAGGTCCCGCAGCGGCGCGCCCGCACGCTTGCCGTGCGCTGGCTCGTCTCCTACGCGCGGGACCGGCGCGAGAAGCACATGGAGGAGAAGCTCGCCAACGAGATCCTCGACGCGCTGAACCAGCAGGGTGGCGCGTTCAAGCGCAAGGACGACCTCTATCGAATGGCGCAGGCCAACAAGGCCTTCGCGCACTACCGCTGGTAACAGACGTGGCTACGACGACGACAGGAAAGAACGTCGCGCTCGACCGCGTGCGCAACATCGGGATCATGGCGCACATCGACGCGGGCAAGACGACGACGACCGAGCGGATCCTCTACTACACAGGCCGCACCCACAAGATGGGCGAGGTCCACGAGGGGGCCGCCGTCATGGACTGGATGGCGCAGGAGCAGGAGCGCGGCATCACGATCACCTCTGCGGCCACCACGGCCTTCTGGCGCGATTTTCGTATCAACATTATCGATACGCCCGGGCACGTGGACTTTACTGTCGAGGTCGAGCGAAGTCTGCGCGTCCTCGACGGCGCAATCGCCGTTTTCGACTCCGTCGCAGGCGTCGAGCCGCAGTCCGAGACCGTCTGGCGCCAGGCCGACCGCTACCGCGTCCCGCGGATCGCCTTCATCAACAAGATGGATCGCGTCGGTGCCGACTACTTCGCCGCCGTGCAGTCCATGGTCGACCGCCTCGGCGCCCATCCGGTGCCGATCCACCTGCCGATCGGGCAGGAGGAGCACTTCCGCGGCGTTGTCGACGTGATCGAGATGCAGGGCGTCGTCTGGGACGACACGCTCGGCATGGATCCGAAGACGATCGAGATTCCAGATGAGCTGAAGGAGCAGGCCGAGGAGTACCACCACCAGCTCATCGACGCCGTCGCCGAGCACGACGAGGAGCTCCTCGAGACCTACCTCACGGATGAGGCGTCGGTGACGCCGGACATGATTCGCCGCGCGCTGCGCAAGGCGACCCTGTCGATCGCGGTGACGCCGGTGCTCTGCGGCTCCGCCTTCAAGAACAAGGGTGTGCAGCCGTTGCTCGACGCCGTCGTCGACTACCTGCCGAGCCCGCTCGACGTCCCGCCCGTCCACGGCGTCGACCCGCGTACGGAGCACGAGCTCTCCCGCCGCCCGGCCGAGGACGAGCCCTTCTCGGCACTCGCTTTCAAGGTCATGAGCGACCCCTACGTCGGCAAGCTCACGTACTTCCGCGTCTACTCAGGCCGTGTCGCCGCCGGCGACCGCGTCCTCAATGTCACGACGGGCAAGACCGAGCGCATCGGCCGCCTCCTCCAGATGCACGCGAACCACCGCGAGGAGCGGGAGGAGATCGGCGCGGGCGAGATCGTCGCGGCCGTCGGCCTCAAGGCCACGACGACCGGGGACACGCTGGCAACCGAGACGGCCCCGATCCGGCTCGAGTCGATGACGTTCCCGGACCCGGTCATCTCGGTCGCGATCGAGCCGAAGACGAAGGCCGACCAGGACAAGCTCGCGCAGGCGCTCGCGCGCCTCTCAGAGGAGGACCCGACGTTTCGCGTTCGCACGGACGAGGAGACGGGACAGACCATCATCTCGGGGATGGGCGAGCTCCACCTGGAGATCATCGTCGACCGCCTCATGCGCGAATTCAACGTGAACGCGAACGTGGGGCGGCCGCAGGTCGCCTACCGCGAGACGGTCGGGCGGCCGGTCGAGAAGGTCGAGGGCCGCTTCGTGCGCCAGACCGGCGGCCGCGGCCAGTACGGGCACGCCGTCATCAACCTCGAGCCGGCCGAGCCGGGCGAGGGCTACGAGTTCATGGACAAGATCGTCGGCGGCAAGATTCCGCGCGAGTACATCCCGTCCGTCGACCTCGGCATCCAGGAGGCGATGGAGTCGGGCATTCTCGCAGGGTTCCCGGTCGTGGATGTGCGCGTCGAGCTCGTGGACGGCTCGTTCCACGACGTCGACTCGAGCGAGATGGCCTTCAAGATCGCCGGCTCGATGGCGTTCAAGAACGCGATGCAGAAGGCGAAGCCGAAGATCCTCGAGCCGATCATGGCCGTCGAGGTCGTGACGCCGGAGGAGTATCTCGGCGACGTCATGGGAGATCTCAACTCTCGCCGCGGTCGGGTCGAAGGACTCGAGCCTCGGGGAAATGCGCAAGCGATTCGCGCCCGCGTCCCGCTTGCCACGATGTTCGGATACGCGACCGACCTGCGGTCGACGACGCAGGGTCGCGCCACTTTCACGATGCAGTTCGATCGCTACGAGGATGCGCCGCAGTCGATCGCGGGCGAGGTCGTTTCCGAGGCGCAGGGCTCGTAGCAAAGGAGAAGACGGAGGACATATGGCAAAGCAGAAGTTCGAGCGCACGAAGCCGCATCTCAACGTCGGCACCATCGGTCACATCGACCATGGCAAGACGACGCTGACCGCGGCGATCAC
>JBKPRI010000037.1:0-7723 GCA_046734515.1 Candidatus Methylomirabilota bacterium | reverse complement strand
GGTCAGCACCTGGCCGCGGCGCGCCGGCGGCTGGCCGAGGGCCGGATCGGCGAGGCCGACCTGGAGGTCGCCGCGGCGCTGAAGCTCGATCCGCGCAGCGCGCTGGCCTTCAGCACCCTGGGATTCGTCCGGCTGACGGAGCGAAAGCTCGACGAGGCCACCCGCGCGGAGGAGGAGGCGCTGGCGCTCGATCGGCGCCACGCCGAGGCCCACTGGGCGCTCGCGCTCATCGCGCGTGCGCGCGGCGACGAGCCGGGCGTGCGGCGCCATCTGGAGACCTTCGCCCGGCTGGCGCCGGGCAGCTACGAGGGCTGGCGCGCGCGCGAGGCGCTGGCCGGCCGCCGCGACTGACTAGCGCTCGCGCTCCTCGAGCCGGGCGGAGACCAGGGCCAGCTCCTGCGCGAGGTTCTTCACCTGGCTGGTGAGCCGGGAGACGATCACCGAGTAGTGGACGGCGATCGCGAAGAGGAAGAGCACCGCGAACAGCAGCAGCGTGTTCAGCGGGGTGACGGCGCCCACCAGGTGCGTGATGATCATCAGCAGGCGGAACCAGACGACCAGCAGCACCATCGCGCCGGCGGCCAGCAGCCAGAGCCACGAGTACTCCTCACGCAGCCGCCGCCGGCGGACCAGCTCGAGGATGAACAGGAAGATCAGCAGCGAGGTGGTGAGCGCGAACGCCGTCTGGTGCAGCGTCAGCCCCTGGGTCATGTCAGGCCCCTCTTCTGCTCGGCGGGCTCACGCCGGACGGGCGCCAGCGCCACCGAGAGCAGCATCTTGAACACGTAGTAGACCGGCCGCAGGCCCGCGTGCATGGAGCGGCCGCCCGCGCGGGGGTACATCCGCACGGGCACCTCGCGAAGGCGGAAGCCGGCGCGCCGGAGCGTGATCAGCACGTCGGCGTCGGCGTAGTCCGTCGGGTACCACTCGGTGGCCACGAAGCGCACGACGTCGCCGCCGAAGGCGCGGAAGCCGGACGTCACGTCGGAGAAGCGCACGCCGGTCAGCATCCAGGCCAGCAGGCCGAACAGGGCCATGCCGGTGCGGCGCAGCGCGCCCGGCCGGTATGTGGTGGTGGCCCCGAGGAAGCGCGAGCCGATGGCGACATCGGTCTCGCCGCGCTCGATCAGCGCCACCAGCGCCGGGAGGTCGGCGGGCTCGTGCTGGCCGTCGGCGTCGAGCTGCGCCACGCACGCGTAGCCCTCGCGCACGGCGAGCTTGTAACCCGTCTGGGCCGCCACGCCCGCTCCGAGGTTGAACGGCAGGCGCACGACGCGGGCGCCGGCCGCGCGCGCGACCCTCGCCGTGTCATCGGCGGAGCCGTCGTCGACGACCAGCACGTCGGCGCCGGGCACGGCGGTGCGAATACCGGCGAGCACCCGTCCGATGCGCGCGGCCTCGTTGTAGGCGGGGACCAGGACGAGCGTCTTCACCGGGCCGGCTCCACGGCCGCCGCCCGGCGCGCCAGCATCTCGCGCCACGGTACCGTGCGCGCGTTCACGTGCGCGCCCGCGGCCGGGCCCAGGTTGGCCAGCGTGTCGAGCGCGGTCACGTACGGCTCGAAGGCGCCGTGGAGCTGCGGATAGGGCGAGAGGTCGTAGTCCATGTACTCCACCGCGACGCCGGCCGCCTCGAAGGCCTCGTGGTCGAGGTAGTCGAGCCCGCCGTGGCCGCTCACGTAGCGGGTGGCCTTGAGCGCGCGGCAGACGGCCAGCACGCGCTCCCAGCCGCTGCCGCCCACGCCCAGCGTCGAGGCGCGCAGCGTCTCGCGCTCGATGCCGAGCAGCTGGGCCATGAGCATGGTCGTGGCCACCGTCAGCTCGGCCAGACGCTCCCAGCCGCTCAGCGCGGCCAGCACCGGCTCCACGGCGCCGGCGTGCGGCGCGCCGCGGAAGGCCTCGCGGATCGCGGCCGTGTGCCTCGCCGCCCAGTGATCGTCCGTCGCGATGGCGACGTCGACGATGCGCTGGCCGAACTTGCCGCTCTTGCGCACCGGCACCGTGAGCCAGCGGCGGCCGGCCGCGGTCTTGAGCTGCACGCGCGCGAAGAAGCTGCGCGAGGTGTTCGACGTGAACTGGACGTCGTCGTAGAACACGAACACGTCGGCGGTCTTCATGAGCGCGAAGTGGCCGCGCCAGGGCAGGTAGCAGGGCTGGTTGATGGCGACGACCATCACTCGAAGAAGAACGCCATCACGATGACGTCGACGAAGCCCTCCGGCCGCGCGAGCTGCCGGCGCAGCACGCCCTCGGTCTGGAAGCCCGCCCGGCGGTAGAGCTCCACCGCGCGCGGGTTGTCGGCGGCGACCTCCAGGAGCACCTTGCGCAGCCGCAGGGCGGAGGCCCGGCGGAGCACCAGCCGCAGGCTCTCGGAGGCGATGCCCTTGCCCCAGCAGTCCTTCTCGCCGACGACGATGCCGAAATACGCAGTACCGGCCCGGCGGTCGATGCGCGTGAGGTTCGTGAGCCCCACCAGGCGGCCGTCGGCGCGCAGCTCGATGGCCAGCGTGATGCGCGAGGGATCGGCGCCTTCGCCGACCGCGCGCAGCCAGCGCTGGGCCTCGCGCGGGCCGAACGGTGCGTCGCTCCACAGCGCGCCGCGCCGCAGCTCGGCGTCGCGCCGCCAGGCGATCACCCGCGGCAGATCCTCGCGCCGGAACGGCCGCAGCTTGACCTGCTCGCCCTGCAGCAGGCGCGGGCTGGCCATCACGGAAAGAAGAACCGCAGGCGCGGCCGGTCGAGCAGCCCCGCCTGGGCCAAGATGTCGCGCGCGCGCCCGGGATTGAGCCCCACGAGCACGTCGCTCACGTGCGCGGGAATCTCCCGCGGGTGCACGACCGGCCGGCCCAGGTGCGTCGTGCCGACCTTGAACGGTCCCTGGTCGAGGAAGCAGGCGATCGACTCACGCGCGGGCCCGGCCGCGAGCGCGAGATAGCTGCCGAAGACGCCGGCGCCGTACACCGCGAGCTCCCCGTGGCCCGCGGGGCGCTCGGCGAGAAACGCGGTGACCCGCGCGCCGCACTCCGCCCAGCGCGCCACGCCGCTGCGGATGGCGTCGACGTACGCGGCCACGAGATCGCCGCCCAGCCGCGCGACCGGGCGCCGCGTGACGGCAGGATCGGCGGTGGCCATCAGCGTGAGCTGGCCGAGCTGGTGGTGCTCGGAGAGCACGAGCGGACGCAGCCCCGCGCGGTGCACGAGGGCGGCCAGGCTGAGCGCCGAGAAGTGCGAGAGATGATCGGCCAGGAAGGCGTCGATGGTGTTGGTCATCACGTTGGGAACGGTGAGGTAGAGCAGGCCTGATGGCGCCAGCCACGAGGCCACACGCGCCAGCGTGGCCGCGGGGTCCACGAGGTGCTCCGCCACGAAGAACAGCGTGATGAGCTCGAACGGCCCCGCCGGCGCCTCGGCGCGGTCGAACGAGGTCACCACGAAGCGCCCGGGCCCCGTGATCGGCTCGACGAAGGTCCGGTAGCGCTCCGAGACGTCGCAGCCGGCCAGCTCCCAGCCCGGATACTGGCGGCCGAAGCGCGACAGGAACGCGCCCTTGCCGCAGCCGAAGTCCAGCGCCCGGCCCTTGGGCGGCAGGTTGGCGAGGCGCACCAGGTTGTCGAGCTGGATCTGCGAGCGGTAGACCGGCTGCCCCTGGGCGTCGAGATCGTAGAGGTCGTCGGATTCCGGCGAGTCGAGCAGCGAATCGTACTCGGCGCCGTAGTAGCCGGCCACGTCGTCGAGACCGCCGGCGTCGCTCATGACATGCGCGCAGTTGGCGCAGAGGTGAACGCGCAGGCGGCCGCGGCGCAGCTTGGACTCGGAGGTCAGCGTCTGCTCCAGCGCGGAGGCATGGAGCAGCTCCGGGGCGGGGCGCGCGCACACGCGGCAGGCCGCGAGCATGTCAGCCCTCGGCGACCAGCTCGGGGTGATACCGGCGGAAGTCCACGCCCTCGTTCATCCCGCCGACCCAGTCGTGACGGATCGCGGTCGGGTTGAGGAAATCGAAGTAACGCGCCTGCAGCGTCCAGCGCGTCGCGGCGCTCCGATTGGGCTGCGAGCAGTGGAGCAAAAACGTGTGGAAGACGAGCGCGTCGCCGGCCGCCGTCGGCGCCGCCGACGCGGCGTGCCGGGCCAGCAGCGCGTCGAGGCCGGCGATCTCCAGGGTCTCGTTGGCGTTGCGCCGCGCGTTGAGCGGGTCGCGGACCCGCACGGGGAGCGCGCCGAGGCGTTGCGTGCCTGGCGCCAGGCGCAGGCAGCCGTTGGTCTCGTCCACGTCCACCAGCGGCAGCCACAGCGTGACCGCGTTGTCGCTGCTCAGGTTGTACGGGTATTCCTGGTGCCACGGCGAGAGGTACGTGTCCTCGCCGGGATGATCCATGCGGACGCCGGTGCCGCTGGGATAGATCCCGGGCAGCCGGGTGGCCATGAGCTGGCGCATCACCGCCCAGACGCGCGGGGCCGTGATGAGGCCGTACACGCTCGGCAGCTTGCGCACGGCGTTGTAGAGCCGGCCCACGCGCGCGCGGTCCGCGGCCAGCAGGAGATCCAGGCCCCGATCGAAGCGGTCGACCCGGGAGGCGCGCGCGTCGAGGCCGAGCTCGTCGAGCAGGAGACGGATCATGGTGGCCGCCTCGTCGCGGAACGCGCCGAGCAGCGCGGCCGGCGCGAAGCCGCGCAGGTGGAGCACGCCGTGCTCGGCATACGTGGCCAGGGCGGCGTCGCCGAGCGGTCGTTCGGCGTCCCAGTCGGCGCTGACACGGATGCGCTCGAGCGCCCGCACGTCACCCATTCAGCACCCGGCGACGTGCTCGCGGATCGCCGCGGCGACGCGCTCGACGAGCGCGGGCGCCATCAGCGTGTGCAGCGGCAGCGTGAGGATCTCGCGCGTCACGCGCTCGGTCACGCTCAGATCGCCGCGGCGGCAGTCCTTCAGGAACGTGAAGTCCTGGGCGGGCAGGAAGTGGATGCCGGTGGCGATGCCGCGGCGCTTGAGATGCTCGATGAGCCCATCGCGCCGGCGAGCCGTCACCCGCACGGTGTAGATGAACGGCGCCACGTCGGTGAAGTCGGTGGCCGGGCAGCGCACGTCGGCGAGTCCGGCCAGGCGCTCGGTGTAGAGCCGGCAGGAGGCGCGGCGCGCGGCGATGAACTCGTGGGCGCGGGCGAGCTGCGAGAGCCCGATCGCCGCATTGATGTTGGTCATGTGGTAGCGGAAGCCCTGGCTGACCACGTCGTATTCCCACGCGCGGCTGTTCTTGTACCGCTCGTGCGTCTCGCGGTCGATGCCGAGAAAGCGCCACTGGCGCAGCCGCTCCAGCAGGGCCCGGTCGCCGACCACGACAGCGCCGCCGTCGATGGACGTGATCACCTTCACGGGGTCGAAGCTGAAGCAGGTGATGTCGCCGGCGCTGCCGATGGGGCGGCCCTCGGCGCGGCTGCCGAAGGCGTGCGTGGCGTCCTCCACCACGCGCAGCTGCCGGCGCTCGGCCAGCGCGTACAGCTCCTTCACCCGGCCCGGCAGCCCGCCGAAGTGCAGCGGCACCAGCGCCTTCGTGCGCGGCCCCACCAGCGCCTCGGCCTTCTCGGGGTCGAGGCCCAGCGTGGCCTCGTCCACGTCGCAGAGGACCGGCGTGGCGCCGGTGGCGACGATGGCCTGGTGGTCGGCGACGAAGTTGAACGCCGGCGTGATGACCTCGTCGCCGGGACCCACGCCGGCGGCCAGCAGGCCGAGGTGCAGCGCCGAGGTGCCGGTGTTCGTGGCCAGCACGTAGCGGTCGCGCAGCTCGAGGAAGCCGGCCAGCCCCTCCTCGAAGGCCTGGGTGATGGCCCCCATGCCCAGCCACCCGACGTGCAGCGCGTCCACGACGGCCTTGATCGTGTCGACGCCCACGTGAGGCTGGAAGACGGGGATCGGCGCCTCGTCAGTCACCGACGCACCTCAGGAAGCCGTCGGGCGCGCACGTCAGCAGGAGCTTGGCGGGAATGCGGGGGTCGATCTCGAAGCGCGTGGTCTGCTTCAGGTACTCCCACACGGCGGTCTTCGGATTGTTGCCCTTGCCCCACGCGCGCCCCGCGAAGAGCTCGTCGGGGAGGTCCTCGATGAGCGTGTCGAACACGACGAGATAGCTGCCGCGCGTGACCAGGGGCGCGTAGAGCTCCAGCTCGCGCAGCACGTGGGCGTGGGTGTGATCGGAGTCGAGCACCACCATCACCGCACGACGCCCCTTGGCCTGGTCCGCGACCTTCACGGCCGTGCGCAGATCGGTGGACGAGCCTTCGATGAGCCGGATGCGCCGCGCCAGCGGGTGGCGCTCGATCTCGCGACGGTTGTGGGCGCGGATGTCGACGTCCACGCCGACCACGAGCCGGTCGCCACCGAGCAGCTCCAGCACCGAGGCGGAGTGGATCAGCGAGCCGCCGTGGGCGATGCCCGTCTCGACGATGAGGTCGGGCCGGATCTGCCAGATCAGCTCCTGCACGGCGAGCAGATCTTGCGGAAGCTGGATGACCGGCCGGCCGAGCCACGCGAAGTTGTAGGTGTACCGGCGGCGTGTGACCTCGACCAGCCAGGCGCGCGAGAGCGCCTGCATGTCGGTATCGGCCATGAGCCGGTCGACATTGGCGCTGACCTCGGCGGCGAAGCGTTCGATCTCGTCCATCGTGTCGGGTGCCGCACGGGCCGTCTCCGGCTTCGGCGACACTCCACGTTACCGCAGCCCACCCGGACGACCGCTAAAGGATTTTTGTCAATCCTGGCGCTGCCTTGAGGGGGTCCCCAGGTGCCTCAGCCGGAGGCCGACGCG
This sequence comes from Candidatus Methylomirabilota bacterium, assembly GCA_046734515.1. GTDB lineage: Bacteria > Methylomirabilota > Methylomirabilia > Rokubacteriales > CSP1-6 > AR5. The sequence goes on along the minus strand of JBKPRI010000037.1, from coordinate 927 downwards.
CTCGGCCAGGCGCCCGTAACGCGGATAGCGGTGGCGCGCGTACATGATGTGAAACATGACGTTGAGGCGCAGCAGCCGCAGCAGTGCCCGGGCGCTGAGCGGGACGCCCAGGCGTCCGGACAGCATGGCCCGCGTGAAGGTCGACAGCGGCAGCAGGCTGGCCATGCGGCCGCTCGATATCACGTCGATGAGCCGCATGTAGCGAGCCGGATCGCTCGCCTCGCGGACCAGGAGCACCTCGTCGAGCTCCCAGTGCTTGCCGAACGCCAGCGAGCCGACGGCGAGCTGCCAGTCGAAGGCGTAGTAGGCGGCGCGCGGCAGCACCGTGCGCACGACATCGCGCCGGTAGAGGCCGTAGAAGCGCGAGTTGTCCCGCGGGTCCTCGAGAAACCGCTCGACGTTGTCGCGCAGGCTTCCGGTCAGCGCGAACGTCCCGCTCGAGCGCCAGCGTCGGCCGTCGGCCTCGAGGAACTCGACGCCCGGCACGCAGCACACCACGTCGGGCCGCGCGTCGAGCACGGCGACCGCACGCTCCAGCAGCCGCGGCAGCGCGTAGTCGTCGGCCGGCAGCCACATGAAGTACGGCGCGCGCGCGGCGTCGAGGACGAAGCGAAAGTTGTCGAACGCCGGGATCGGGGCGGGCTGGCGCGTGAAGCGAACGCGGGCGTCGCCGGCGGCGAGCCGGCGGCATATCGCCTCGGTGCCGTCCGTGGACGCGTTGTCCGAGACGATCAGCTCCAGATCTGCGAACGTCTGCCCGATCACGGACTCCACCGCGCGCGCGACGGTCGCCTCCTTGTCGAAGGCGGGCATGCCGATGCTGACGCGCGGGGTGCCGGTCACGACACGCGTACCGTGCGTCCCGCGGCGAGGAGGCGCCGGCGCACCGCCGGCGCCGCCGCCAGCGCTGCCGCCGCCGTCAGCGCC
>JBKPRI010000036.1:0-19930 GCA_046734515.1 Candidatus Methylomirabilota bacterium | reverse complement strand
GGGTGGCGCTGGCGGTCGCGTTCGCGCAGCGGCTCACGCGGCCGATCGCGGCGCTGGCGCGGGGCGCCCGTGACGTCGGTCAGGGTACCGACCCGCCCCCGGTCGTGACGGGCATCCGCGAGGTCAACGAGCTCGGACATGCGATGCGCGAGGCCGCGCGGGCGGCGCGCGAGGAGCGCGAAACCCGCGAGACGATCCATCGCACCGGTCAGCTCCTGGCCGCGGAGCTGACGCTCGAGCGTCTCGTGCAGGGCGTCACGGATGCCTGCACGCGGCTGTGCCGCGCCGCCTTCGGCGCGTTCTTCTACAACCTCGTCGACGCCCGCGGCGAGTCCTACACGCTCTACGCGATCTCGGGCGTGCCGCGCGAGAAGTTCTCGAGCTTTCCGCTCCCCCGCAACACCGATCTCTTCGCCCCCACCTTCCGCGGCGACGCGGCGGTGCGCTGCGACGACGTGACCCAGGACCCGCGCTACGGCAAGAGCGCCCCCTACCACGGGATGCCGCCCGGCCACCTGCCGGTGCGCAGCTACCTGGCGGTCTCGGTCGTGTCGCGCTCGGGTGAGGTCATCGGCGGCCTCTTCTTCGGCCACCCGGAGCCGGGCGTGTTCACCGCGCGCGACGAGGAGATCGTGACCGCGCTGGCGCCGCAGATCGCTACCGCCATCGACAACGCGCGGCTCTACGAGCGCCAGCAGAGCGCCCGCGCCGAGGCCGAGGCGGCGAACACGATGAAGGACGAGTTCCTGGCCACGCTCTCGCACGAGCTGCGCACGCCGCTCAACGCGGTGCTCGGCTGGACCCGCATGCTGCGCACGCGCGTCCTGGACGAGGCCACGTCGACACGCGCGCTGGAAGTGATCGAGCGCAACGCGGCCGCCCAGCTCCAGCTCATCGAAGACCTGCTGGACGTCTCGCGCATCATCACCGGCAAGCTGCGGCTGGACGTGGCGCCGATGGAGCCGGCGGTGGTGGTGGAAGCGGCGCTCGACGCCGTGCGCCCCGCCGCGGACGCCAAGGGCATCCAGCTGCAGCCCGTGCTCGATCCGCGCGCGGGCCCCGTGTCCGGCGATGCCGACCGCCTGCAGCAGGTCGTATGGAACCTGCTCTCCAACGCCATCAAGTTCACGCCGCGCGGCGGCCGCGTGCAGGTGCGGGTGGCGCGGGTGAATTCGCACGTGGAGATCGTGGTGACGGACAGCGGCCAGGGCATCCCCGCCGAGGTCCTGCCCCACATCTTCGAGCGCTTCCGTCAGGCCGACAGCTCGAGCCAGCGCGCGCACGGCGGGCTCGGTATCGGCCTGGCGCTGGTCAAGCACCTGGTGGAGGTGCACGGGGGCTCCGTGGAGGCCTCCAGCGGCGGCGCCGACCAGGGGGCCACGTTCACCGTGAGGCTGCCCCTCATGCTGCACGCCGAAGCGCCGGCTGAACGCGTGCGGCCGCCCTCGCGCCGCGCCCGGACGGCTGCGCTCGGCGGCATCTCGCTGCTGGTGGTGGACGACGACCTGGACGCCCTGGACCTCTTCGGCGAGATGCTCCGCCAGGGCGGCGCCGACGTGCGCACGGCGCGGTCGGTCCGGGAGGCGCTGGAGATCCTCGAGCGCTGGGAGCCCGACGTGGTCGTCTCGGACATCGAGATGCCCGTGGAGAACGGCTACGCGCTGATCCGTCAGCTCCGCGGCGGGCGGATCGTGCACGGCGACCGCATTCCGGTGGTCGCCGTCACCGCCTATGGCGGCGCGACCGAGCGCATCAGAATTCTCTCGGCCGGCTTCGACTCCTACATCGCCAAGCCGGTCGAGCCCGACGAGCTCGCCGCCGTCATCGGCCGCCTGGTCAACCGCGCGCGGGCGCTCCGACCCCGCCAGGAGAACGCATGAAGCGCTACATCGATCTCTCCGTCACCGTGGACGACACCACGCTGAGCCCGCCCTCGACCAACATGAAGCTGGAGATCACGCCGCATCGGCGGGGTCCCGGCTTCTGGCAGGTGTCCAGCGTGCACCAGAGCCTGCACACGGGGGCCCACATCGATTCCCCGCTGCACGTCTTCAAGGACGGGATCACTACCGCCGAGATCGCGCTCGACCAGGTGATGGGCGAGGCGATCGTCGTCGACCTCTCGTTCGTCGGGGCGAACCACAAGATCACGCTCGACGATCTCCGGCGCGGTGGCGCCGACGACGTGAAGGCCGGCGACATCGTGCTGCTACGCACGGACTGGACCGACAAGATGTACGGCCGCTGGCCGGACTACTTCACGCAGTCGCCCTACTGCCCGCCGGAGACTGCCGAGTGGCTGGTGGCCAAGGGCGCCAAGAACATCGGCTTCGACTTCTTCGAGGAGTACTGCGCGCGACTGCCCGACTTCTCGTCGGAGGACTTCCCCATGCATCGAGTGATCCTGGGCGCGGGCGTCGTCATCATGGAAGGGCTGACCAACCTGGGCGCGCTGCCGCGCCGGCGCGTCGACTTCGCGGCGCCGTTCTACAAGATTGCGAAGACTGAGGGCGCGCCCGCCCGCTTCTTCGCTATGGTCGACTGAGCCATGCGGGGCGCGCTCGCCGCCCTGGCCGTCATCGTCTCGCTGATTGCCGCCGCGCCCGCCGGAGCGGCGACGTCCCCCTCGGATGCGTGGATCGAAGGCTACGCGGCCGCCGTGCTCGAGCGCGAGCTGAAGCTGCCGGCCCCATCGGTGCGCGTGCGGGACGGCGTGCTGACGCTGAGCGCGAGCGAGCTGGGCGGCGTCGATCGCGCGCGCGTCGAGGCCCTGCTGCTCGGGATCCGCGGCGTCAGCCGGGTCGAGATCATCGCCGGCCCGCCGCCGGCGGCCGTCGCGCCCGGGGCCACGCCCACCGCGACGGCGCCGCCGAAGGTGCTGGCCGACTGGCACACCGGCCTGCTGCCGGGCGGCACGCTCTTCAAGCCGCTCATCGCCGATCCCCGCTGGCCGCACTTCGCCGCGTCGTACCAGCAGTACCTGCGCGACCCCACGCTGAAGGACGTCGGGGCGGTCAGCTTCGGCGAGACGTTCTCGCTGCTGCGCGAGCGCTACTGGCAATCCTGGTGGGAAGTCGGCGTGCAGGCCGGCGTCTTCGCCATCTTCGATCTCGACGCCGCCTCCAAGGACCTGATCAACGCCGACTACTTCGTCGCCATCCCGTTCAGCTATCGCACCGGCGATTTCTCGGCCTTGCTGCGCGTCTTCCACCAGTCGAGTCACCTCGGCGACGAGTTCATCCTGCGCACGAACCCCCAGCGGGTGAACCTCAGCTACGAGGGGGTGGACGCCAAGCTCTCGTACGAGTTCCAGGACTGGCTGCGCGTGTACGGCGGCGCCGGCTACATCTTCGACACCGATCCCCCGGACCTGCATCCGTGGTCGATCCAGTACGGGGCCGAGGTGGCCAGCCCCTGGCCGGGCCGCGCCGCCGGCTGGCGGCCGATCGCCGCCGTGGACGTCCAGCACCGCGAGGAGAACGACTGGAGCAGCGACTTCTCCGCGCGCGCCGGCATCGAGATCGACGGCGTGCTGGCCTCGCGCAAGATGCAGCTCCTGTTCGAATACTTTCTCGGCCGCTCGCCCAACGGCCAGTTCTTCCGGCAAAAGATCGAATACTTCGGCGTCGGCGTGCACTTTCACTTTTAATTGACCCGGAGGGCACAGCGCAATGCCCCAAGATCTCCGCTCGTTCGTCTCGGCCTACGGCACCGCGTCACCCGGTGAGGTCGTCCACGTCAAGGAACCGATCTCCACCGAGTTCGAGGTGATGGCGCTAGTGCTCGAGTACGAGCGGCGCCGGCGCTTTCCCATCCTCGTGCTCGAGCAGGTCCGCGGCTTCGACATGCCGATCGTCTGCAACGTGGTGGCAAGCCGGCCCGCGCTGGCCTTCGCCCTCGGGGTGCCGGAGCCGCAGCTGGCGCTGGAGTACGCGCGGCGCATCAAGGATCCGATGAAGCCGGTCGTGGTGAGCGATCCTCCGTTCCGCCACCGCGTGCTGAAGGGCGCCGAGCTCGACCTGGCGCGGCTGCCCATCCCCACGTACTTCCCGGGCGATGCCGGACGCTATCTCACCGCCGGCATGCTGGTGGCGCGCGATCCCGAGACCGGCGTCGAGACCGAGGGCTACCACCGCTTCCAGCTGAAGGGACGCGACCGGATGGGCGTGAGCCTGCACTCGCGCCGGCGCATGTTCGAGTACCAGCGGCGCGCGGAGGCCCGAGGCCAGGCGCTGCCGTGCGCGGTCGCCCTCGGCCTGCACCCGCTGGTCTCGATGGGCTCGCTCGCCTACCCGCCCGCCGACGTCGGCAAGTTCGAGGTGGTGGGCGGGCTCTTCGGCGCGCCGCTCGAGGTCGCCGACTGCGCGACGATCGAGCTACAAGTTCCTGCCGCGGCCGAGATCGTGATCGAGGGGGAGATCCTGCCGGCCGTGCGCGAGCCGGAAGGGCCGTTCGGCGAGTTCACCGGCTACTTCTCGCGCCGCTCGACCGAGCACGTCTTCGTGGCCAAGGCCATCGCCATGCGCGAGCGGCCATGGTTCCAGTCGATCGGCTCCGGCCGCGCCGGCGATCACATCACCACGCTCGGCCTGGTGCGCGAGGCGGAGATCTACAACGCGCTGAGCCGCGTGATCCCCAATGTCACCGCCGTGCACGTGCCGCTCTCGGGGACCTCGTCGTTCACGGCATACGTGGCGATCAAGCAGGGACGGCCGGGCGAGGCCAAGCACGTCATCCCGATCGTGCTCGGCGTGGATCACTACCTCAAGCTGGTGATCGTGGTCGACGACGACGTCGACGTGTTCGACGAGTCCGACGTGATGTGGGCGGTGGCCACGCGCATGCAGGCCGATCGCGACCTCGTCACCATCGCCGGCAGCCTGGGAGCGATGCTCGATCCCAGCGCCGACGACCGCGGCGTCACCGCCAAGCTGGGCATCGATGCCACGCGCCCGTTCGGCGAGCCGTTCGCGGAGAAGCTGGTGATGGACCCCGCCCGCATGGCGTGGGCGCGCGCGCTGGTCGATCGCCTGGGCGGCTGAGTCAGCTCACTTCGGCTGCGGGCCCTTCTCACGCTCGCGCTGCAGGCGGGCCTTCATGCAATCGAGCACCCGGTTGGCGTCGGTCACTGTCTGCGCACTCGAGATGTGCATGCGGCCGTCGGCGTCCACACGATCGAGCTGGGCGTTCCAGCTCTTCGTCTCCATCTTGCACAACTCGAAATTCTCCATGGCCCATTCCTGCTGCGGCGTGAACTTCGGAGCGCACGCCGCCAGCAGGAAGAGCACCCCACTCGCGAGGAGCGGGCCGTCCGTCCTCACGCCTTGAGATATTTGTCGAACCAGGCCGTGCAGCGCTTCCAGCCGTCCTCGGCCGCTTCCTTCTTATAGGACGGGCGGTAGTCGGCATGGAACGCATGGCCGGCGCCGGGGTAGATGACCGTCTCGACGTCCTTGTTGCCGTGCTGCTTGAGCATCTCCTCGAACTTCTTCACGTCCTCCGGCTTCGGGTTCTGGTCGGTCTCGCCGAAGAGCCCGAGCAGCGGGCACTTGATGTCCTTGGCGAGGTCGAAGCCGGTGACCGGGCCGTTGGCCCCCTGGTACGGACGCGCCGGCGGGCCATACCACGCCACCGCCGCCTTGATGTCCGGGTTGGTGCCGGCGACCTGGTAGGTCGTGGAGCCGCCCCAGCAGAAGCCCGTTACGCCGACGCGATCAGCCTTCACGCCGGGCCGCGTCTTGGCCCAGTCCGCGGCGGCCTTGAGGTCGCCGAGCGTCTGCTCGCGCTTCTGGGCGAGCACGATCTTGAGGACGTCCTGCACGTTGGGGATCTGCCCCACGCCGCCCTCGCGCACGAACAGCTCGGGCGCGATCGCGTAGTAGCCGGCCTTGGCGAAGCGCCGGGTGGTGTCCTTGATGTACTCGTGCACCCCCCAGATCTCGGAGATGACGAGGATGATCGGATGGCCGGTGCCGGTGGCCGGCCGGGCCTCGTAGACCGGCACGTTGACCCCACCCACAGGGACTGTCTGATCGCCCGCCACCAACCCGTCGGTGTCGGTCTTGATGGCCTGGGCCAGCACCGTGTCCACGCTCATCGCGTAGCCGGCGAAGGTGCCGCCCGCCACGATCATCTGGCGACGGGTGAGTCCTGTTTCGATCGGTGTCATTGATTCCTCCCCGTGAGGTTTTCATGCCCGAATTGCGAGCAGGCTGAATCATACTATGGCGTCAAGCCCTGTTCTGATGAGGACTTCCGCGCCATTCAGGAGGCGGGATGGATCTTCTCGAGGCGAAGAGCCGCATCGCCGAAGCCCTGGTGGAGTCGATCTTCCGCCGGGCGCGCTACGATGTGCGGCCGTTCCGCTCCACGCTGTCGCTACCGCTCCGCTTCGGCCGCGAGGACTTCTCCCCTGACTTCCAGGTCAGGCAGACCTCCTCGGAGGGCGAGGAGCGCGACTTCCTCATCGAGGTCAAGTACCGGCCGTCCATCGAGCAGTTCATCTCCGTCGAGAATCAGCGCGGCGACAAGTCGGTGTTCTTCATGGCGCGCCGCCAGTGGCCGGCGCTCTACTTCGTGCTGGTCAGCGAGCGGCCGGAGCCGGGGCGCTCCTGCTTCCAGGCGCTGGCCTTCGAGACGCTGCGCCACGGCGAGCCCTTCCGCACGCTCGACCTCACCGAGGTGAAGGAGCTCGGCCTCTTCCCGCACAACGTCGAGGACCACGAAGAGCTCGTGCGCCGCATCTTCGAGCTGCTGACGCACTAGCTTCCGTCGCGCAGCGGCTCGAGCTCGATCGTCACCTCCACGCGGTCGTTCAAGGCGACCTGCACCTCGCGCTCCCACCGCCGGTATCCCGGGCGTCGCGCGCTGAGCGTGTAGGGCCCGGCGGCCAGACGATCGATGACCAGCACGCGGCCCCGGCGCGCCTCCCCCACCCGCTGGCCGTTGACGAAGACCTCGACGCCATCGAGGCGCGAGCTCACGGCCAGGACCCCACGCTCGTTGCGGATTTCCTCGCGCACGCTCAGCGCCGGAGGCGGCGGGGCCGCCGGTCCCGGCGGTGGCTCCGTGAAGAAGAAGTCGCCGGTCATCGACGAGGCGTCCCAGGGGTTCTGGCGGTTGTCCGTGCGCGCCTGCACGGCGATGCGCACGCGCTTGAAGACGTCCTCGATGCGCAGGCCGGGCTCGCGCAGCGCCTTCAGCAGCTCGCCGGTGTAGATGCCGTTGCGCCCGGGCTCGCCGTCCTCGGCGACGCTGCCCGGCCCGGTGGCGTACGCCACGTAGGTGCCCGCCGGCGTCGGCATGAACGCCAGGCCGCGCGAGAGCCCGCGGAAGCGGGTGACGAACGGATTGTCGCGGCAGGCGTCCATGATGACGATGTTGACGCGCGTCTTGGCGCCCTGCATCTCGGCCAGCACGCTCTCGGCGTCGACGGCCTCGGCCGAAACGTATTTCTCACTCTTGATATCGGCGTCCACGGGAACCAGGTAATTCTTGCCATTCACCTGCAGGCCGTGGCCCGCGTAGTAGAAGAGGCCGACACCGTCGGCGCGCAGCTCCTCGCCGAACTCGGCCAGCGCCCGCCGCATCTCGCGATAACCGGTGTTCTCGTGGGCCAGCACCTTGAAGCCCAGATCGCGCAGCGTGTCCGCCATCGAGCGGGCGTCGAGGACGGCGTTGGCGAGACGGCCGCCGGCGTAATCGCCGTTGCCGATGACCAGCGCAATCCGCGGCTCGGGCTCGCCCGTCGCCGCGGTGACCGTGCCCAGCACGAGCCCTGCGAACATGACGATGCCCAGCGAGCGAAGTCTCACGATTCCTCCTCAGGCGGAAATGCCTTCGGCGTGCGTCGGTGCTACGGGGATGTGCAGGACTCTACCCAAGGCCCGGGGAGCGGTCAAGCGCCCAGGCCCTTGAAAATCAGCCAGGCGCCGGTGAGGACCAGGAAGCCGAGCACGGCCCGGTTGAACGCGCGGGCCGGTATCCAGTCTTGCAGGCGGGCGCCGACCGCAAAGCCTGCCAGCGCCACGATCGTGAGGCCCAGCGAGATCACCAGCAGCCACGCGTCGAACAACCCGTACCAGGCGACGGCCGCGAGCTGAACGACCTTCACGACGATGAACGTCACGGCCACCGCGCGTACGAAGTCGTACTTGTCGAGCCCGAGCGCCACGAAGTAGAGCACCATCGGCGTGCCCGGCACGTTGGTGAGTCCGCCCAGCACTCCGGCCACCAGCCCCACCGGCGGCGACAGCCACGCCTCCCAGCGCGGCGGCACGCGGGGCGCCAGTCCCGAGGCGCTCACCGCGGCGAACAGGAGCACGAAGACGCCGAGCATCAGCGTGGCGATGCGCGCCGGCATCACCACCAGCAGCAGCGTGCCCACCCACATGCCGATCATGCTGAAGACGATCAGCGGCAGCATGCGGCGCACCGTGGCCAGCGCGTGGCCGCGCCGCACGAGCTGCGCGCTGTCCATCACGATGTTGGGAATGATGGAGACGGCCACCGCCGTCTTGACGCCGACGGCCAGCGTGAGCAGCGGCGTGGCGACCAGCGGGAAGCCGAAGGACACCGCGCCCTTGACGAACGCGGCCGCCAGGACCGCGAGGGCGGCGGCGACGAGGGTCATGCCGGCTCATCATCGCACGCCGCTCTACCGGCCGGCCGCGCGCGGGTCTATACTCCGGGCCACTCTTCTGGAGGTGGCGCCATGACGACGTTGTCCGAGCCCACGCGCGCGCCGGTGCCGACCGCCGACTACGCCCGCCTCGACGAGCGCATCGTCGCGCGCGATCAGCTCGGCGCCACGCAGGCGCTCTACGCGCTCATCAAGCAGGGCCGCCCTGTCACCGAGATCCTGCGCGAGACGGTTCGCATCCACGCGCCGTACACCCACGTGCCGTACCACCAGCGCCTCGACGACGGCGTGGTGAAGTTCGTGAACAACGACCACTGCCTGCTCAGCGAGCGCGTCGGCCTGCCGCTCCGGGAGATGGTGAGTCCCGCGCTGCGCTGGCTGCCGATGGCGCAGACCGTGTGGTACATGCCGACCGGGCTCGACCCGTGGAACCAGCTCCTCGGCCGCGCGCCCGGCCACTACACACGCCTCTACGAGATCTCCGTCGACCAGGCGCCGCCCGCCCCCCAGATTCACTGGCCCGATCAGGAGCCACTCCAGACCGAGGGGCCGCTGCGCGAGCGTCTGAACCACTGGCTGACGCTGGTGCAGCGCGGTGAGGTGCTGCAGTCCTATCGCGTCTTCCTGGGGTTGATGGCGGAGCCGGCCGACCGGCGCGCCGCGCTGGCGCACCTGGCCTTCGCCGGGCTCATCGACGTGCAGGACCGCATGCTGCACAACCGCTCCTACACCACCGGCCACAAGGCGTTTCGCACGCGCGCCACCATCGAGATCGGCGAGGCCCTCGGCTGGGGCGATGCCCACAGCGTGCTCTACGCCGGCGTGCCCGACGTGGCCGTCGGCCCGCGCTGGTACTCGACCTACGAGATGGGCTGCAACGTGGTCCAGAACCTCCTCGACGGCCGCGACGACGTGTTCCTCGCCCAGGACGCGCGGCTCAGCCCCGCCGAGGAGGCGATGCTGGTGGACGTCATCAACCACGGGCGCGAGTGGTCGGTGATCGACGCGCTGGTGGCGCTGCTCCGGGCCGGGCGCGGCCCGCGCCGCATCCTGGACGCGATCCAGGTGGCCGCGGCCCAGGTCATCCTCGACACCGGCGGCATCAATAACTTCTCGATGTCGCAGCACGGCTACGAGTACTGCAACACGCTCGGGTGGTTCTTCGACACCTTCCAGCACCCGCACCGGCTCAAGCTGCTCTTCGTGGCCGCCTCGTTCATCAACCGCGCCGCCGAGCATCAGGCTCACACGCCGGACAACGGCCGCCGCGCCATCACCACGCCGCCCGGCGTCGCGTCACTCTCGGCCGGCCAGCTCCTCGCGCGGCTGGACAGCGCGCTCCTCGCCCTGCGCGCCGACGAGTCGGTGGACCTCACCGCGTTCTATCTCACGGCGGGCTTCGACCGGCCCGCGCTCATCGAGACGCTCGCCAACGGCGCCACGAAGCTGGGCAACGACCCGCACAACCAGGAGCTGGGGCTCTGCCTGCTGGAGGACTACCTTCACACGCAGGCCCACGACCGCGACCGGCTGCTCCTGGCCTGCGCCAAGCACACGGCCGGGCACCGGAAGTACGGCGACGCGCTGGAGTGCTACCGGAGGTTCGAGGAGGCCTTCGGCCTCAATTCCACTTCATGATGGCCGGCTCGTAGCCGCGATACGCCTCCCGCGGCGCGTCCATGTGTTGCACGCGCGACCAGCCGTGTGCCGCGAGGCATGCCCGGTACGCGGGGTAGTTCAGATCCCCATGGGCCGCCGCCGTCGGGTTGGGGCTGCTCTCGCGCGCGCAGGCCGTGTTGTCGCGCTCGAAGTCCTCGAGCGTGCCGCCGGGTCTCGTCCAGTAGAACTTGCCGCACCCGGCCAGGCCGCCGGCCGCGACGACGACGAGCAGGGCCACGGCATGGCGGCGTCGGGTCACTTCATGAGCCCGGCAAACTCCGGGTGGTGCACCAGCTTGCCGATGAGCGTCTGCACGGCCGGCCCGAACGCCTGGGCGGTCAGCGCGCATGCCTTCTCCGCAATGAAGCTGGTGTCGTAGCTGTAATCGTTAGCCACCGTCAGCGAGCGTCCATTCATCGCCTTCACGGTCATGGCCATCGACCACTTGCCCTCGGTGGAGCTGAAGTCGAGCCGGTCGAGGTTCCCCGTCAGCGAGGATCGATGAGGGCCTTGCGCACGTACTCCTCGAGCGGCCGCTCGTCCGGCGTCTTGATGGGCCCGACGGCGCGGCAGGTGATCTCCTTCTTGCTCTCACCCGTCACCGTGAATTTCCCGACGCTCGTCGGCGGGGCGCCGGTCTGCTTGAGCGCCGTGACGTTGGTGACCGCGACGCCATAGCGAGGGACCGCATAGCTGGAGCATCCGGTCAGGAGCCCGACCGCCAGGAGCGATCCGAGCCAGCGACGCATGTCGCCTCCTTGGGAGCGAGGAAGATGGGACGGCGAATTTCATCGCACAGGCGAGGGCGCGCCGTCAACTTTTGAGGAGCTTGCTGACCTCCGCGTGGGCCATGACAACCTCGGCGGAATCCTGGAGCGCGTCTCGATAGTTGTCGTGAAATGCGTCCCGGGCGTCGGACTTGAGCAACGCGTGCGCTTCCTGCAGCAGCCGCCGGGCATCCGCCTCGGCGAATGGCTCCTTGGCGTCGACCAGCTCATCGATCCGCGCGATCATCTGCGACAGTGGGCGCAGCCAGACGAACGCCTCGTCGCTCAGGAGCAAATTGAACAGATCGCGGGGCGCGACGGCGCCGTGGCGGGCTTCGTAGGCGAGGCGCTGGCGATCCAGCAGCAGGCGGTGCAGCCGCGTCAGGCGCTCGCTCAGCGTGCGCAGGGACTCGCGCACTCGATCAGAAGGTGACGTCGAGCCGCTTGAGCCCGCGCAGGACGGACGACTCGCGCCACTCGGGCTGCGGCTCGGCCAGCGTCAGCTTCGGCAGGCGGCGCAGCAGCGTGCCGAGGGCGAGCTGGCCCTCCACGCGGGCCAGCGGGGCGCCCAGGCAGAAGTGGATGCCGAAGCCGAAGGAGATGTGGCGAGGATCCTTGCGGGTGACGTCGAGGACGTCGGGATCGGGGAACTGGGCGGGATCGCGGTTGGCAGCGCCCAGCGCGGTGATGACCATGGTGCCCTTGGGCATCGGCTGGCCGGCGACCTCCGCGTCGACGCTCGCGATGCGCGCCGTGCGCTGCACGGGGCTGTCGTAGCGCAGCAGCTCCTCGACGGCGTTGCCGATCAGCGAGGGATCGGCCTGGAGCTTCCGCAGCTGGTCGGGATGACGCAGCAGCGCCAGCGTGCCGTTGCCGATCAGGTTCACGGTCGTCTCGTGGCCCGCGATGAAGAGCAGCAGGCACATCGCGATGACCTCGTCCTGGCTCAGCTTGTCCCCCTGCTCCTCGGCGGCGATGAGGCCGGAGAGCAGGTCCTGTTGCGGCCGGGCGCGGCGCTCGGGCACCAGGCGGCGGAAGTAGCCGGCCAGCGCGCGGCGGGCCGTGCGGCCGCGCTCGACAATCCCCTGGTCCGACGGCAGCCCGATCGCGTCCAGGCTGCGCGCGATGTCGGCCGACCAGCCGCGGATCGACGCATGGTCGTTGATCGGCACGCCGAGCATCTCGCAGATGACCGTCACCGGCAGCGGGTACGCGAGGTCCTCCATCACGTCCATGCGCCCGGCATCCTGCACGCGATCGAGCAGGCGATCGACGATCTCCTGGATGTGGTCGCGCATGGTCTCGATCATGCGCGGCGTGAAGGCCTTGCTGACCAGCGCGCGCAGGCGTGTGTGATCGGGCGGATCGCGGAAGAGCATGGAGCGCGGCAGCTGCTGTTTCTCGCTGTCGTCGCCGTAGACGCTCGAGAGCATCTGCTGGAACTCTTCGCGGCCGAAGCGCTGATCGCGCAGCACGGCCACGCAGTCCTCGTAGCGCGTGAGCACCCAGAAGCCCATCGGGCTCTGGTGCACGGGCTCCTTCTCGCGCAGCCGCCGGTAAAACGGATAGGGATCGGCGTGGAACTCCGGCAGCAGCGGATTGAACAGGATGTCTTCACTCACAGGCTCGTCTCGCCTTCGGCTGCGACTCGCACGGCCACGCTCATCGCGAGAGCGCCTCGCGTAGTGCCTCGGCCGGGTGCAGGGCGCGACGGCCGGCCAGGTGCTGGATCTGCTGGCGGCAGGAGATGCCGGGGGCGACCACGGTGGTCGTGGCCGCCGCGGCCTTGACGGCGGGCGCCAGCCGCCGGTTGCCGAGGGCGACCGAGACGTCGTAGTGCTCGCGCTCGAAGCCGAAAGAGCCGGCCATACCGCAGCAGCCGGAGTCGACCTCGGTCACCGCGTAGCCGGCCCACGTCAGCGCAGCCACCGTCGGCTTGGTGCCGACGATCGCCTTCTGGTGGCAGTGGCCGTGCAGGAGCGCCTGGCGCCCGTGCTTCGCGAACGGCAGCTCGAGCCCACGCTGCTTCTCGCGCAGCAGGAACTGCTCGAAGAGCGCGCTCTGCTTGCCCACGGCCCGCGCCTCGTCGGTGCGCAGGAGATCCACGTACTCGTCGCCGAGCGTGAGCAGGCACGAGGGCTCCAGGCCCACGATAGCCACGCCCCGCTGCGCGTACGGCGCCAGCCGCGCGACGTTCCAGGCGGCGTGCTCGCGCGCCTCGCGCAGCATGCCCTTGGAGATGAGCGGGCGGCCGCAGCACTTGCGGTCGATCAGGACCACGCGATAGCCGGCCGCTTCGAGGACCTCGACGGCAGCCCGGCCGATCTCCGGCGTGTTGTACGTCACGAAGGTGTCGTGGAAGAGCACGACCTCGCCGCGCGTGGCGGCGGGCGCCGTGCGCCGGGCAAACCAGTCGGTGAAGGTCTCGCGCGCCAGCGCGGGGAGCGGCCGCCGGCGGTCGATGCCCGCCACCTTCTCCAGCAGCCAGCGGCTCACCGGCAGCGCGGACATCGCGTTGACGAGCCCCGGCATGCGCGAGCCGAGGCGGCTGAGCCGTTCGATCCGGCCGAAGAGCCGGTTGCGGAGCGGCAGGCCGTTGGCCTCGTAGTAATGATGCAGGAACTCGTACTTCAGCTTGGCCATGTCCACGTTGGACGGACACTCGGCCTTGCAGCCCTTGCACTCGAGACAGAGATCCATCACCTCGTAGAGCCGCTTGCCGGTGAACTCGGTCGCGGCCTGGCGCCCGTTGAGCACGTTGCGCAGGGCGTTGGCCCGGCCGCGCGTGGAATGCTCCTCGTCACGCGTGGCCATGTACGAGGGGCACATCGTGCCCTCGAGATTCTTGCGGCACACGCCCACGCCGTTGCACATCTCGACGGAGGCCGCGAACCCCCCCTGTGACGAGAAGTCGAGCAGCGTCGGGGGCTCCCACGTCTTGTACGACACGCCATAGCGCAGGTTCTCGAGGATGCCCGGCGAGTCCACGATGTTGCCTGGGTTCAGCCGGTTCTCGGGATCGAAGGCGTGCTTCAGACGGCGGAAGGCCGCCATCAAGGTGGGGCCGTACATGCGCTCGAGGAACGGGCTGCGGGCGCGGCCGTCGCCGTGCTCGCTGGAGATGGTGCCGCCGAACTCCACCACCAGCGCGGTGATCTCGTCGGCGATCGCGCGCACCTGCTCCATGCCGCGCTCGACCTTGAGGTCGATGACGGGGCGGATGTGCAGGCAGCCGACCGAGCAGTGCCCGTAGTAGGCGCCGACGGTGTCGTGCTTGGCGAAGATCTCCTTGAAGCGCGGCACGAACTGCGCGAGGTGCCGCGGCTCCACGCAGGTGTCCTCGACGAAGGCGATCGGCTTCTTGTCGCCCTTCATGCCGAGCAGCAGGCCGAGCCCCGCCTTGCGGAGATTCCAGATGGTGCGCTGCTCGCCGGCGTCGGTGGCGATATGGGCGGCGTAGCCGAAGCGGTCGCGCTGCCGGCGGGCTTCCAGCGCGTCCACCTTGGCGCGCGCCTCGGCCGCCGTCTCGCCGGTGTACTCGACCATCATGATGGCGGCGGGATCGCCCTGCACCCAGCCCATGCGCTGCGACTGCTCGATGTTGGCGCGCGCCAGGTCGAGGATGACCTTGTCCGTCACCTCGACGGCGTAGGGGCCGGTCTCGAGGATGGCCTGCGAGGACTCGAGCGCCTCCTGCATGTCCTGGTAGTGGATGACGTCGATCGCCGTCGCCTTGGGCCGGCGCACCAGGCGGACCTTGGCGTCCAGGATCGTCAGCAGCGTGCCCTCGGAACCGACGACGAGGCGCGCCATGCTGAGCTTCCGCGGCGCGCCGTTCCCGCCGCCGGCGTACGAGTGGGGCCGGATGCCGATGCCCACCAGCTCGTTGAGGTTGTAGCCGGCCACGCGGCGCCACTGCTTGGGATAGCGCGCGCGGATCTCGTCGGCGTACGTCTCGCGGATGGCCGCCACCTCGCGGTAGATCTGGCCCTCCAGCCCGGGCACGCGGCACTTGGCCTCGAACTCCGCCGGCGTCACCTCGCCGAACACCACCTCGGTGCCGTCGGCCAGCAGCGCGTGGATCTCCAGCACGTGATCGACGGTGAGCCCGTAGGCCAGCGAATGGGAGCCGCCCGAGTTGTTGCCCATCATGCCGCCGAGCGTGGCGCGGTTCGACGTGGAGGTGTCGGGGCCGAACTTGAGGCCCAGCGGCGCGACGTGGTGGTTCAGCTCGTCCTGCACCACGCCGGGCTGCACGCGCGCCCACAACTCCTCGGCGTTGACCTCCAGCACGTTGTGCATCGAGCGCGTGAAGTCGATGACCAGCGCGCGGTTGACAGTCTGCCCGGTCAGCGAGGTGCCGCCGCCGCGCGGGAGCAGCGCCACCTGCTGAAGGCGCGCAACCTCCACCGCGGCGCGCACGTCGTCGGCGTCACGCGGCATGACCACGCCGAGCGGCTCCACCTGGTACATGGACGCATCGGTGGAGTACAGCAGGCGCGAGGCGGCGTCGAAGCGCACGTCACCGCGGACGACACGACGGAGGGCGTGCTCGAGATCGTTCACGCGCGCCATTATACCTGCCGCGCGGATCACTTCAGCGTCGGCGGCGGCCCCGTGTGCGGGTTGAGGTAGGGGCTGACGGGCCCCTCGTAGGGCCAGTAGCGCGCCGAGCCGGCCAGCCACGTGCTCGGCGGGATGAAGCAGTAGCAGCCCCCGCCCGGAGCGGCGACGGCCTGCAGCGGGCACCAGCCCCACTCGGTGCTGCAGATCGTGGCCTGCGGCGCCCCGGGCCGCGCCACCGGCGGCGGCTGCGGCGCGAAGTTCTGGGCCGTCGCGAGCGTGCTCACCGCGAGGACCAGCGCCACGGCCATCACGACCCGTCGCATGTGGACTACTATAGCGCCATGACCCGCCGCGCCCTCGCCCTCGCGTTGCTCATCGCCGTGGCCACTGTCGCCGAAGCCGCCCCCACCTCGCCCGGCTTCCGCCTCACGACGCTCGACGGCAAGCGCACCATCGACTCCAACGAGCTGATCGGCAAGAAGGTGATCGTGCTGCGGTTCCAGGCATCCTACTGCAAGCCCTGCGCGAGGGAGTCGGCGGCGCTCAACCGCGTGACGGACCGCTACCGCGATCGGGACGTCGAGGTGGTGGCGATCCACGTCCAGGACACCGCCACCGACGTGCGCAAGTTCGTGCGCGCCAACAAGGTCACCTACCCGGTCGCGCTCGATCCACGGCTGACGATCGGCAACCGGTTCGGCTTCAAGGGCACGCCCTACACCGTCGTCATCGACCGCAAGGGCGAGATGGTGGAGCGCCTGGCCGGCGAGGGCGCGGTGCGCCGCCTGCCGCAGATGCTGGACGGCCTGCTGGCGAAGGACCCGCCGCCCTCCTAGCCGGGAAGACCGCGACCCGGAGGGGTGAACCTCCGGGTCGCGGTCGACCTCGACGGCGGTCTACTCGTCGCCGTGGGTCCGGCTGATCTTCCAGATCACACCGGTGTGAGGGATGACGACCAGCGGCACGTCGGCCGGGACCTTGAACCTGGAGTCGGGGTCGCCCTGACCGAAGTCGCGGACGGCACCGTAGTCGACCAGGTAGAGCGCGCCGTCGGGACCGAAGCGCGCCGTCACCGGACGGTTGATCCCCCGGATCTGGCTGACGAACGCCTGATCGGCGATGGACACGCACTGCGGCGCCCGTCCCGGGATCCTGATCTGGTCGGGCTGCGGACAGTTGAAGGCGAAGCGGGTGAGCTCCAGCTTCAGCGGCTCGCCGGGAGCGCTGAAGTTCACGAGCTGGATGTCGTGCCCCTCGGGCGGCGTGCCGTTCTCCTTGGAGAACCCGAAGTCGCCCTCGCGCGACACCAGCGAGGCGCCGCGCTTGACGATGCCGTGCACGAACGAGTGCGGCGCGAAGTCGTGACCGACCGCCGCGACGTCGGCCGGCTCCAGCGCCAGCGGCGCCACCGGCGGCTGCGGCGGGAACGCCAGCACGTGTCGCACCGGCTTGCCGACCGCCGCGGCCGGGTTGTCGTCGGCCGGGCCGCCGACCGGGTTGAACACCGCCTGCGTCGAGTCCAGGAAACCGAAGCGGTCCGGCCAGCCGTGATAGTCGGGCGAGCCGTCCGCGTTCTGCTGAGCGATGTGCAGGCGGTCCGGCGCGTTGTTCGTCGGCCGCGCGCCGCGCTCGTCCTCGCCGTTCTCGGTCACGAAGAGACGCCCCTTGAGGGCGTGATCGTTCGGGGCAAAGCGGATGCCGAACGGGTTCCGGTACCCCCAGGAAACCGGCTCGATGGTGTTCGCCGGGTGCGCGGTGTGGATCTTCGCGCGCAGGACCGCGCCGGTGCACATGCCCGGCTTGGTGGCGTCCTCGAACGCCGGCACCACGGCGCCCGGACGGGCCACGCCGTGATTGGAGTAGCCGCTCGTCATGTGGCCGTCACCCGAGTCGAACAGGTTGTTGCTCAGCGTGATCCGCTGGCAGGCGATGTCGTGCTGGTTGCCGCCAGCACCGTTGTCGTGCCCGGTGACGCCGGAGTTCGTCGCGGAGCCCTGCGACCAGTAGATCCAGCCGTCCTTGACGAGGATCTGCTCCGTCGGATGATCGCCGGTGGGAAGGCCGGTGATGAACGGCGTCACCGTGCCCGTCCTGGGATCGACGGTCACGATCCGGGACGTGTTGTTGCCGGTACCGGGCGCGCCGCGCACGCCCTGGTTGGAGTCGGTCGCGTACAGCGTGCCGCCGTGGAAGTCGTGCTCGAAGGCGAGCCCGATGGCGGGACCGTCCGGCTGGAAGCCGGCGCCGCTCGCGGTCGGCTTGCCGAGCGGCCCGGCGAGGAGATGACCCGCGGGGTCGAAGATCAGCAGGTCGGGCGTGAACGGGTTCGTCGCGTTGAACTTGCCGCCGAAGGCGGGCTGCTCGTTGCTGTTGCAGCGACCAGGCAGGCCGGTGCCCGACTCGAGGACGTACACACGACCGTTCGCGAACGCGATGTCGGTCGGCATGTTGAGGTCCTTGAGGAACACCTCGACCTTGTAGCCGTTGGGGACGACGATGTCCTCACCGGCGCCGGGGTTGTAGAACACCTCTTCGCCCGGGCAGGCGTCGTTGCCGACCAGTTGCGCTGACGCGGTGTGGGGAACGGGGAGCACTGCGAGAAGAGCGACGATCGGAAGGTACCGCATGAAGCAATCTCCCTGGAGACTTCACGAGGCACAACACGACCACAGCAGCCCGCCGTGGCCCGCCTCACGACACGGCGATCAGACCTTCCTCGCTTTCTCTCCCGCCGTTCGCTGCACAGGAGGCTCTCTTGGCTTATCGGATTGAGACGACCCTGTCAAACGGGAGCCCGCGTGCTGGTCCTACCGTTGGTCGCCGCGGGCTAGGGCTTGAGCATCACCTTGATCGCGCGGTCCTGCTTGGCGTCGAAGATCGCGTAGCCGCGCGGGGCGTCCTTGAGCGGCATCGTGTGGGTCACGATGCGCGCCGGCTGCAGCTTCTTGCGCTGCACCAGCGGCAGCAGCGGCAGCATGTAGTTGCGCGCGTTGCAGATGCCCATCTTGAGCGTGAGGTCCTTGAAGAAGGCCTCGCGCGCCGGAAAGCCCATCGACGTCTCCACGTACACGCCCACGGATGACACCGTACCGCCGGGGCGCACGGACTGGATGGCCTGGGTGAACGGTGTTTCGTGCCCCACGCACTCCAGCGCGACGTCGGGTCCGTGACCGCCGGTGAGCGCGCGGAGCTGCTCGGCGGGATCGCCCTTGTCGAGGTTCACCGGCTCGGCGCCGAACTCGGCGGCGAGCGCCAGGCGATAGTCCACCCGGTCGACGGCGAACACGCGCGCCGGGCCGAAGAGCTGGGCCGACTGCATCGCCAGCAGCCCCACGGGCCCCGCGCCGAAGACCGCCACGCTGTCACCGGGTCGGATGCCGCCGTTCTCGGCACACACGTAGCCCGTCGAGAGGATGTCGCCCAGGAAGAGCGCGTCGTCGTCGGTGAGATCGGCCGGCACCTTCTCGCACAGGTGATCGGCGAACGGCACCCGGATCCGCTCGGCCTGTCCGCCGCCCCAGACGTGGCCGAAGCGCCCGCCGAACACGGCGCGGCCGGTCGTCGTGCACTGCGTGGGCAGCCGCCGGCGGCACCACTCGCAGCCGCCGCACGAGACGGAGAACGGCACGATCACGCGATCACCGGGCCGCACGCCGCGCACGGCGGCGCCGGCTTCCTCGACCACGCCCATGAACTCGTGGCCCATGGTGGCGCCCGTCTGCACCAGGGCGCCGCCGCCGCGCCCGTGGTACTGGTGCAGGTCCGAGCCGCACACCGCGCTGGTCGTGATCCGCAGCAGCACGTCGGTGGCATCGACCAGCTTGGGATCGGCCACGTCGGTCGCCCGCACGTCGCCCACGCCATGGAACGTGATCGCTTTCATCGGGAATCCTCCGTTTCGTAGAGCACGAGGGCGGCGGCGCCCCGCATCGTCGTGCGCTTGTCGCTCGGCACGATGCTCACGCGCGTGGTGGCCAGCGCGCGGGGAAACGCGTACTCGCCGGCGGCCTTCAGAATTCGCGTCTCCAGCGGCGCCAGCGAGGCCGCCACGCCGCCGGTGATCACCACGATGTCGGGGTTGAGCCCGTTGATCACGGTGCCGATCATGGCGCCCATCGCCTGGCAGGCTTCCTCCACCACGGCCACCGACGGCGGATCATTCTCGCCGGCCAGCCGGAAGACGAGCGGCGCGGTGATGGCGATGGGATCGCCGCCGGCGGCGCGCAGCAGCGCCGCGTCGGCGTGGCCCGCCACGCGCGCCTGCGCGGCCTCGGCGATGCCGCGGCCGCTGGCGTAG
>JBKPRI010000035.1:0-15640 GCA_046734515.1 Candidatus Methylomirabilota bacterium | reverse complement strand
GAGCACGCTGAAGGTGGGGTCGAACATCCAGCGCCAGGCGAAGGTCGACAGGACGGTGGGCACGATGAAGGGCAGCAGCATGGAGGCCCGCACCAGCCGCTTGCCGCGAAAGTTGCGATTGAGCAGCAGCGCCAGCCACATGCCCAGCGTGAGCTTGAAGACCGTGGCCCACGCCGTGTACCAGGTGGTATTCCAGAACGCCGTGCGGAAGATCGAGTCGTTCCAGGCCTTGTAGAAGTTCTTGAGCCCGACGAACTCGCCCACATTGCCGACGCTGGTGCTGCTGAGCGCCAGCCACACGCCCATCACGAACGGGTAGGCGATGAAGAGGCCGAGCAGGAGCACCGTGGGCGCCAGCAGCATCGCCGCCAGCAGGCGCTCGTTCTCGAGCCAGGCGCCGCCCCCCCGCCGCGCGGTCCGTGGGGGGGCCAGCACCTCGACCCGGGTACTGCCTCCAGCGATCGGCTTCTTCACTGCACGATCATCCTATCAGCCCTCGTAAATCTTCTTGAGCTCGCCCTCGGCCCACTTGAGCGCATCCTCCGCCTTCATGCCCTGCACGGCCTTGGCGTACATGTCCACGATGATGTACTTCGAATACGACTCCGTCGCCTTGGCCGTGGCGGGTCCTTCGTAGCCCAGCATCTTGCCCTGGCGCGCGGCGCGGCGGAAGATCTGCAGCGGCTTGTCCACGCGCGACCACATCGCGTTCTCTTCCCACATCTTGGCGGCGCCCACCGAGTAGCCCTCGTTGATCTCGAACCACTTGCCGTAGTTCTCGGGCTTGTGCAGCCAGGTCAGGAAGTCCTTCGCCAGCTTCACGTTCTTCGTGTACTTCATGATCGCGTGCTGGAAGGGGACGTACAGCGCGAACTGCCCGGCCGGGCCGGCCGGCAGCGGCGCCGCGTGCTCGATGTCGAGGTAGAGCGGCTCGCCCTTGTCGTCCTTGATCTTGTCCTTCTGCCGCTTGGCCACGATGTAGATCGACGCCCCGTTGAGCGTGGACGAGATCTCGCCGGCGTGGAAGGCGCGGTTGTTGTTCGTGTCGTCCCAGGCCAGCCCGCCCTCGTCGCAAGAGTCCTTCCAGAACGCCTGCATGAACTTCAGCGACTCGAGCGCGCCCTTGCTGTTGAGCGTGACCTTCTTGCCGCTCGGATCGGTCTCGGCGCCGCCGAAGCTCCACAGCAGGGGATAGGCGAAGGTGGGCGGATCGCCGAAGCTGTGCCCGAGCGCCTGGCCCACCGGCTTGCCCTTGGCCTTCAGCTTCTTGCCGACCTCGCGCCAGGCGTCCCACGTCTTCGGAAACTCCGTGATGCCGATCTCGGCGTGCCAGGATTTGCGCCAGGCCACCGCGTTGCCGCCGGTCGAGTGCGGGACCGCCAGCCACTTGCCGCCCACCTTGGCCGCCGCCGGGAACGCGTCGTAGAAGCCGCCCTGCGCCTTGCCCACCGCGTCGGCCACGTCGGAGACGTCGACGAGGCCGTTGGCGTAGAGCTGGGGCCAGTTGTAGAGCATCTGGAAGATGTCGGCGCCGCTGCCCGACTGGATCCCGGCCGTGATGCGGGGCTGCAGATCGTTGGCGTTGATGAACTCGAACGTGACCTCGGCGCCCAGCGCCTTGGAGGCCTCCGGCGCCTGCCGCTTGAGCTCGACGTCCGCCTCGGGGATGAAATCGACCCAGCGCACGATGTGGAGCTTGGTGCCCTGGGCGAAGGCGGGCGCGCGCCCGGCCGCCGAGAGGCCCACCACCGCGCCGGTGCCGGCCAGAAAACTGCGTCGACTGATCGCGCGTGTCGTCATGGCTCAGCCTCCGTAGATTTTCTTGAGCTCACCGGCCGCCCACTTCACGGCGTCCTCCGGCGTGCCGCCCTGCACACCCTTGGCGAACATGTCGACGATGACGTACTTCGAGTAGACCTCGGTGGCCTTGGCGTTCGGCGGCCCTGCGAAGCCCATCGTGCGCGAGTTGTCCGGCGCGGTGCGGAAGCCCTTCATCGGCTCGTCGATGGTCGACCACAGCGGGTGCTTCTCCCACTGCTTGGTGGCGCCCACCGAGAAGCCCTCGGCCACCTCGAACCAGCGCCCGTAGGGACCGCTGCCGTGGAACCACTTGAGGAAGTCCTTGGCCAGCTTCTGGTTCTTGCTGTACTTCATCACGCCGTGGGCGAAGGCCGTGTGATAGCTGGAGGAGCCGGCCGGGCCGGCGGGCAGCCGCGCGTGCAGAATGTCGCGGACCAGCGGCTCGCCGCGCTCGTCCTTGATCTTCTCCTGCCCACGCTTGGCCGCGATATAGATCGAGGCCCCGTTGAGCGTGGCGCAGATCTCGCCGGCCAGGAAGGCGCGGTTGTTGTTGGTGTCGTCCCAGGCCAGCCCGCCCTCGTCGCAGGCCTCCTTCCAGAACGCCGTCATGAACTTCACGGCCTCGATCGAGCCCTTGCTGTCGATGGCCGTCTTACCGGACTTGTCTGTCTCGGCCCCGCCGAAGTTCCACATCAGCGGGTAGGCCCAGGACGGCGCGTCGCCGAAGGTATGGCCGAGCGTCTGGCCGTACGGGTGGCCCTTCTTCTTGAGCGTGGCCGCTACCTTGCGCAGCTCGTCGTACGTCTTCGGGAAGGTCTTGACGCCGATCTCGTCGAACCACGACTTCCGGTAGGCGATCAGGCCCGGCACGATGCTGTGGGGCAGGGCCATGAAGCGGCCGTTGACCTTGGCGTACTGCTCGGACTGCGGGTAGAAGCCGCCCTGCTCCTTAGCCTGCCAGTCGGCCAGATCGCTCACGTCAACCAGGCCGTTGTCGTAGAGATGAGCCCAGTTGTGCAGCAGGTGGAAGATGTCGGAGCCGCTCTGCGACTGGATGGCCGCGGTGATGCGCGGCTGCAGGTCGTTGGCGTTGATGAACTCGAACTGGACCTCGGCGCCGAGCGCCTTGGATGCTTCGCCCGCCTGCTTCTTGAGCTCGACATCGCACGCGGGAATGAAGTCGACCCAGCGCGTGACGAGCAGCCTCGTCCCCTGCGCGAAGGCAGGGGCCCGATGAGCGGCCAGGATCCCAGCGGTACCTGTCAGCTTCAGGAACGTCCGGCGTTCCATCGGACCCCTCCTCGCGCAGCGTTGACAGCGTTAACCTTCGTAGATCTTCTTCAGCTCACCCTCGGCCCACTTCACGGCGTCCTCGGCCTTCATGCCCTGGACGGCCTTGGCGTACATGTCGGTGACGATGTACTTCGTGAAGGCCTCGGTGGCCTTCGCCGTCGACGGACCGGCGTAGCCGAACAGCCGCGTGTTGCGCGCGGCCGTGCGGAACATCTTGAGCGGCTCGTCGAGCTTGCCCCACATCGGCTCGTTCTCCCACTTCTTCGTGGAGCCGACGGAGTAGCCTTCCTGCGTGTTGAACCACTTGCCGTAGTTCTCGTTCTTGTGCAGCCAGGTCAGGAAGTCTTTCGCGAGCTTCGGGTTCTTGCTGTACTTCATGATCGCGTTCGACTGGTTCAGGAACAGCAGGAAGCCGCCGGCGGGACCGGCCGGCAGCGGGGCATGGTCGATGTCCTGCCAGAGCGGCTCGCCCTTGTCGTCCTTGATCTTGTCCTTCTGCCGCTTGGCCACGATGTAGATGGACGCGCCGTTGAGCGTGGCGCTGACCTCGCCGGCGTGGAACGCGCGGTTGTTGTTCGTGTCGTCCCAGGCCAGGCCGCCCTCGTCGTAGGCCTCCTTCCACGCCGCCTGCATGAACTTGACGGCGTCGACCGTGCCCTTGGAGTTGAGCACGACCTTCTTGCCGGACTTGTCGGTCTCGGCGCCGCCGTACGCCCACGTGAGCGGATAGCTGAAGGTCGGCGCGTCACCGAACGTGTGGCCGAGCGTCTGGCCGAGCGGCTTGCCCTTCTTCTTGAGCGCCGCGCCGGCCTTGCGCAGCTCCTCGAAGGTCTTCGGGAACTTGTCGAAGCCCACGTCCTTCAGCCACGACTTGCGGTAGGCGACGGCGTTGCCGACGATCGAGTGCGGCACCGACAGCCACTTGCCGTTGACCTCGCACGACGGCGCCCACACCTCGTAGAAGCCGCCCTCGGCCTTGCCGAGCGCGCTGGCGACGTCGCTGACGTCGACGACGGCGTTCTGGTAGAGATGCGCCCAGTTGTACTGGAAGTTGAAGATGTCCGCGCCCGAGCCCGACTGGATGGCCGCGGTGATGCGCGGCTGCAGGTCGTTGGCGTTGATCGTCTCCAGGGTGACCTCGGCCCCGAGCGCCTTGGACGCCTCGGGCATCTGGCGCTTCAGCTCGACGTCGGATTCCGGGATGAAGTCGACCCAGCGCACCCAGTGCAGCTTCGTGCCCTGGGCGTATGCCGGCGCCTGGCGCGCGGCCAGGATGCCCTCGATCCCGGTCGCGGCCACCGCGGCGGTGGCGCCCGAGACCTTCAGGAATTGCCGGCGGTTCAGTTTCTTCGAGTCCATTCGCGATCCTCCTTGATCGGTTGCCCTCGACCACTCAGGCGAGGCGTTGGTGCGGGCTAAACGTCCGAGAAAAGTGACGAAGTTCTACCACCCTGAGGAATGGGTGTCAACGGCGTTCGGTTCCCGAAACCGCCGATTGCGGCTCAGCGCGCCGGGACGGCCATGGGCAGCGCCCGGGGAGCCCGGAAGGTCAGCGCCAGCCCGACCGCGGCCGCGCCGATGGCGAACGAGCCGGCATAGAGCCAGCTGTAGGAACCGAGGCGATCGTAGAGCACGCCACCGGCGAAGGAGCCCAGGCCCATCCCGAGCGTCGAGATCAGGAAGACCGCGCCGTAGGCCGCGCCCATGACCTTCTCCCCGAAGTATTCGCGCGTGACCAGCGCATAGAGCGGCATGACGCCGCCGTACGCGACGCCGAAGACGACAGCCAGGGCATAGAAGGGCCCGATGTCGCGGACATACAGGTAGAGCACGATCATCGCCGCCTGCAGCGCCAGCCCGGCCAGCAGGGTCTTCTTGGCGCCGAAGCGGTCGGCGAGCAGCCCTCCGCCCAGCCGGCCGGCGATCGACGACAGGCCCGACACGCCGAACGCTGTCGCGGCGGCCATCGGCCCGATGCCCTGATCGATGGCGTGCGTGACCATGTGAAAGATCGGCCCCGAGTGGGCCGCGCAGCAGGCGAAGTGGGTGAGCGCGATCGCCCAGAACTGCGGGGTGGCCAGTACCTGTTGAGGGCTGTAGTCCCGGCCCGTCCGTGCGGCGGCGCCGCCCATGGCCGCTGCGCCCACGTCCCCGGGCTGCTCGCGGATGAGGAGGGCGACCGGCACGACCACCACCCACGCCAGGTCGCCGATGACGAGCAGCGCCACGCGCCAGTCCCACGCGCTGATCAGGACGCGGGCCAGCGGGGCGATGGCCAGGATCCCGACGCCGATGCCCGAGGACACGAGGCCGACCGCCAGCCCGCGGCGCGCGGTGAACCACTTCGTCGCGGTCGAGGTGAGCGGCGCATAGAAGGCGCCCACCGCGAAGCCCACCATGACGCCGAAGGTGAGATTGAGCTGCCAGAGCGCCTGCACCTGGCTCGAGAGCACGAGGCCCAGGCCCAGCAGCAGACCGCCGGCGACGGCGACCGCGCGCGTGCCGATGCGGTCGGACAGCGCGCCCCACACGAACGAGCCGAGCCCCATGGCGATCCAGTTGAGGAGCGCGACCGAGGAGATCGCGCCGCGGCTCCAGCCCATCGACTCGGCCATCGGCTTGAGAAAGACGCCCAGCGAGAAGAGCGAGCCCATGCCGACGCAGACGATGGCGGCCGAGGCGGCGACGACGATCCAGCCGTAGAACACGCGCGAGGCCACAGCGCAGGTACGATAGCATGCTCGCATGCGGCAGCTCTTCTGGCCCGGCGTGACCGCCCTCGTCGTCACCGTCAGCGCGCTGCTCTTCCGTGCCGCGCTCGTGCGCGCGCTCCGCCAATGGCTGGGGCCGACCAACGCGCTCCACGTCCTGCTGGCCGCCGTGCGCTTCCCGTCGATGCTGTGGTGCATCGTCGTCGGGCTCTTCGTGGCGATCCAGACGGTGGACCCCGTGCTGCTGCCGCCGCGCATGGCGGCGCAGCTGAACCTCGTGCTGGAGGCGGCGGTCATCCTGTCGGCGACGTTCACGGTCGCCGGCGTGCTCGGCGCGCTGGTGGCGGCCGCCGGCGAGCGGCGCGCGCTCGGCGTCGGCGTCACCGGGCTGGCGCGCGCGGCGGTCCGCGTGTTCGTCCTCGTCATCGGCGGGCTGATCCTGCTCGACGTGCTCGGCGTGAAGATCACGCCGCTGCTCACGGCCCTCGGCGTGGGCGGTCTCGCCGTCGCCCTCGCGCTGCAGGACACGCTGTCGAATCTGTTCGCGGGCGTGCACCTGCTGGCCGATCGCCCGATCCGCGTGGGCGATTACGTGAAGATCGCCGACAGCATCGAGGGGTACGTGGTCGACGTGGGCTGGCGCTCCACGCGCGTGCGCACGCTCGGCAACAACGTGGTGATCGTGCCGAACAAGCGCGTGGCCGAGTCGATCATCGTCAACTACGACATGCCCGAGCGGCGCCTGGCGCTCGCGGTGCCGGTGAGCGTCGCCTACGGCAGTGACCCCGAGCGCGTCGAGGCTGTGGTGGTCGACGAGGCAAAGAAGGCGGCGGGCGAGCTCACGGGGCTGCTGGCGGATCCGCCGCCGGCCGTGCGCCTGATTCCCGGCTTCGGGCTCTACGGCCTGGACTTCACGCTCTCCTGCCAGGTGGCGAGCTTCGTCGACCAGTACCTGGTCCAGCATGAGCTCCGCAAGCGCGTCCTGCGCCGTCTGCGCGCCGAGGGCATCGCGCTGCCCTATCCGATCGAGAGCGAGCGCAAGGAATCGTCGTGAGCGGGAAATTGGGGGGCCGTGAGGCCCCCCATCGTCCTACGATGGCTGCTGAGTGGTGGGCGCGTTCCGCTTCATGTGCCCGTGACGGCGCGGGCCGTGGTCCATCATCTTGGCGTAGGCCTCGCGCTGCTCGGGCGACAGGATCGGCCCGATCTGCGTGAGCGTGTTCACGCGCGCCTGGACGGTCTGGTTGAGCAGGTTTTGCACTTCGGTCTGCTTGGCGGCGAGGGTGCGCGAGTCGGCACCGGAGAGCGCCAGCCGGCGTAGCTCGCCCTGCGCCTGGCGCAGCGCCTGCCAGTTCTGCTTCTGACTGGCGAAGTCCTTCGCCTGGATCTCGCGGATCTGCTGCGCCTGCACGTCGCTCAGGCCGAGCTTCTTCTGTAGCCACGCGCCGCGCTGGTGCTGCTGCTGCTCCTGCGGCGCGGCGGGCGGATCGGCGGCGTAGGCGCCGCCGGCCACCAGGGCCACGGCCAGCGCGCCGAGCGCGACAGTCTTGAATGAGAGCGTTCTCATCGAAGCGTTCCTCCATCTGAGCCGGCGTCTCTCTGCCGGACTCGCCAGGTAGGACGCGGCCCGCGGGCGGCGTATTTACGCCCTCAGGGCAGGGCCCGGCGCTCCCGCACCAGGGCCAGGACCCCGAGTCCGACGGCCATGCTCACGGCCAGCGCGAGCCAGGGGCCGCGATAGCCGCCCGCGTTCTGCACGAGCCAGCCGAAGACCACCGGCCCCAGCATGACGCCGGCCGAGGAGACCGCCAGGCCGAGGCCCACGGCGGTGGCGGCGGCGCCCGGGCCGGCGAGCTCGGCCATCAGCGTGTGCTGCACGCCGTTCCAGCCGATGCCGGCGAAGCCGAACAGCAGCGCGAGCGCGCCCAGCCAGACCGCCGAGGTGCCCGGGCCGGTGAAGGCGATGGCGATCGAGCAGAGCGCCGAGGTGCAGCCGGCGATCGCCAGCGGCGTGCGCCGCTGCCCCGCGAAGACACGATCGGACAGCATGCCGAAGGCCACGCGCCCGAGCACGCCGCCGCCCTGCGCGAGGGCGAGATAGCGGCTGGCCGCCAGCAGCGAGAGGCCGACCACGCCCTGCAGGTAGAGCGCCAGGAACGCCATCCACACGGTCTGCATCGCCGCGAAGACGGCGGTGGCGGCGGCCACGAGCCAGAGATCGCGCGTGCGCAGCACCGAGCGCAGCGCGCCGCGCGCGGTCGTCGTCCGGCGCGCCGCGATCTCGTCGGGCGGATCGCGATAGATCGCGGCGGACGCGATCGCGCAGGCGCCGATGGCCACCGCGCTGGCGGCGACGGCGCCGCGCCACCCCAGGGTGAGCGCCAGCGCGGGTAGCGTGGCCGCACCGAGCATGCCGCCGAAGGGCAGGCCGACCTGCTTGAGGCCGACGACGGTGGCACGCTGGCGCGGCGGGAACCACGACATCGCGGCCGTCGTCGACGTCGGGTTGAGGGCGCCGTAGCCCACGCCGGCGACGATCAGCAGCGCCACGAACACGCCGTACGTCGGCGCCACGCTGGCCGCGAGCAGGCCGACCGCGATGATGGCCTGGCCGAGCACGAGCGTGCGCGCGGTGCCCCAGCGGTCGGCCAGGATCCCGCCGAACAGCGACATCGTCACCGGGCCGATGTAGTACGCGGAGAGGAACGAGCCGGCCTGCGCGAGCGTCAGGCCCAGGTCGTCGCGGATGAGCGAGGCGATGGCGGGGATGCCGAGAGGGCCGATGTTCGCCACCGTCTGGGCGAGGACGATCAGCGCCAGGATCACCCAGCGCATCAGCGGCGCTCGGTCAGGCGCGCCTCGGCGGCGCGCAGGTCCTCCTCCGTATCGACGCCGATGGTGGTCTCGGCCGTCTCCATCACGGTGATCGGGATGCCGTGCTCCAGGAAACGGAGCTGCTCCAGGCCCTCGGTGCGCTCGAGCACGCTGGGGGGCAGGCGGTGAAAGGCGTCGAGCGCGGCGCGCGTGTACGCGTAGAGGCCGACGTGCTTGTAGCGCACGGCGCCGCGGTTGTCCCGGTCGTACGGGATGCCGTACTTGGAGAAGTAGAGCGCGCGACCGTTGGCCCCGAACACGACCTTGTTGACCTGGCGCGCGTCGATCTCGTCCGGGGTGGCGCGGATGCAGAGCGTGCTCACCTGCGTGCCGCCGTCACGGCGGAAGGGCTCGACCAGCTTCGCGATGTGTCCGGCGGTGACGAACGGCTCGTCGCCCTGGATGTTGACGTAGACGTCGGCGGCGCGTGCCTGCGCGACTTCCCACACGCGATCGGTGCCCGAGGGATGATCGGCCGACGTGAGCACGGCCGGGATGCCGAGATTGCCGCACACGTCCATGACCTCGGTGGCGTCGGTCGCCACCACCACGTCGGCGAGGTCGGGGGCCTTCCGCGCAGCGTCGAAGACCCACGCCACCAGCGGACGGCCGGCCAGCGGCCGCAGCACCTTGCGCGGCAAGCGCGTGGACGCCAGGCGGGCAGGAATGACGCCCAGGACGCTCAGGGCCATCGGCTCAGGGAAACGCGCGCAGCGTGCGCAGGAGGGCGGCGCGATCGGCGCCCGGCGGCGCGAACGGCACGATCACGGGCTGGGTGAGCCCCGAAGCCGCGAACTCCGCGATGCGCGCGCGGCAGAACGCCTCATCGCCCACCACGCCGAGCCCGTCGAGCATCCGCGGCGAGACCTTCTTGACGGCTCCGCTGCGGTCCCCCGCGCTCCAGGCGGCGCCGACCTGCGCGACCTCGTCCGGATAGCCGGCGGTGCGGAAGAAGGAGGCGTAGACGTCCACGGTCGCGTAACCCGTGATGTCGCGGGCCAGCGTCTCGCGCGCGGCGGCGGCGTCATCGGTGACGCACGTGCGCACGAACGAGGCAATCTCGAAGCCCTCGAGCGTGCGGCCGGCCTTGCGCGTGCCGGTCTTCAGGTGCTCGATCGAGGCCGGCACGGCCTCGGGCGGGATCCAGTTGAGCAGCACGCCGTCGGCGATCTCGCCGGCCAGCTCCAGCATCTCCGGTCCGAGCGCGGCCAGGTAGACGCGCACCGGCGCCTTCGGTGGCGGGCTCGTCAGGCGGAAGCCCTTCACGCGGTAATGCTTGCCCTCGTGGGCGACGCGCTCGCCGCTGGCGACCTTGCGTACGATCTCCACGGTCTCGCGGATCTGGGCCAGCGAGGGCGTGAAGCTGAGCCCGTGCCACTGCTCCACGATCGTCTTGCTGGAGAGCCCGATGCCGAGCGCGAAGCGTCCGGGCGCCAGGTGGTTGAGCGACGCCGTGGCCATGCCCAGGATCACCGGGGTGCGCGTCTGCACGGGCAGCACGCCGTTGGCCACGTGGAGCGTCTCGGTGTGGGTCGCCACCACGGTCGACATCACGATGGCGTCGTAGCCCGACACCTCGCCGAGCCAGGCGGTGTGATAGCCGCGCGTCTCCGCCTCCCGGGCCGCGGCGATGAAGTCGGCAAGCGGGGCGGACGTGAAGCCGGCGAGGACGATCCCGAGGCGCATGGTTCCGGAGTATAGCGCGCGGCTGCGGTACTCTATGGGCCATGCTCGACGGCAAGACCGGCATCGTGCTCGGTGTGGCCAACAAGCGCTCGATCGCCTGGGCCATCGCCCAGGCGCTGGCGGGCGCGGGAATGAAGCTGGCGTTCACCTACCAGGGCGAGCGGCTGAAGGAGAACGTGGAAGAGCTCGCGGCGACACTAGCGGGCTCCCCGCTCTACCCGTGCGACGTCGGCGCCGACGCGGACGTCACGACCGTGTTCGAGAACGTGGCGCGTGACTTCGGCCGGCTCGACACCGTCGTGCACTCCGTCGCCTATGCGCGCAAGGAAGACCTCGAGGGCGATTTCCTGTCGACCGAGCGCGAGGGCTTCCGCGTGGCGCACGACGTGTCCGCCTACTCCCTGGTGGCGGTGACCCGGGCCGCAGCGCCGCTGATGGAGCGCGGCGGCGGCGGCTCGATCATCGCGATGACGTACTACGGCGCCGAGAAGGTGGCGGCCGGCTACAACGTCATGGGCGTGGCCAAGGCCTCGCTGGAAGCCTCCGTGCGCTACCTGGCCGCCGACCTCGGCCCGAAGAACATCCGCGTGAACGCGATCTCCGCGGGGCCGGTCAACACGTTGGCCGCGCGCGGCATCCGCGGCTTCACCGGCATGCTCAAGCACCACGCCGAGAAGGCACCGCTGCGGCGCAACGTCGAGCTTCGCGAGGTCGGCGACACCGCCCTCTTCCTGGCCTCGCCGATGGCCTCCGGCATCACGGGCGAGGTCCTCCACGTCGACTGCGGTTACTTCATCATGGGCGTCTGACGGTCGCCGCGTGCTGGCGACGACTCGACGCTCCCTCATCGTGGGGACCGCGCTGACCCTGGCCGGCGCGTGGCCGGCTCGCGCGCAGGAGCGACGCCCGCGCCGCGTCGTGCTCTACGCGACGAGTGATCTGCTCAAGCTGGTGCTCGAGGCCCTGCGCGAGCGCGGGTGGGTGGAGGACCGCACGCTCGTATTCGAGTGGCGCCGCACGGGCGAGGAGCAGACCGAGGCGCGCCTCCGTGAGGACGTGGCGCGCGGCCCGATCGACGTGATCGTCGTGGCCGGCGCCAACCGCCTCCGTGCCGCCATGCGGGTCGCACCCGCGATTCCCGTCGTGGCCCTCGACCTGGAGTCCGATCCGGTCAAGAGCGGGTTCGTGAAGAGCCTCGGACGCCCCGGCGGGCTGGTCACCGGCATCTGGATGGATCTGCCGGAGATCGCGGGCAAGCAGCTGCAGTTCACGCGCGACATCCTGCCGGACGTCGAGCGTGTCGGAATCGTGTGGGATGATCGCGTCGGCGGTCCGCAGCTCGCCGAGGCGCAGGCCGCCGCGCGGGCGGCGCGCATCACGCTCGTTCAGCGCGCCATCCGCCGCGAGGACGATGCCGAGCCGGCGATGAAGGCGCTCGCGGCCGAGCGAGTGCAGGCCGTCGTGCTGCTCACGGCGCCGGTCGTCTTCCAGGCGAGCCGACGGCTGGCGGACCTGGCGCGGCAGCATCGGTGGCCGTCGATCAGCCCCTTCTCCACGTTCCCCGCCGACGGTGGGCTGCTCGGCTATGGACCGGACTTTCCCGCCATGTGGCGCCAGCTCGCCGGCTACGTCGACCGCGTGCTGCGAGGCGCCAGCGCCGGGGACCTCCCGGTGGAGCGCCCCTCGAAGTTCACGTTCGTCCTCAATCTGAAGACAGCGCGAGAGATCGGCATCACCATTCCGCGGGTCTTGCTGGCGCGCGCCGACGAGGTGATCCAGTGAGCGCCGGCGCACCGGCCGAGCCGATCCGCGCGCCGCGGGGATCGGCTCGGTCGTGCAAGGGCTGGCCGCAGGAGGCCGCTCTGCGCATGCTCATGAACAACCTCGATCCCGACGTGGCCGAGCGCTGGCAGGACCTCGTGGTCTACGGCGGCTCCGGCAAGGCGGCGCGGAGCTGGGAGGCGTACCACCGCATCGTGGCCACGCTGCGCCGGCTCGAGGCCGACGAGACGCTGCTGGTGCAATCGGGCAAGCCCGTGGGGGTCTTCCGTACACACGCCGATGCACCGCGCGTGCTCATCGCCAACTCGCTGCTGGTCCCCGAGTGGGGCGACTGGGCGCACTTCCGCAAGTACGAGGCGATGGGCCTCACGATGTACGGCCAGATGACCGCCGGCTCGTGGATCTACATCGGTACCCAGGGCATCCTGCAGGGCACGTACGAGACGTTCGGCGCCTGCGCGCGCGCGCACTTCGGCGGCACGCTGGCCGGGCGCCTCGTGCTTTCGGCCGGCCTCGGCGGCATGGGCGGCGCCCAGCCGCTGGCCGTCACGCTCAACGGCGGGGTCGGGCTCTTCGTGGAGATCGATCGCGAGCGCATCGAGCGGCGCCTGACGCTGCAGTACGTCGATCGCATGACCGACTCGCTCGACGAGGCGCTGCGGTGGGCGGAGGACGCGCGCCGTGCGCGCACGCCGCTGTCGATCGCGCTGCACGGCAATGCCGCCGAGGTGCACCCCGAGCTCGCGCGCCGCGGCGTGCGGTTCGACGCGGTGACCGACCAGACCTCGGCGCACGACATGCTCAACGGCTACATCCCGGCCGGGCTATCGGTGGCCGAGGCCGCCGCGCTCCGCGCGCGCGACGCGAAGGAGTACGCGCGGCGTGCGTACGAGTCGATCGCCGCCCAGATGCGCGCGATGCTCGACTTCCAGCGCTCGGGCGCGATCCTCTTCGACTACGGCAACAACTTCCGACGGGAGGCCGAGAACGCCGGGGTGTCCGACTTCGCATATCCCGGCTTCGTGCCCGCGTTCATCCGGCCGCTCTTCTGCGAGGGGCAGGGGCCGTTCCGCTGGGTGGCCCTCTCCGGCGATCCCGAGGACATCTTCGCAACCGACCGCGCGCTGCTGGAGGCCTTCGCCGACAACGAGCACCTGGTGCGCTGGCTGACACTGGCCGGCGAGCGCGTGCGCTTCCAGGGCTTGCCCGCGCGTATCTGCTGGCTCGGCTACGGCGATCGCGCGAAGGCCGGAAAGATCTTCAACGACCTGGTGGCGTCGGGCCGCGTGAAGGCGCCCATCGTCATCGGGCGCGATCATCTCGACGCGGGCTCGGTGGCCTCGCCCAACCGCGAGACGGAGTCGATGCGCGACGGCTCCGATGCCATTGCCGACTGGCCGATCCTGAACGCGCTGCTCAACACCGCGAGCGGCGCGACGTGGGTCAGCGTGCACCACGGCGGCGGCGTGGGCATCGGCTATTCGCTGCACGCCGGCATGGTGGTCGTGGCCGACGGCTCGTCGGACGCCGCGCGGCGCCTCGAGCGCGTGCTGACGACCGATCCCGGCACCGGCATCATGCGCCACGCCGACGCCGGCTATCCCGAGGCGCTCGCGGCGGCGAGGCGCCATCACCTGGATTTGCCGGGCGTCACCACGTGAAGGTCCGGCGCCTGCACGCTGACGAGGCGTTCCTGCTCAAGGATCTGCGCCTGCGCGCCCTGGCCGACGCGCCGACGGCCTTTGCCCACACGCACGCCGAGATCAGCGCCAAACCCCAGACGTACTGGGACGAGCTGACGGCGTCGCTGACCACCCGCAACGTGATGTTCGTCGCCGAAGCCGAGAATCGCGCGATCGGCATGGCGTTCGGCATCCTGCAGCGCGAGCGGCCCGACGTGCCGCACGTGGGTGGCATGTGGGTCGATCCCGCGGCGCGTGGCAGCGGTGCGGGACGTACGCTGACGGCGGCGGTCGTCGACTGGGCGCGCGAGAAGGGCTTCCAGCGGATCGGGCTCTGGGTCACCGAGGGTAACGGCCCGGCCACGAGGCTCTACACGGCCATGGGCTTCACGCCGACCGGGCGGCGCGACGCGCACCCCTTCCATCCTCAGCTCGGCGTCATCGAGATGGAGCGCGCGCTCTCGCCATGCGCGGACTGACGAAGGGCGGGTCGCGGTGACCGTCGCGCTCGACGGCGGCCCGCTGACCCTCGATGATGTCGAGAGCGTCGCGCGGCAGCGCCGGCGGGTGACGCTGGCGCCGGCCGCGGTCGAGCGCCTGCGCGCCGGCCGCGCCTTCGTCGATCGCCTCGCCGCCGGGGCGGAGCCGATCTACGGCATCACCACCGGCGTGGGCAAGCTGAAGGACGTCGTCATCCCGCCGGCGCAGCGCGCGGCGCTGCAGCGCAACCTCGTCCTCAGCCATGCGGCCGGCGTGGGCGCGCCCCTCGGCGAGCCGGAGACACGTGCGATGCTCCTGCTGCTGGCGGCCTCGCTCACGCGCGGCGCCTCCGGCGTGCGTCCGCTCGTCGTCGAGACGCTGGTGGCGTGTCTCGACCGCGGCGTGCACCCGGTGGTTCCCGAGCAGGGGTCGGTGGGCTCCTCGGGCGATCTCGCGCCGCTCGCCCACGTGGCCGCGTGCCTCATCGGCGAGGGCGAGGCGTGGCGCGATGGCCGCCGCGTGCCGGCGGCCGACGCGCTGCGCGCGGCCGGCGTGACGCCGCTGGTGCTCGAGACCAAGGAAGGGCTCGCGCTCCTCAACGGCACGCACCTGATGGCCGGGCTCGGCGCGCTCGCAGTTCTCGACGCCGCCCGCCTGGCCCGGCTGGCCGACGTCGCCGGCGCGATGTCGCTCGAGGCCCTGATGGGCACCAATGCGGCCTTCGACGCGCGCATCCACGCGCTGCGCCCGCATCCCGGCCAGCAGACGGTCGCCGCGAACCTCCGCGCACTCACCGCGGACAGCGGCGTGATCGAGTCGCACCGTGACTGCACGCGCGTGCAGGACGCCTACAGCCTGCGCTGCATGCCGCAGGTGCACGGCTCGGCGCGCGAGGCCATCGGCTTCGCGCGCGCCATCATCGAGCGCGAGCTGGGCGCGGTCTCCGACAACCCGCTGATCTTTCCCGCCGACGAGGCCGTGCTGAGCGGTGGCAACTTCCACGGCGAGGTGCTCGGCCTGGCGCTCGACACGCTGGCCATCGGCCTCGCGCAGCTCGCCGGCATCAGCGAGCGCCGCTGCGACCGGCTGGTGAATCCGCTGACGAACGAGGGGCTGCCGCCGTTCCTGGCCCACGGCGGCGGCGTGAACTCGGGGTACATGATCGCGCAGTACACGGCGGCCGCGCTCGTCGCCGAGCTGAAGACGCTCACGCACCCGGCGTCCGTCGATTCCGGTCCCACGTCGGGTCTCCAGGAGGACTACAACGCCATGGGGGCCGGCGCGGCGCTCAAGGTGCGGCGCGCCGTGGCCCTGGCGCGCCAGGCGCTGGCC
>JBKPRI010000034.1:0-7961 GCA_046734515.1 Candidatus Methylomirabilota bacterium | reverse complement strand
TCGCGGCGCGCCGCCAGCAGACCACCGACCCCGCACGGGAGAACGCGGTCAGCGTGGGCGCCGCGCCGCCGGCCGCCGCCCCGGCGGCGCCGCCGGTGCCGAAGAGCGGTGCGGTGGCGGCGACGGCGCCCGAGTCGTTCGGCGAGTCGCGGCTCAAGCGTCAGGACAAGCTTGCGAAGGAAGCCGAGCGCGACGGCGGGGGCCAGGTCCAGAGGCTGGCGGTGCGGGTGCCGCCCAGCGTCGAGCTCACCCTGACCGTCGGCGACCGCGCCGCCGCGGAGCCCGCGGTGGCCTCCATCGTCGAGCGCCTGGGCGGCGCGATGGTGCCCGGCACCGCGCCGGCTGCGTTCGAGATCATGGTGCCGCGTGACGCGTACAACATGCTCACCGGCGATCTCGCCCGGCTCGGCACGCTGCGGGTCCTGCGCCAGCCCGCCGAGCTGCCCGACAGCGTTCGCATCGGTCTGCAGCTGACCCCCTGAGGGGGCTGCCCGGAACTTTTCGCCCGCCTTCCGGTCCAACGGACGGGAGGAGACCTCCATGACATCGCGCGCCATCGCGCTCACGCTCGCCCTCAGCCTGCTCGCCGGCACCCCGGCGATTGCCGCCACCCTGGCCGTCACCCGCGAGATGCAGAAAGACGTGATGGTGACGGTCTACAACGGCAACCTCGGCCTCGTGAAGGACGTGCGCGAGGTGCGCCTGCCCGCCGGGCTCGGCGAGGCGCAGTTCATGGACGTGGCCGCGCTCATCGACCCCACGTCCGTCCACCTGCGCTCGCTCACCGATCCGGCCGGGCTCAAGATCCTGGAGCAGAACTACGAGTACGACCTGCTGTCCAGCGAGAAGCTGCTCGAGAAGTACGTCGGCAAGGTGGTGCGGCTCTACCAGTCCGACGGCACCTTCCACGAGGCGCGCCTGCTGTCGACCGCGGGCCCGGTGTTCGAGATCAACGGCCAGATCCACCTCGGTTACTCCGGCCGGCTCGTGCTGCCCTCGCTGCCCGACAACCTCGTGTCCAAGCCCACGCTGGTGTGGCTGCTGCGCAACCAGACGCCGGCGGCGCAGAAGGTGGAGGCGTCGTATCTCACCGCGGGGATCACGTGGAAGGCCGACTACGTGATGGTCGTCGGCGCCGACGACCGTACGAGCGATCTCACCGGCTGGGTCACCATCGACAACAAGACCGGGGCGACGTACGCCAACGCGGCCCTCAAGCTCGTGGCCGGCGACCTCAATCGCGCGCGCGACCAGCGGCGCGAGAATCGGATGCTGGAGCTGGCCGCCAAGGCCGCGGCCGTGCAGGACGCCTCGCGCGACTTCGCGGCCGAGGGCTTCTTCGAGTACCACCTCTACACGCTCGACGGCCGCACGACGATCAAGAACCAGCAGACCAAGCAGCTGGCCCTCATGAGCGCCGCCGAGGTGCCGGTCACCAAGCACCTCGTCTACTACGGCGCCCAGGACTACTACCGCAACTCGTACGGCGTGCCGATCGGGAATCAGAAGGTCGCGGTCCTGCTCGAGCTCAAGAACAGCGCGGACAACCGGCTG
Organism: Candidatus Methylomirabilota bacterium; assembly: GCA_046734515.1. Classification (GTDB taxonomy): domain Bacteria; phylum Methylomirabilota; class Methylomirabilia; order Rokubacteriales; family CSP1-6; genus AR5. The sequence continues at coordinate 6,407 of JBKPRI010000034.1, read as the reverse complement.
GGCGTGCCTCTGCCCAAGGGCAAGGTGCGCGTCTACAAGGCCGACGCCGGCGGCAGCCAGCAGCTCATCGGCGAGGACTGGATCGAGCATACGCCCAAGGACGAGCGCGTGAAGATCAAGCTCGGCGACGCCTTCGACGTGGTGGGCGAGCGCACGCAGAAGGACTTCCGCAAGATCGGCTCCGGGCTCTGGGAAGTCGAGTGGGAGATCTCGCTGCGCAACCACAAGCCGCAGGAGCAGACGGTGACCGTCATCGAGCCGGTGCCCGGCGACTGGCAGGTGGTGCACGCGACGCACACGTTCGAGAAGCCCGAGGCGCACACCTTGAAGTTCCAGGTGCCCGTGGCCAAGGACGGCGCGACGAAGATCGTCTACCGGGTTCGGATCCGCGCCTGATGCAGGGCACTCGCGACGAGGTGGTCGAGGTACTGGATCTTCACCGGCTTCGGCAGGTACGAGAAGGCCCCGTCCTTGATCACCTCGCCCGCGACCCGCGTGCTCTCGTTGCCCGTGACCATGATGACGGGAATGCGCGGATCGATGGCGCGGATGCCGCGCAGCGCCGCGACGCCGTCCATCCCGGGCATCTCGATGTCGAGCAGCACCAGCGACGGCCGGCGGCGGCGCACGGCGGCCACGGCCTCCGCGCCGTCGGCGGCCGTCTCCACGTCGTAGCCGCGCGGTCCGTACTCGTGGCGGAAGAAGGCGACCAGCACTTCGCGCACGGTCGGCTCGTCGTCCACGACGAGGATCAGTTTTTCCGGCGGCACGGCGGTCACCATATCACCTGGTCGCTTCGCAGCCGAGACGTGGACAAAAACTGACCGCTGAGGCGGTCCGGCTCGTCATCAAAACGTCGTGATGTCGGCATGTTGCACGGCACGGAGCCGTGGTGTCGGGCTTGCACCCCCCTGGCCGCCGTGAGCAAGCGCACGTCCGCCCGGCTGTCGCGCGTGAGCCCGCCGCCACCCGTCCAGGCGCCCGTCGCTGCCGTGCGCCCTACGCCCCCGGTCGAGTCCGCGCTGCCGCCGCCGCAGGCCGGCGAGCGCCGCCGGCGCCGACTGCGCCAGGAATTCGCCGTGCGCGTCACGGTCACCTCGCTGCTGCTGCTCTTCAACGAGGCGGTCGCCTCCGACCACGCCATGAGCTCGATCATCCGCCTCACGGCCTTCATCGGGCTCGTGCTGAACGTGCCGTACTACCTGGCGATCCGCACCGGTGTGGCGCTGCGCGCGCAGGCGTACGTGCGCTTGCTCGTGGACGTGACGCTCATGACGATCGGCCTCTACGGCGCCGGCGGGCTCGGTGCCGCCCAGTACATCGGCGTCTACACGATCGTGCCGATCTACACGGCGTTCGTCTTCTCCGCGCGCGCCGCCGTGCTGGCCACGGTGTTTGCCACGGTGAGCTACCTGGCGGTGGTGGCCCTCCAGCTCGTGTACCGGCTGCCCTTCACGCAGCAGCCGCTGCCCGACGCCTGGCTGATCGCGGCGTTCAACCTGCTGGTCGTCAACATCGTCGGCTCGCTGGCCGCGCTGCTGGCCGAGGCCTACCAGGTCAGCCGGCAGCAGCTCACCCGGCTCTACGACGAGCTCGAGCGCGCCCACGGCGAATCGCTGAAGCTCAACGTGGAGATCCAGGGCGCGGCCCGCCGCTTCGTGCTCGCCGAGGTCGTGGCCGGCGTCACGCACGAGGTGCGCAACGCGCTCCAGGGCGCCTTCGGCCACCTCTGGCTCGCCCGCCGCAGCGGGCGCCCGCTGTTGCCGGAGGCCGCCTCGCACCTCGATCAGGCCGAGCAGGCCTGCGAGAGCGCGATGCGGATCGTGCGCACCACGCTCGACATGGCGCAGCGCCCCGCGCCCGAGCGCGAGCCGGTGGCGCCGGCCGACATCGTGCGCCAGCTCGCGCAGCTCAAGGCGGTCGAGATCCGGCGCGACGGCATCGCCCTGGAGATCGACGCGCCGGACACGCTGCCCACCGTGCTGGGCTCCCGCTATCAGCTGCTGCAGGTCCTGCTCAACGTCGTCGGCAACGCGCAGGACGAGCTGCGCCACAGCGCCGGCCGGCGGGAGATCACGATCAGCGGGCGGGCTCTCGACGGGCGCGTCATCCTCGAGGTGCGTGACACCGGGCCGGGCATCGCGCCCAACGTACTGCCCCACGTCTTCGAGCCCTTCTACACGACCAAGGTCGGCGGCACCGGTCTCGGCCTCGCCATCTCGGCGGGCATCGTCGACGCCTTCGGCGGCACCCTCATCGCCGAGAACCGGCGCGAGGGCGGCGCTGCCTTCCGCATCACGCTACCCGCCGCCGGCCGGCTGTCGCCCGTCTGAGCGACGAATTTCTTTGACGGGGCGCGCGCACTCGCCTTAAATGGCGAGCGTGGAGTTGCTGCCGCGCGAAGAGGTGGCCCTCCTGATCGGAAGCCTGACGGCCTGCGGCTTCCTCGTCCTCGGTATCCTCGACGTCCTGTGGCCCCCGGTCTCGCGTCGGCGCGCCAGTCCCCGCGCGTCGTCCCAGGCGCCGGCGGCGCCCGCGATTGCCCAGCTGCCGGCGCCTGTCGCGAAGCCGCTGCCGCCGCCGCCCTCCCCGCTCGCCGTCGGCCGCACCCTGCTCGAGGGCGCGCGGGCGGAGCTCGACCTCGAGCGCCGGGTGACTATCCTGACGCGGGCGGTGGCAGGACTGACACGTGCCATGCAAGGGGCGCCCGATGACGCCGAGCTGGCGGACATGCTCACCTCGGCGCGTGCGTTCCTGTGGGAGACGTGGGAGAAGATCGCGCTGAGCCGCCTGGCCGCCGCCATGCCGTGGGGCGCCACGGCCCTGTCGGCGCCGCCGCGCGAGCCGTACCTGGCGGCACTTGCCCGAACCGCGTAGCTAGTCCGCGAGTCCTCTGATCCGGCGCAGCAGGCGGCGGGCGGTCGGCCGCCGGTCGGCGCCTTCCTCGGTGAGCAGGATGTCCCCGATCTGCGCCGTCGGCTGACTCGTCTTGGGGTCCTTCACGGCGTGCAGGATCACGCGGCAGTCGGCCTTGTCCACGACGGCCGCGCCGTCGCGCTGGCGGACCAGACGGCCCTCGGTCTCCATGGCCCACGTCGCGGTCGTCGGTGTCTTGAGGAGCGCGCGCTGCTCGTCGGCGGTGAAGGGCACATCCTGCGTGGCGTGCGCCATCGTGGCGTTGGAGTGGAACACGTAGCGCTGGTGCGGCAGGAAGGCCGGATCCGTCCGGTCGACGGCGCCGCCGGTCACGCCGAGCCGGAGCACGCGCCAAACGCCGATCAGGTCGGCGCGCTTGCAGGGCCGCATGACGTCCGCACGATCCACCGCGGCGGCCGGCAGCGCGGCCAGGCAGCCGAGCGCCAGCGCGGCGCCCGCGATCCACCCCCTCACGTCAGCGCCCCGCTTTGGCGAGGAACTCCGGTCCCACGAGGATCTCGCGCGGCTTGGCCCCCTGGCCGGGACCAATGATCCGGTCCTGCTCCATCATGTCGATGAACCGGGCGGCCTTCGGATAGCCCAGGCTCATGCGCCGCTGCAGGAACGAGATCGACGCCTGCCGCTGACCGATGACCAGCCGTACACAGTCCCAGTAGAGATCGTCCCGGTCGGCGCCACCCTCGCCCTCGTCGCCGCCGTCGGCCTCCGACGGCAGGTGGACTTCCTCGTAGACCGCCGTGCCCTGCTTGCGCAGGAACTCGGTGATCCCCTTCACCTCGTCGTCGGCGACCCACGCGCCGTGCACGCGCATCTGCTTGTTGGCCCCCGGCGGCACGTAGATCATGTCGCCCTTGCCGAGCAGCTGCTCGGCGCCGTTGCCGTCGAGCACGGTGCGCGAGTCCACCTTGGACGCGACCTGGAAGGCGATGCGGGTGGGGAAGTTCGCCTTGATCAGACCCGTCACGACGTCGACCGACGGGCGCTGCGTGGCGATGATCAGGTGGATTCCGACCGCGCGCGCGATCTGGGCCAGGCGCACCAGGGACGTCTGCACGTCACCGGCCGAGACCATCATGAGGTCGGCCAGCTCGTCGACGACCACCACCCAGTAGGGCAGCCGCTCCTCGGCAGAGACGGCACGGTTGTAGCCCTCGATGTTGCGCACCTGCTTGGCCTGCAGCGTCTTGTAGCGCTCGTCCATCTTGCCGACGATCCAGCGCAGCCGGGCCGCGGCCTCCTTGGCGTCGGTGACGACCGGCGCCAGCAGGTGCGGGATCGCCTCGTAGACGGACAGCTCCAGGCGCTTGGGATCGATCATCAGGAAGCGCACGTCGGCCGGCGTGGCCTTGTAGAGGATCGAGCAGATCATCGCGTTGAGGCCGACCGACTTGCCGCTGCCCGTGGCGCCGGCGATGAGCAGGTGCGGCATCGCCGTCAGGTCGGCGACGACCGCCTGGCCGTTGACGTCCTTGCCCAGCGCCAGCGGCAGCTTACCCTTGGACTCGGCGAACTCCGGCGAGACGAAGATCTCGCGCAGGTACACCATGCTGTGGCTGTCGTTGGGGACCTCGATGGCCACGGTGCCGCGCCCGGGGATCGGCCCCACGATGCGCACGGAGGCCGCCTTGAGGGCGAGGGCGAGGTCGTCGGCCAGGTTCACCACCTGGCTCACCTTCACGCCGGCGGCGGGCTCGAACTCGTAGGACGTGATGATCGGGCCCGGGCTCACCTGCACGATGCGCCCGTCGACCTCGAAGTCCTGCAGCTTGCGGCGCAGGACCTCGGCGTTGTCCTGCAGCTCCTCGCGCGTGCGCTTGAGCTCCTCGGGCGGCGGCGGCTTGAGCAGGCCGACGGGCGGCAGCTGGAACGACTGCGCGCCGCCCTTGCCGAAGTCGAACGTCTCCTGCCAGGCGAGGCCCTGCTCCATCAGGCGCCCGCGCGGCTTGGCGGGCTCGACGACGACGGGCAGCGCCGGCACCGGCTCCGCCGCCTCGAGCGCGTCCGACAGCGGTGACGCCAGAGCGGCGGACGCGCTCGTGTCGAGCACCAGCTTCGGCGTGGCCGTGCGCGCCGCTGCGCGCCGCGCGCGCCGCAGCCGCGCCACGCGCGCCGCCACCAGCCGGACCACCGCTGCGTAGGAGGCCTGGGTGACGAGCAGCACGGCGACGGGCACGGCGGCCAGCAGCACCAGCCAGGCGCCGAAGCGCCCGAGCGTGGCCTGCAGGATGGACGTCAGCGCCCAGCCCACCCAGCCGCCCGTCGCGAGGATGCCCCCGCGTGTGACGGTCTCGGCGACGAACGTGTCGGCCGCCTGCTGCAGCAGTCCGGCGGAGGCGAGCAGCAGCGCGCCGAGGCCGCCGAGCGGCACCCAGCCGCGCGCGATCCTGGGGCGCGCGAAGGCCGACATACCCCAGGCGCCGAGCAGCATCGGCACGAGGAAGCCCGCGTAGCCGAGTGCGCGGAACAGCGCCCAGCCGAGCCACCAGCCAACCGGGCCCACGCTGGTGGCCTGCTCGCCCGGCGGCACCGCGGGGTCGAACACGGCCAGCGAGACGATGGCGAAGCCGGCCACGGCGACGGCCACGATGCCGCGCGCTTCGCGGATCCAGCGGCGCGCATCGGCCTTGCGCTTGGCCTTCTTCACGCGCGGCGCCGGCGACTTCGGCGGTAGGGACTCATCGGGCTCGACGGTGACGGTCGCCGGCATCAGACCTCCAGGATCATGGGCAGGACCACGGGTTTACGCTGAAAGCGCTGGTTGACGAACTGGCGCACGGCCGTGCGCACGCGGGCCCCGATCACCTCCCGGTCCCACGGCTCCTCGGGCGTGCGCTCGGCGAGGGCGGCGGTCACCGCCGCGCGCAGCTCCTCGACGAGCGCCTCGCTCTCCTTCATGTAGAACACGCCGCGCGAGGCGATCTCCGGCCCCGCCACCAGCTCGCCCTTGGCGTCGACGGTGAGCGAGACGGCGATGACGCCGTCCTCGGCCAGGATCTGTCGATCGCGCAGGACGACCGCACCGACGTCGCCGATGCCCTTGCCGTCCACCAGCACGCGGCCGGCCGGCAAACCCTCGAGCACGCGCGCGGCGGTCTTGGTCACCTCGAGGCCAGCGCCATCCTCGATCAGGAAGACCCGTTCGGGCGTGAGACCGACGGAGGCGGCCAGCCGAGCGTGGCCGAGCAGGTGGCGATACTCGCCGTGCACGGGCACGAAGTAGCGCGGGCGCGTGAGCTGCAGCATGAGTTGCAGCTCCGACTGGCTCGCGTGCCCCGAGACGTGCAGACCGGCGAGCGGCTCGTGTAGGACGTCGGCGCCGCGCCGGTAGAGGTGATTGATGACGTCACCGATCGGCTGCTCGTTCCCGGGAATGATGCGCGACGACATGATCACGGTATCGCCGCGCTCGATCTTGACGAGCTTGTGATCGTCCATGGCGATGCGGGCGAGCGCCGACATCGGCTCGCCCT
>JBKPRI010000033.1:0-8075 GCA_046734515.1 Candidatus Methylomirabilota bacterium | reverse complement strand
GCCGCCGACGTGCCCGGCGGGCTCGTCGACCTCTACGTGATCGTCAACGCCGTGGAGGGCGTGTCGCCCGGCGCCTATGCCGTGTCGCCGGGGCCGCGGCTGGAGCTGATCCGCGCCGGCGAGTTCCGGCGCGAGTCCGCGTATCTCACGCTCGAACAGCCGCTCGGCGGTGACGCGGCGGCGACGATCTACTTCCTGGCGCCGCTCGACGGCGCGCTGGGGGCGTGGGGCGAGCGCGGCTATCGCCTGGCGAACCTGGAAGCGGGCGTGGCCGGCGGCCGCGCGTACCTCGCGGCGTACGCGACGGGCTTCGGCGCTAGCGGGCTCACGTTCTACGACGCCGAGGTGGTGCGCTTCTTCGCGCCGCACGCCGACGGACGCGACGCGATCTTCGTCACCGCGCTCGGCCGCGCCGGGGCCGCGCGCGACGGCGTGCTACTATCGAATCCGATTCCGCCGCCGACGAGGAGGACGTGAGCGCGATGAAGAAGTACCAGCTGATGGCGCCCGGCCCGACGCCGGTACCGAGCGAGGTCCTGCTCGCCATGGCGCGGCCGATCATCCACCATCGCACGCCGGAGTACGCCGCGCTCTTCCTCGAGGTCCGCGCCGGTCTCAAGCGGCTCGTCCAGACGACGCAGGACGTGTTGCCGGTGGCGTGCTCGGGCACCGGCGCGATGGAAGCGGCGGTCGTCAACACGCTCTCGGCCGGCGATCGCGTCGTGATCGTCAACGCCGGCGCGTTCGCCCAGCGCTGGCTGGCCATCGCCAAGGCGTTCCGGCTCGACGTCGTCGAGCTGGCGGCGCCCCACGGCGACACCGTGCCGCCCGAGCGCATCGCCGAGGCCCTGCGCGTGCATGCCGACGTGCGCGCGGTGCTGGTGCAGCACAGCGAGTCGGGGACCGGGGTGCTCCACGACGTGCGCGGCTACGCCGAGGTCACCGCGCGTACGCCGGCCATCCTCGTCGTCGATGCGGTCTCGAGCCTCGGCATCGCCGATCTGCCGATGGACGCCTGGGGCGTGGACGTCGTCGTCTCGGCGTCGCAGAAGGGACTGATGCTCCCGCCGGGTCTCGGCCTCCTGGCGCTGAGCGACAAGGCCTGGGCCGCGCACGCGCGCGCGACGCTGCCGCGGTTCTACCTCGATCTCGGCGAGGAGCGGAAGTACGCGACGAAGAACGAGGCGCGCTTCACGCCGGCCGTGTCGATCATGGTGGGCCTGCGCGAGGTGCTGCGAATGATCGAGGCCGAAGGGCTCGTCAACGTCTTCCGCCGCCACGACCGCCTCTCGCGGGCGACGCGCGCGGGCGCGGAGGCGCTCGGGCTCACGCTGTTTCCCAAGACGACGCCGAGCCCGGCGCTGACGGCGGTCGCGGTGCCCGCCGAGCTCGATGCCGATCGTGTCGTCGAGGGCTTCGCCACCCAGCACAACATCACCATCGACGGCGGCCGGGGTCCGACGAAGGGCAAGATCTTCCGGATCGGTCACATGGGCTACGCTGCCGAGACCGACATCATCGTGGCGGTCGCTGCCCTCGAGCAGGTGCTCGCCGACCTCGGCCAGCCCATCGACTTCGGCGCCGGACTGCGCGGCGCCCAGAAGGTCTTCGCCGAGAAGTCCTAGCGCCTCGCCGTGCACAGTCCGCGCGCGGCACTCGCCCGCGCGGGCGTGAGCGGGTGCTGGGCGGTCCAGTCGCTCCAGCGCTCCCCCTCGGCGGCGGCGCGCGCCAGCACCTCCGCCAGTCCCGCGCACCCGGTCGTGCCGCCCGCGGCGGTGAGCCGTTCCGCCGCCCGCCGGTCGGCCTCCGCTTCTTCCTCCGCGGGATGCGTGCGGGCCTGGGTGTAGCCGCGCGCGCGGGAGCGTGAGCTCCCGCTGGGCGTGGCGAGCTGGGTGGCGTGGCCCAGCTCGAGGTGCGCGAGTCCGTGGGCGATCAGCGCGCGCAGCTCCGCCGGCGGCAGCGCGATGGCCGCGCTGCTCACGGTGAAGCCGAGACAGAACTCGTCGAACGGCGGCAGGACTTCCAGCTGGCGCGCCGGCACGTCGTTGAGCGTGACGGCCTTGGTGCAGCGGCCGAGGCCGACCTGCTGGAGCAGGGGATCGGCGGCCACGGTGAGCGCGGCGCTTTCCTCGAGCTGGATGGGCCGGATCCGGTACTCGCCGCCACAGCCGGCCACCGCGAGCGCGGCCAAGAGCCCGGCACGCTGCAGCCGGCGCCGGCCTCGCCGATGCCTCATTTGGTGGGCTCCCATGTACACTATCCGGGTTGTGAAACCGGTCAGGCTCTTCACTGTACGGCACGGCGAAACGGACTCGGCCCGCGAGCGGCGGTTCACGGGCGGGCGCGACGTCCCGTTGTCCCCGCGCGGCCGGCTGCAGTGCGAGGCCGTGGCCCGGGCGCTGAGCGGTGTCTTCCTGGGCGCCGTCTACGCGAGCCCGCTGGTCCGGGCGCGCGACTCGGCCGAGGCCATCGCCGCCCCGCACAAGCTGCCGGTGCGCCTGGCGCCTCCGTTTCGCGAGATGAGCTTCGGCGAGTGGGAGGGCCTCACGCGCGCGGAGGTCGCCGTGCGCGACCCCGAGGCCTACGAGACGTGGCGGGCGACGCCGCAGCTCGTGGTGCCGCCGGGCGGCGAGCCGCTCGAGGCCGTGGCCGCTCGGGTGACGACGGGATTGAAGGCCCTGCTCGACGAGCACGCGGGCCAGACGGTCGTCCTGGTCGCGCACGCGGTCGTCATCCGGCTGCTGGTCTTGCACGCGCTCGGCCTCGGGCCCGAGCGCCTGTGGTCCGTGGACGCGTCACCGGGTGGGATCACGGAGATCGAGTATCAGGACGGCTGGGTCACCGTCCACCGCATGAACACCTTGACGCATTTAGAAGGCGCGATATGAAGCCGGTGCACGCGCAGCTGCCGCGGGGGGCGCGGCTGTATTTGCCGGACGAGGCGGCGCGCAAGCGGCACGTGGAGTCGCGGCTGTTCGACGTGTTCCGGCGCTGGGGCTACCGCGAGATCGTCACGCCGACGTTCGAGTACGCCGACGTGCTGGCCCGCGGCACCGACCTCGGCGTGCAGGAGAACATGTTCAAGCTGGTCGACCGCGAGACCGGCCGCATGCTGGCCCTGCGCGCGGACATCACGCCGCAGATCGCGCGCATCGTGGCCACCCGCCTGCGGGACGAGCCGAAGCCGCTGCGCCTGGGCTACGTCACCAGCGTCTTCCGTTACGACGAGCCGCAGGTCTCGCACTATCGCGAGTTCTACCAGGCCGGCGTCGAGCTCATCGGGCTGGAGAAGCCGGAGGCCGAGGCCGAGGTGATCGCCATGGCCGTCGAGGGCCTCCGCGCGCTCGGGCTCGATCGCTTCCAGCTCGACCTCGGGCATCCCGACTTCTTTCGCGGGCTGCTGGAAGAGATCAAGGCCGACGACACGCGCCAGCAGGAGCTGCGCGAGGCGCTGGCGCGCAAGGACGTCTCGACGCTGGAGCGCGTGGTCGGCGAGATCGCGCCGCCCGCCCACGTGGGCGACGCGCTGTGCGCGCTGCCCACGCTGTTCGGCCACGCCGGCGTGCTGGAGCAGGCGGCCGGCCACGCCCGCAACGAGCGCTCGGCGCGCGCGCTGGCCAACCTCTCGGAGGTCTATCGGCTGCTGACGATCTACGGGCTGGCCGACGACGTCCTGCTCGATCTCGGCGAGGTGCGCGGCTTCGACTACTACTCCGGCACCTACTTCGAGGCCTACGTCTCCGGCTTCGGCGCCTCGGTGGCCGGCGGCGGGCGCTACGATCACATGCTGGGCCGCTTCGGCTACGAGTGCGCGGCGGTCGGCTTCGCCTTCGACGTGGCGCGGGTCCTGGCGGTGATGGAAGCCCAGGGCGTGGCGGTGGCGCTGCCGGGGCCGGACTTCTTCATCATCGACTTCACGCGGGAGAAGACGGCGGCGCTGTCGCTGGCGCGCCGGCTGCGGGACGCCGGCGCCTCGGTGGCGCGCGACATCATCAGCCGCGGGCTGGACGACTCGCTGGCGTACGCGCGCACCCAGCGAGTGCGCCACGTCCTGGTCGTGGGCAGCCCGCGCACGGCGGACGGCCAGCTGCTGGCGCTGGACCTGGTAGGCGGCGGGGAGCGTACGCTGGCGGTGCGAGATGTGCTGGAGCATCCGGAGCGGCATTTTCCGGAAGCCCATGACGCGAAGGGGAACAGCCATGCCTAACATCGTGGTGGTCGGCACGCAGTGGGGGGACGAGGGCAAGGGCAAGGTCGTCGACGTGATCACGCCGCACGTGAACGTCGTCGTGCGCTTCCAGGGCGGCAACAACGCCGGCCACACCGTCGTCGTCGGACGCGAGAAGTACGTGCTGCACACGATCCCCTCGGGGATCCTGCACAACGGCTGCCGCTGCGTGATCGGCTGCGGCGTCGTGGTCGATCCGGGCTCACTCATCGAGGAGATGGAGTCGCTCGTGCAGCGCGGCGTCACGCTGGACGGCAACCTCTACATCTCCAAGAACGCGCACCTGATCATGCCGTATCACCCCGCGCTCGACCGCGCCTCCGAGGCGCACCTGGGCAAGCGGCGCATCGGCACCACCGGCAAGGGCGTGGGCCCGGCCTACGTGGACAAGGCCGCGCGCATGGGCATCCGCATGGCCGACCTGCTCGACGAGCGTCTCTTCCGCGAGAAGCTCGAGGCCAACCTGGCGTTCAAGAACCGCCTGCTCCGCGATTTCTACGACGCCGAGACCTTCGGCGTGGAGGCCATCCTCAACCAGTACCTGCGCTACGCGGGCTGGCTGGCGCCCTACATCACCGACACCGCGCTGCTGCTGAGCAAGTGGATCGACAGCGGTTACTCGGTGCTGTTCGAGGGCGCCCAGGCCACGATGCTCGACCTCGATCACGGCACCTACCCGTACATCACCGCGTCGTCCACCACGGCCGGCGGCGCCGCCACCGGCACCGGCGTGCCGCCCACGAAGATCCACGGCGTGCTCGGCGTGGCCAAGGCGTACAGCACACGGGTGGGCGAGGGGCCGTTTCCCACGGAGATGACGGGCGCGCTGGCCGAGCAGATCCGCGCGCGCGGCAACGAGTACGGCTCCACCACCGGCCGGCCGCGCCGGTGCGGCTGGTTCGACGGCGTGGTGCTGCGCTACGCCGTGCGCATCAACGGGTGCGACACGATCGCGCTGACCAAGCTCGACGTGCTCGATCAGTGTGAGACGGTCAAGGTCTGCACCGGCTATCGCTGGCGCGGCGACGTCGTCACCGACTTCCCCGAGGAAGAGACGGCCCTGGGCGAGCTGGAGCCGGTGTACGAGGAGATCTCCGGCTGGATGAGCTCGACGGTGGGCGCCAAGAACGAGGCCGACCTGCCGGCGAAGGCGCGCCGCTACCTCGAGCGTCTCGAGGAGCTCATCGGCGTTCCGTTCTGCTTGATCTCCACCGGCGCCCAGCGCGACGAGACGATCGTGTGCGAGGACTCGCCGCTGCTGCGCTGGTACCCGTCCGTGCGCTCCAGCCTGCTGTAGCAGGAAAAACTTTTCCCACTGGCCGCGACGCCGCTTGGACCGGCGTCGCGGCCGGGCGTATCATTCGAGGGCGATGCGCTGGCTCGACCAAGTCCTGAGTCGTTTCCGCGCAGCACCTCCGTCCGCGGCCCTCGCTCCTCATCAGCTCGCCGCGCTCGTGGACGCGACGCCGCTGCCGATCGTCGCCGTCGACGGCGACGGCGTCGTGCTCGTGTGGAGTGCCGCGGCCGAGCGTATGCTCGGCTGGCGCGCCGACGAGGTGATCGGCCGGCCGGCGCCGCTGCTCGGCAGCGATCGCGCCAGCGAGCTGCGCGCGGCGCTCGAGCGCGTGCTGCGCGGCGAGTCGCTCGTGCTCGACGTCAACGGCTCACGCCGCGATGGCCAGCCGGTGGCCCTGACGCTGTCCGTCGCTCCGCTGCCCGGCGCCCCGCCGCTGGCGGTGGCCGTGGTGACCGAGCGCGTGTCGGCCTGGCTCGGCGAGGGCGAGGCGGTGCGCGTGGCGCTCGACGCCGGCCGCCTCGGGCTCTGGGAATGGGACGTCGCCGCCGGCCGCGTGCGCTGGTCACGCGGGCTGGAGGCACTCCACGGGCTCGCGCCGGGCACCTTTGGCGGAACGCCGCAGGCGTTCCAGGCCGCGATCCATCACGACGATCGCGCCACCGTCATGGCCGCCATCACGCAGACGCTCGAGCGCCGCGCCGAGCATCGCGTGGAGTACCGCATCGTGCGGCCCGACGGCGAGGTGCGCTGGGTGGAGGGCCGCGGCCAGCTCGTGGGCGACGGCGCCGGCCGCGAGGGGCGCATGCTGGGCGTGTGCATGGACGTCACCGAGCGCAAGGCCGCGGAGCGTGAGCTGGACGACCGCCGCCGCGAGGCCGAGGTGGTGGCCGAGCTCACGCGCTCCATCAGCGCCTCGCTCGATCTCGACACGGTGCTCCAGCGCGTGTGCGTGGCCGCCCGCGAGCTGACCGGCAGCGACACCGCCACGGTGGGGCTGCCCGAGGACGCCGCCACGCCGATGCCCGAGGTGATGACCGTCCGCGCGCGCGTGGCGCCGGGCGCGCCCGACCAGCCCGTGCGGCGCATCGAGCGCGGGCGGGGCGTGGGCGGCCGTGTGATGGAGACCGGGCGGCCGTTCCGCACCGACGACTACCGGACCGACTCGCGCTTCTCCAAGGACTACGTCGATCCGGCGGGCGCGGCGGGCACCGTCGCCGCGCTGGTCGTGCCCATCCGTATCGACGAGCGCGTGGGCGGGCTGCTCTACGTCACGAATCTGGTGCCGCGCCCGTTCAGCGACCGCGACGAGAGTGTGCTCGTGGGCCTGTCCGACCACGCCGCCGTCGCCATCCGCAACGCGCGCCTGCTCGCCACCCAGCAGGCGGCGCTCGGCGAGGCCGAGCGCGCCAACCGCGCCAAGGATGAGTTCCTCGCCACGCTCTCGCACGAGCTGCGCACGCCGCTGACCGCCATGCTGGGCTGGGTGCGCATGCTGCGCAGCGGACGGCTCAACGGCGAGCAGACGAACGCGGCGCTCGAGGTGATCGAGCGCAACACGCGCCTGCAGGCCCAGCTGATCAACGACCTGCTCGACGTCTCCCGCATCGTGGCCGGCAAGCTCCAGCTTGACCTGCGGCCGCTGGAGCTGGTCAGCGTGGTCGAGGAGGCGCTGGCCTCGGTCAAGAGCGACGCCGACGCCAAGGGCCTGATCATCGAGGCCTCGATCAATCCCTCGGCCGGGCCGGTGCTGGGTGACCGGGTGCGGCTGCAGCAGATCGTCGTCAACCTGCTGTCGAACGCGCTCAAGTTCACGCCGTCCGAGGGCGGCATCAGCGTCCTGCTCGACCGGGTGGGCGCCACCGCGCGCATCCAGGTGACGGACACCGGCATCGGCATCGAGCCCGCGCTGGTGCCGCACGTCTTCAACCGCTTCCTGCAGGCCGACAGCACGAGCAGCCGCAAGCACGGCGGCCTCGGGCTCGGCCTGGCCATCGTCCGCCACCTGGCCGAGCTGCACGGCGGCAGTGTGCACGCGGAGAGCGCCGGGCCCGGCCTGGGCGCGACGTTCACGCTGGAGCTGCCGATCCTGGCGCCCGGCAGCGGTCGCGGCGAGCGGGTGGCGGTGGAGCGCGTCGAGGGCATCGAGCCGCGGCTGCCCCGCCTCGACGGCGTGCGCGTGCTCGTGGTGGACGACCACGACGACGCCCGCGAGCTGATCCGCACGGTGCTCGAGCAGTGCGGTGCCGACGTCGCCGTGGCCGGCTCCGCCGACGAGGCGCTGGCGGCGCTGGAGCGCCGGCGGGTGGACGTGCTGGTCAGCGACCTCGCCATGCCGGGCGCCGACGGCTACGAGCTCATCCGCCGCGTGCGCGCGGCCGAGCGGACGTCCGGCGGCGCCACGCTGCCCGCCGTCGCGCTCACCGCCTACGCCGGCACCGTCGATCGCGCCCGCGCGCTGGCCGCCGGCTTCCAGGCGCACGCCTCCAAGCCCATCGCGCCCGACGAGCTGGCTTCTCTCGTCCACTCCCTCGCGAGACGTTAGTATTGGGG
>JBKPRI010000032.1:0-4115 GCA_046734515.1 Candidatus Methylomirabilota bacterium | reverse complement strand
CGCGTCGGCGAGGTCGTCCTCGCGCCCGACCTTCAGCGTCCGCCACGTGGCCTGCCCGGGGAAGCGCTCGAGCGTGCGATAGAGGACGTTGCCCTCGACGAAGCCGCGGCGGACCGCCTCGGTGGCGTAGAGCACGAGCGGATGCGACTCGCGCAGCGAGAGCAGGCCCAGGCAGTGATCGAGGTCGCCGTTGGTGAGCAGGATCGCGGCGATCGGCGAGTGGCGCGGCGCCCGTGGGTGGAGCGGCGGAAAGCTCTCGATCTGCGCGCGGATCTCCGGCGAGCAGTTCAGCAGCAGCCACGCGTCCCCGTCGGCGCTGACCGCCACGCACTCCTGGCTGCGCGCCCGCGCGCGGCCGCCGGCCTCGCGCACGCCGCGACAGTTGGGGCAGCCGCAGTTCCACTGGGGAAGGCCCCCGCCGGCCGCGGCTCCGAGCACCCGGATGATCATGCGCGTCCCCTAGAAACACGACAGCCCTTCCGGAGTCGCGGAAGGGCTGTCCTGCGGTTCGCCGGCGATGGGCCTAGAAGCGGTCGTCCTGCTCGCCGCCGAAGTCGTCCTGGTACGAGTTGATCTCCGCGTCCATCTTCACTTCCACGAAATCCGGAGCTTCCCACGTCATCGGCGTCTCCTCCACGTGAACCGCAATCCACGGCAACAGGCGCGCCAATGGTAGAGGACGGGCCGGGTGTCGTCAAGCGTGCGAATGGGCAAATCTTTTCCTATCTTCCATGGGCGGAAGCCGGTGGTATAGCTCTTCAGAGCCCCCCATGACGTCATCGGTCTCCGCCACGTTCACGCGTCCGCTCGTCGGCGCAGCCGCGCTGCCGAACCGGCGCGACCAGCCGTCGCGCCCGCGCCCCAGCACGCGCAGCACGGCGCCGTCGCGCTCGACGCGCCAGCAGTCACTTGTGCGGGTGCGCACGCAACGCACCGTGCTCGTCGTCGACGACTCCGCCGACACGCGCGAGATGTACGGCTCGTACCTCGGCCATCGCGGCTTCGGCGTCCTCGTGGCGGCCGACGGCGACGCCGCCGTGCAGATCGCGCTGGCGCAACGGCCCGACCTGATCGTGATGGACCTCGCCATGCCCCGCCTCAACGGGATCAGCGCGGTGCACCGGCTCAAGCAGGAGCCGCGCACCCGCAACATCCCCGTCATCATCCTCACCGGCTACGCGTTCCGCGCCATCCAGCAAGGCGCGCTCGAGGCCGGCGCCGACGTGTTCCTTACCAAGCCCTGCCTGCCGGAGGATCTCGAGCGGCACGTGCGGAGTCTTCTCGAGCGCCCCTGAGCTCCCATTGACAACGCGCGCGCCCGAGGGTTACCTAGGGGCGCCTACGCAGCCAGTACATCTCCAGCGCGGGAGGTTCACTATGCGCCGCTTCCTCGTCGTCGCCCTCACGCTGTCCCTGCTCGGTGGCTTTGCCCTCTGGCTCCTCCCGGCCCAGGCCCAGCAGCCCGCTGCGCCGCCGCCGTGGAAGCAGGGGCAACCGTCGTCGATGGCCGAGTCCAAGCTCGCGCCCGTCGCACAGCCGCCGGCGCCCCTCAAGGCCGGCGAGATCCCGGTCGACAAGCTCAAGGCGCCGGCCGGCTTCAAGGTCGAGCTGTGGGCGGCCGAGATCAACAACGCCCGCGCGATGACGTGGGGCGACAAGGGCACCCTGTTCGTCTCCAGCCGCGTCGCCGGCAACGTCTACGCCATCGTCGACAAGGGCGGCGCCCGCGAGGTGAAGACGATCGCCAAGGGCCTCAACCTGCCCAACGGCGTCGCCTTCAAGAACGGCACGCTCTACATCGCCGAGGTCTCGAAGATCTCCAAGATGGAGGGCATCGAGGACAAGCTCGACAGCCCGCCGGCGATGGTGAACGTGATCGACACGCTGCCCAAGGACCTGCCGCACGGCTGGAAATACCTGGCCTTCGGGCCCGACGGCAAGCTGTATTTCAACATCGGCGCGCCCTGCAACATCTGCCTCCCGCCCGACACCCACGCCAACATCTCGCGCGTGAACGCCGACGGCAGCGGGCTCGAGCACATCGCCCACGGCGTGCGCAACAGCGTGGGCTTCGACTGGCACCCCGACAGCAAGGAGCTCTACTTCACGACGCATGCGCGCGACTGGCTCGGCGACAACGAGCCGAACGACCGCTTCGACCGCCTCACCAAGAAGGGCCAGCACTTCGGCTTCCCGTACTGCCACCAGGGCGACATCCTCGACCCCGAGTTCGGCAAGGGCAAGTCGTGCAACGACTACGTGAAGCCCATGCTCAAGACGGGGCCGCACGTGGCCGGCAACGGCGTGATGTTCTACACAGGCTCGATGTTCCCGGCCGAGTACAAGAACCGTGCGCTGCTCGCGCAGCGCGGCTCGTGGAACCGTACCGAGAAGACCGGCTACAAGGTGATGATGGTGACCCTCGACAAGAGCGGCAACGTCGCCAAGTACGAGCCGTTCGTGGAAGGCTGGCAGCAGGGCCAGGAGATCTGGGGCCGCCCGGTCTACACCACCCAGATGAAGGATGGCTCGATCCTGATCGCCGATGACTACGCGGGTGCGATTTTCCGCGTCAGCTACTCGAAGTAGGCTGATCGGCTTCGTCTTCACCACGACGCTGCTCGCCGCCGTGCTGGCGGCGAGCGGCGTCGCCCTTTGTGCGGACGTCGAGGCCGGCCGCCGCAAGTCCGAGCCGTGCGCGGCCTGCCACGGGCCCGATGGCAACGCCACGATTCCCGGTACGCCCTCGCTCGCGGGCCAGCCCACGTTCTTCACCCACTGGCAGCTGCTCAAGTTTCGTGACGGCCGGCGCAAGGACGAGCAGATGTCGCCGTTCGCCGCCAACCTCACCGACGACGACATGGGCGATCTCGCCGCGTTCTACGCCGCCCAGACGCCGCGGCCGCGCGCCTCGGCCGTGGATCCCGCCAAGGCGGCGGCCGGCCGCGAGCTGACGCTCCGCCATCACTGCGCCTCCTGTCACATGCCCAAGCTCCAGGGGCAGAAGCAGGTCGCGCGCCTGGCCGGGCAGGACCTGACCTACCTGCTCAAGCTGCTGCGCGGGTTCAAGGCCCAGACGGCCTCCGACCTCGACGGCACCATGACGATGGCCGCGCAGCCGCTGACGGCCGCCGAGATCGAGAGCCTCGCGCACTACATCGCGGGGCTCACGGACTGATGGCCGTCGCGCTCGGGCGCGGTGCCCGAGCGCGGCCTCGCGCCGGCTGCGCGCCGCCCGGAAGTTTCGTTCACAGCCCGCGATTCCCGCGATTTTCGCGAGACCCGGTCCGGCACTGTCTTTGCCCCTTGCCGACGCCATGGCTCGGCGGCCGAACGACACAGGCCCCGAGCGAGGAGGCCGGCAATGATCAAGAAGGCGCTCTGGATCAGCGTGGCAGTGGTGTCCCTGGGAGCCTCCGCCGCCGTGGCCGCGGGTCTCACCGAGCGGATGGCGACGGAGCGGATGACCGTCGTGCAGGTCGATCGCGCCGAGGGCCGCTTCCTGTGCGCCGAGCATCGGCGCTGGACGCGCGTCGCCAAGACCGACGTCGCCGTGCTGGCCTCGGGCGACATCGTCGCCGTGCGCCGGCCGGATGGCG
Organism: Candidatus Methylomirabilota bacterium; assembly: GCA_046734515.1. Classification (GTDB taxonomy): domain Bacteria; phylum Methylomirabilota; class Methylomirabilia; order Rokubacteriales; family CSP1-6; genus AR5. Next base: position 516 of record JBKPRI010000032.1, on the reverse strand, counting down.
GGCTGCCGCGCCTGACGGTGGTGCGCACCGCGGCCGACGAGCTGACGAGCCCCGAGTAGAGGCGCGCCGGGGGCGCTACTTCTTGGCGCTCTCCGCGAGCAGGCCGTCGATGGCGGCCTTGAAGACCGGGTAGGGATGGGCGCCCTGGACGCGGCGGACGATCTTGACCTTGCCGCCGCCTTCAGGGAAGCCCAGGAAGAACGTCGGCGTGCTGTTGACGCCGGCGGCCAGCGCGTCCTTCAGGTCCTGGCGGATCTTCGCGCCGTGGCTGTCGGCGTCCATGCATTGCTTGAAGGCGTTGGGCTCGATGCCGGTCTCCTGCGCGTAGCGCGTCAGGTCCGCGGCGGTGAGCGCCTGCTGGTTGCCGAAGAGCTTCTCGTGCATCTGCCAGTACTTGCCCTGGTCCCCCGCGCACTCGGCGGCGGACGCCGCCCGGAAGGCGTCCGGATGGATCTGCTCGAGCGGCAGGTTGCGCATGACGTAGAGCAGCTTGCCCGTCGACACGTACTCGCGCTC
>JBKPRI010000031.1:0-8129 GCA_046734515.1 Candidatus Methylomirabilota bacterium | reverse complement strand
ACAGCAGCGTGCTCGTGTAAGCGCCCAGCCCCAGGAAGGCGCCGTGACCGAGCGAGGTCAGGCCGAAGCGGCCCATCAGCGCCCAGGCGCCGCCGATGAACGACCAGATGAAGATCTGCACGAGGACGTGGATCGTGTACTGCCGCATGCCGGCCATCGGCACGAAGGGCAGCATCGCCAGGGCGAGCAGCAGGACGAGGCCGAGCGCGCGCGCGGCCATCAGCCGCGCCGGGCCAGGATGCCGCCCGGCCGCACGAAGATCATCACGATGAACACCACGAAGGCGATGACGTAGCCCATCTCGGTCGACCAGATGACGCCGCTGACCGCGATGACCTCGCTCATGATGAACGAAGCCACGAAGGCGCCGACCATGTTCCCCAGCCCGCCGAGCACGCAGATCATGAAGGTGATCGGTCCAAAGGCGGCGCCGAAGAACGGGTGCACCGCGTACTGGATGATGAGCAGCGCCCCGGCCAGCCCGGCCATGGCGCCGCCGACCGCGGAGGTCACCACGTACACGCGCTGCGGGTTGGCGCCCATCAGCGCCATGGCCTCGCGGTCCTGCGACACCGCGCGGATGGCGGTGCCGATGTAGGTGCGCGTCAGGAACAGGTAGAGGCCCAGCATGGCCGCGATCGCCAGCGCGAAGGCGATGAGCCGCGCGACGGAGATCGGCATGTCGAGGATCTCCAGCCGCGGCAGCGTCAGGCGGACCGAGCGATGGTCGGTGGTCCACAGAAATGTGGCGAACGACTGCAAGAAGAAGAGCAGGCCGCCGGTGGCGAGCAGCTGGTTCACCGGCGCGCTGGTCAGGATGGGCGAGATGATGAGCAGGTGGACGCCGATCCCCAGCAGCGCGCCCAGCGCCACGCTCACGAGGCCGCCCACCCAGATCGGCCAGCCGTAGACCTGGACGACGAAGTAGACCGCGTACATGCACATCATGACGAGGTCCACGTAGGCGATCCACACGATGTCGATGACGCCGAAGATGAGGTTGAGCCCGAGGGCCAGCAGCGCGAGCACGCCGCCCAGCAGCAGGCCGTTGATGGCGGCCTCGGCTAAAAAGACCGGGTCGATCACAGGCCGACGTACGCCTTGCGCACGAAGTCCTGCTCCGCCAGCGCCGCCGCCTGTCCCTCCATTTTCATGCGCCCGACTTCCAGCAGGTAGGCGCGATCGACGAGCTTGAGGACCTGCCGCACGTTTTGCTCCACCACCAGGATCGTGTAGCCCTCCTGGCGCACCCGCCGGATGAGATCGAACAGGCGCAGGACCATCACCGGCGCCAGGCCCATCGACGGCTCGTCGAGCAGGATCAGCTTGGGGCGCGACATGAGCGCGCGCCCGATGGCGAGCATCTGCTGCTCGCCGCCCGAGAGGCTCCCGGCGCGCTGCGTGCGCCGCTCGGCGAGCGCCGGGAACAGCGCGTGCACCCGTGCCAGGCTCTCGGCGAACGTCGCGCGCGCGGCGGGCAGGAACGCGCCCATCTTCAGGTTATCGGCCACGCTCAGGGCGGGGAAGATCCGGCGCCCCTCGGGGACGTGCGCGATGCCGTGTCCGACGATCTCGTAGGCCGGACGGCCGCCGATGGCCTTGCCCTCGAAGGTGAGCGTGCCCGCGCGCGGCGCGATGAGGCCGGAGATCACGCGCATCAGCGTGGTCTTGCCGGCGCCGTTGGGTCCGACGACCGCCACCGCCTCGCCCGCCTCGACGCGCAGGGAGACGTCCCAGAGCGCGGTGAAGGCGCCGTAGCCGGCGGTGACGTTCGTGAGCGCGAGCATCAGGCCAGCACGATCCGCTCGCCGAGGTACGCCTCGACCACGCGCGGGTCCTCGGCGACGTCCAGCGGCGTGCCCTCGGCGATCTTCTCGCCGTGGTCCAGCACCACCACGCGGTCCACGACGCGCATGAGCGTGGCCATGATGTGCTCGACCCAGACGATCGTGACCTCCAGCTCGCCGCGCACGCGCTTGAGCATGTCGGCGGCGCCGGCCATCTCGGCCGGATCGAGGCCGCCGAGGCTCTCGTCGGCCAGCAGCAGCTTGGGCCCGGTGGCCAGCGCGCGGGCCAGCTCCAGCTTCTTGAGGCCGCCGGCGCCGAGCAGCGTCGGCATCGCCGCGGGATCGGTCGGCAGGTCCACCATCTCCAGCACCGCCCGCGCGCGCCGGCGCGCCTCCGCCTCGTCCGTGCGCTCGGAGCCGCCGTAGTGCGCCGCCACCGCCACGTTTTCGAGGATCGACAGCTTGCGGAAGGGACGCGGAATCTGGAACGTCCGCGCCACGCCGCGGTGGCAGATCGCGTCGGGCGTGAGCCCGCCGATCGACTCGCCGCGAAACGTGATCGTGCCCTCGCTGGGCGCCAGCGCGCCCGATATGCAGTTGAACGCCGTGGTCTTTCCCGACCCGTTCGGCCCGATCAGCCCCAGGATCTCGCCCTCGCGGACGTCGAACGACACCGCATTGAGCGCGGTGAACCCTCCGAACCGCTTGGTGAGGCTGCCGAGAGTGAGCATCGCGGCGGCGGGAGGCGGCTCGCCCCCCGCCGGCGTCACGCTATCGCGCCGCAAACGGCGAAGACGCGGGGAGCGGCAGGATCGGGCTGGCCGTCTGCACGGTCTTTGGGTACACGACCTCGAACTTCCCCTCGACGATCTGGAAGACGCCCGGGAACGCGCGCTCGTTCTGGCCTGCCATCGGATCGCCGGCCGGGCGGAACTTCACGCCGTATCCCTGCATGGTGCCGCCCTCGGGGATGTCGGTCTCGCGCGCCGCCTTGGCGAGCGCCTCGGGGCCGAAGCCGCCGTGCTTCTGGATGGCGCGCGGCAGCACGTCGTTGAGCAGGATCCACATGTTGTTGAAGCCCATCGACACGTGCGGCGCGATCGCCTGGGCGGGGATGTCCTTCTCGAACTGCTTGTAGCGCTTCACCATCTCCTGGGTCAGCTCGCCGACGCCCGGCTTGAGCTTCTTGGCGTCGAGCAGCTGGGCGGGCAGGGGATCGACGGTGTGGAAGCCCTCGATCTCGTTCCCGAAGCCTTCCTTCAGCTTGTCGATCTGGCTGTGGCCGGCGCCGTGACCGAGATAGGCGCGGACGCGGAAGCCCTGCTCCTTGGACTGGCGCAGGAAGAGCGCGATGTCCGGCGCGTAGCCGGTGTGGAAGAGCACGTCCGGCCGCGCGGCGCGCAGCTTGGTCACCAGCGACGACAGATCGGGCGCCTGGATCGAGAAGCCTTCCTTGAGGACGACCTGCATGCCCTGCTTCTTGGCCTCGGCCTCGTTGGCGGCCGCCACGCCGGAGCCGTACGGCCCGTCTTCATAGATGATGGCGACGCGGAGGTCCTTCGCGGCTTTCTTGAAGCGCTCCTGCGAGTACGACGCGATGTACTGCACGGAGTAGGCGCCGAAGAGCCCGCCGTTCGGCTGCGGGCGGAACGTGTACTGGAGGTTGCGGTCCTTGAGGACGTTGTCGGCGATGGCGGTGGTGATCCACAGGAACTTCTTCTGCTTGTCGACCTTCTCCGCGAGCGGCACCGCGTGGGCGCTCGAGTACACGCCGGCCAGGATGTCGACCTTCTCGACGTTCAGCAGCCGCTCGGCCTCGTTGATGGCGACCTCGGCCTTCGACTGGCTGTCGCCGTCGACCTGCACGATCTTGTACTTGCCGAGCACGCCGCCCTTCTCGTTGATGAGGTCGATCATCATCTTGGCGCCGCGCCAGCAGTTGAGCGAGCCCGCCGCCGAGAACGGGCCCGAGTGATCGAACAGGATGCCGATCTTGATGGTCTGGCCCTGGGCCTGCACCGCAGGGGAGATGAGTGCGCCGAGCAGCAGGGCGACGACGAACGCCAGCGCCATCGACAGCCGTAGCGATTTCATCGGGCGATGCCTCCTGGGCCAGAAAGTGGGCGCTAAGGTAACACGGCGGCCGTTCGGCCGTGCATCCCCTGGCCATCGCCGATACACTGGGCCTCGAAATGGGCTAACGGACGATGAGTCGCCCACCCACTCAGCCAGCCGCCCAGCAGCTCGCCGCGGCGCTCGTCGACGCCCGGCGCGTCGAGCTCGAGCTGTGCGAGGGACTCAGCCCGGCCCAGATGCTCGGTGCGCCGCAGCACTTCGTGGAGCCGCCGATCTGGGAGATGGGACACGTCGGCTGGTTCCAGGAGTACTGGCTGCTCCGACACCTGGACGGAGTCGAGCCGCTGCTGCGGGGCTCGGACGCCATCTACGACGCCTTCAACGTGTCGTACACGCGGCGCTGGGACCACGCCTTCCCGACGCGCCAAGCCACGCTCGACTACATTACGGAGGTCCTGCGGCGGAGCCTGGGCCGTCTCGAGTCCCGCGAGCCCGACGCTGCCGATGCGTACTTTTACACGCTGGCCGCCCTGCACGAGGACATGCACGCCGAGAACCTCACGCTGATCCGCCGCACGCTGGGCTACCCGCTGCCGCGCCTGTCGCTCTTCGACGCGGCCGCCGGCGCGCCGCCGGTGGACACGGCCTACCGGCCGCACGACGTCGCGGTGCCTGGAGGCACGTTCATGCTCGGGGCCTCACCGGACGAGCCCTTCGTATTCGACAACGAGAAGTGGGCGCATCCGGTGACGGTGGCGCCCTTCCACATCGCGGCCACGCCGGTGACGAACGCGGAGTACGCAGCGTTCGTCGACGACGGCGGCTATCGACGGCGCGAGCTGTGGAGCCGCCGGGGGTGGGACTGGCGGCGCCGCGAGAACGCCCAGCATCCGCTCTTCTGGATCGCCGCCGGCGGCGGCTGGTGCGAGTGCCGGTTCGGCGTCGAGGTGCCGCTCGAGCCCTGGCACCCGGTCGCTCACGTGAACTGGTACGAGGCCGAAGCGTGGTGCCGGTGGGCGGGCCGCCGGCTGCCCACGGAGGCGGAATGGGAGATGGCGGCCACGCTCGAACCCGCGAGCGGACACAAGCGACGCTTCCCCTGGGGCGACGACGCCCCGCGGCCCGAGCAGGCGAACCTCGACTATCGCGCGGGCGCCACCATCGACGTGCGCGCGCTACCGGCTGGGGACAGCCCCGTGGGCTGCCGGCAGATGATCGGCAACGTCTGGGAATGGGTCGACGACACCTTCACGGCCTATCCCGAGTTCATCTGTGATCCGTACCGCGAGTACTCGGAGCCGTACTTCGGCAAGAAAAAGGTGCTGCGGGGCGGGGCGTGGACGACACGCTCGCGCTTGATTCGTGCGACGTGGCGCAACTTCTTCGTGCGGCACCGCCGCAATGTCCTGGCCGGCTTCCGGACCGTGGCCGGCCTGGCCGACGCGGCCCCAGCGCTTGTTCGCTGTTTCGACTAGGCGCGCGACAAGTACGCCTGCGCGCGAATCCTGAGCCCGCGCGGCACGGCCACGCGATCGACGACCTCGAACAGCCCGTGGACGGCGAGCGCCATCAGCGCGGCGGGAATCGCGCCGGCCAGGATGGTCGCCGCGTCGTTGAGCGCGAGGCCGGTGACGATGAGCGTGCCGTACCCGCCGCCGCCGATGAAGGCGGCCAGCGTGGCCGTGCCCACCGTGAGCACGGCCGCTGTCTTGATGCCGGCCAGGATCGTCACCGAGGCCAGCGGCAGCTCGACCCAGCCCAGGCGCTTGGCGCCGTCGAGCCCGATCACCGCGGCCATGTCCACGAGCTGGGGATCGAGGCTGACCAGGCCGGCATAGGTGTTGCGGACGATCGGCAGCAGGGCGTAGAGGGAGAGCGCGACCAGCGCCGGCACGCGGCCGATCCCGAACAGCGGGATCATGAACGACAGCAGGGCCAGGGCCGGGATCGTCTGCAGCACACCCACGCCCATCAGTTCCACCTGGCCCAGCCGCCGCCGGCGCGCGGCCAGGATGCCGAGCGGCAGTCCCAGCGCGATCGCCACCGCCAGCGACACGCCGACCAGGATCAGATGCTGCAGAGTCAGCGCGGGCAGCTCGCGCGTGACCGTCGCGCGGCGCGTGACGGTGCTCGCGTGCGTGCCGAGGAACGCCGACGCCACGGCGGCGACGCTGCGGTGATCGAGATCGACCTCCGCGTTGAGCCGCGCCATCGCCGCGTTGTCGAGGCGACCGGCCAGCCGGCGCTCGAGCGCGGCCCACGTGCGCGGCAGGCGCTCGGCCAGCGTGCGGCGCGCCAGCAGCACGGCCGCGTAGTCGGGGAAGAACCTGCGATCGTCCGCCAGCACGGCGACGGCCTCCCGCGCGAGCTGGCCGTCCGTCGTGAAGACCGTGATGACGTCCACACTGCCGCTGGCCAGCGCGCGGTAGGCGAGCGCGTGCTCCATGATCCGCACGTCGGCGAAGTCGAGCCCGTAGTGCCGCCGCAGCCCCGGCCAGCCGTCGTCTCGGTCGAGGAACCCAGGATCGAAGGCGGCGGTCAGCTCGCGGTGGCCGCGCAGGTCGCTGAGCGTCCGCAGTCCGAGGCGGCCGGCCGTCGCGCGGGAGACGGCGAGCGCATAGGCGTTGTCGAAGCCGAGCGGCTCGCTGATCGTCAGCCCGCGCTCGGCCAGGCGGGCGCGCAGCGCGCCCGGCGCGCTGACGCCGGGGTCCTTGAGGATCGCGCGGGCGATGGTGCCGGTGTACTCCGGGTACACGTCGAGCTCGCCGGCGGCCAGGGCGGTGTAGACGATGCCGGTCCCGCCGAGGCCGACCTTGCGCTCCGCGCGTGCCTCGCCCATCTCCTCGACGACCTGGGCGATCATCTCGGCCAGCAGGTAGCTCTCGGTGAACGACTTGGAGCCGACGCGCACGACGGGGCCATCGGCGGCCGTCGCGGCGGCAGCGGCCGCGGCGACGCCCGCCGCGAGCACGGTCGCGAGCCACGCGCGCCGCACGTTAGAAGTACTCCCGCATGGCCGGCGGCGGGGCCTGGGCGCGCAGGAACTCCGTCACCAGCGGCGTGGCCGGGCGCCGCGCCAGGTCGGCGAAGGTGCCGTGTTGCACCACGCGGCCGGCGTCCAGCAGCGTGATGCTCGAGCCCAGCACGAACGCCTCGCGCACGTCGTGGGTGACGAGCAGCACCGTCTTGTGCAGCTCGCGGAACATGCGGGCCAGCTGCGCCTGCAGCTCGCTGCGGGTGATCGGATCCAGCGCGCCCAGCGGCTCGTCGAGCAGCAGCACCGGCGGATCGAGCACGAGCGCGCGCATGAGGCTCACGCGCTGGCGCTGGCCGCCGCTGAGCTCGGCGGGGTAGCGCTCGAGCAGGGACCGCTCGAGATCGACCACGCCCGCCAGCGTGGTGACGCGCGCCTCGATGGCCGCCGCCGGCCAGCCGCGGGCCCGGGCGGGCAAGCCCACGTTGCGCGCGGCGCTCAGGTGCGGATAGAGCGCGCCCTCCTGCACGACGTACCCGATGCGGCGCTGGATCGCCGCCACCGTCGCCGGCCCCACCGGCACACCGTCCACCGTCACCTCGCCGGCGTCGGGCGCCAGCAGGCCGAGCACGATGCGGAGCAACGTCGACTTGCCGGAGCCGCTGCCGCCGAGCAGGACGTGGGTCGTCTCGGGCGCCACGGTGAGCGACACGGCATCGAGGGCCGGGCGCGCGCCGAAGCGCCGGGTGACCTCGCGCAGGACGATCACGTGCGGCGCGCCAGCACCATCCACTCGCGCCCCTGGCGGCCGCGCACTGAGCGCAGCGGCGGGAACGCGCGCTCGATGCGGAAGGCCGGGGCCAGCCGGCGGCGGATCTCGCTCATCGAGACCTGGAAGGGCGGACCGGCCGTCTGCGCGCGCAGCGGAAAGAAGCAGCCGAGCAGCCAGCCGCCCGGGCGCACGATCGCGCGCAGGACGTCGACGTATTCGCGGCGCCGCCGCGGATCGATGGCGCAGTAGCAGGTGTACTCCCACACGCCGTCGAAGGCGTGGGCATGGCTCTGGGGCAGCGTGAAGATGTCGCGCTGCTCGAAGGTGACGTCCACGCGGTCACGCCGGGCCAGCGCGCGCGCCGCGGTGAGCGCCGCCGTGGAGAAGTCGATGGCGGTGACCTCGTAGCCGCGGGCGGCGAGGAAGCGCGCGTCGTGGCCACGCCCGGCGCCCGGCACCGCGACGCGTCCGCGCGGCGGCGGCGTGGCCGCCACGAAATCGACGAGCGGCGGGGCGGGGC
>JBKPRI010000030.1:0-5302 GCA_046734515.1 Candidatus Methylomirabilota bacterium | reverse complement strand
CCCTCGAGAGCCCCGACGCGCCGGGCGCGGGCGAGACGCCGGCCGTCCCCACGCTGGTCGTGCTCGGCACGCGCGACGCCGAGGTGGCGCGGACCGCCGGCCGGGGCTGGGTCGAGCGGATGCCCGGCGCCCATCTCGTGTACGTCTACGACGCCGGACCCGCCATCGGCGATGATCGTCCGGATGCGTTCGCCGACGTGGTCGGCGATTTCTTCGAGCGTCACGACGCCTTCGTCATCAGCCGCGCGACCACCGTGATCCATCCATAAGGAGGAACCCCCCATGGCCTACAAGCCGATCGCTCTCGATCACGTCAACATCTTCGTGCGCGACGCCGAGCGCTCGCTCGCCTGGTACACGGAGATCCTGGGCCTGCACGTGCAGGACATCTCGCGCCATCCCGATGGGCGCATGCGCGGCGCGTTCCTGGCGTGCGATCCCGGCCACGCCCACGACATCGCGCTCTTCGATGCCGGCGCGGAGGCCGCGGGCCCGCAGCCGAAGCAGGTCGGCCTGAATCACGTGGCGTGGCGCATGGCGAACCTCGACGATCTCGCCGAGGTCTACCAGCGGCTGCAGAGCAAGGGCGTGAAGGTCCACGTGGCCGATCACACCATCTCGCTCGGCGTGTACTTCTCCGATCCCGACGGCAACGGCCTCGAGGTCTACTACGAGCTGCCGCGCGAGCAGTGGCAGCAGGACCGGCCCTTCACCGGCGGCGGCGCCAAGGGCCGCTTCCCCGGGCCGTGGGACGAGGCGCTGCGCCAGGCCACGCCCGCGGCGAGCCGCACCTGAGCGTGCGGCGCGAGCTCGACGCTGTCGTGGTGGGGGCCGGCTTCGCCGGCCTCTACATGCTTCACCGCCTGCGCGGGCTCGGTCTGTCCGCGCGCGTGTTCGAGGCCGGCGAGGGCATCGGCGGCACCTGGTACTGGAACCGCTACCCCGGCGCCCGCTGCGACGTCGAGAGCCTGGACTACTCCTATTCCTTCTCCGACGAGCTGCAGCAGGAGTGGCAGTGGACCGAGCGCTACGCCGCGCAGCCGGAGATCCTGACCTACATCAACCACGTGGCCGATCGCTTCGACCTGCGCCGCGACATCCAGCTCTCCACGCGGGTGACGTCCGCGGTCTTCGACGAGACGGCCGGCCGGTGGGACATCCGGACGGACCACGGCGACGAGGTCTCGGCGCAATTCTGCATCATGGCCACGGGCTGCCTGTCCACGACGCAGGAGCCGAAGTTCCCCGGGCTCGAGACGTTCCAGGGGCGCTGGTATCACACCGGGCGCTGGCCGCACGAGGGCGTCGATTTCACGGGACAGCGCGTGGGCGTCATCGGTACCGGCTCGTCGGCCATCCAGTCGGTCCCGATCATTGCGCGGCAGGCCAGGCAGCTCGTCGTCTTCCAGCGGACGCCGAACTACAGCGTGCCCGCGCACAACGCCCCGCTGGATCGGGAGCTCGAGCGGCGCGTGAAGGAGAGCTACGCGGATTTCCGCCGGCAGGCGCGCGAGTCGCGCGTGGGCTTCGTGATGGAGCGCAATGACGCCTCGGCGCTGGCCGTGTCCAAGGAGGAGCGTGAGGGCGCGTACGAGAAGCACTGGTCCCGCGGCGGCCTCGGCTTCTCGGCCACCTTCGCCGACCTGTTGACGAGCGCCGAGGCGAACGACACCGCCGCCGACTTCTTCCGCGCCAAGATCCGCTCGATCGTGCGCGACCCCAAGGTGGCCGACATCCTGTGCCCGCGCGACTATCCGCTGGGCACCAAGCGCCTCTGCGTGGATACCGACTACTACGCCACCTTCAACCGCGACAACGTCACGCTGGTGGATCTGCGCGCGACGCCGATCGAGGCGATCACCGCGCGCGGCCTGCGGACGGCGGCGCAGGAGTACACCTTCGACAGCCTCGTGTTCGCCATCGGCTTCGACGCCATGACGGGCGCCCTGCTATCGATCGACATCCGCGGGCGCGCCGGGCACGCGCTGCGCGACAAGTGGGCGGCCGGCCCGCGGACGTATCTGGGCCTGACCGTGGCGGGCTTTCCGAATCTCTTCATGATCACGGGACCGGGCAGTCCGTCCGTGCTCAGCAACATGATCGTGTCGATCGAGCAGCACGTCGACTGGATCGCCGACTGCCTGACCTATCTGCGCGCGCGCGGGCTCACGGCCATCGACGCCACGGTGGCGGCGGAGGACGCCTGGGTCGCCCACGTCAACGACGTCGGCCACCAGACGCTCTATCCGCGCGCGAACTCCTGGTACATGGGCGCCAACGTGCCGGGCAAGCCGCGCGTCTTCCTGCCGTACATCGGCGGCGTGGGAACGTACCGGCAGATCTGCGACGACGTCGCGGCGAAGGGCTACGAAGGCTTCACGCTGACCCGCGGGTAGCATGGAGTTCCACATCACCGAGGCCCAGCGCGAGCTGCAACAGCGCGCTCGGGGCCTGGCCGCCGAGTTCGCAACGCGCGCGGCCCAGCACGATCGCGACGCCACGGATCCGCTCGAGAACTACGCCGCCCTGCGCGCGGCGGGATTCTACGGGCTCAACGTGCCGGCGGACCTGGGCGGCGCCGGCATCGGCTTGCTGGGGTGGTCGCTCGCCGCCGAGGAGCTGGCGCAGGGCTGTGCCTCGACGGCCCTGGCGTTCAACATGCACCTGTCGGTCGTGGGGCCCGTCATGGAGAGTCCGCTGGTGCCGCGCGCCACCAAGGAGCGGCTGGCCAAGATGGTGGTGCACGAGGGCAAGCTGATCGGCGGCAACTTCTCGGAGCCGACCACGTCCGGCCTGGTGGGCACGGCGATCCCGCTCACGCGTGCGCGGCGCGTGGACGGCGGCTACCGCATCACCGGCCGCAAGGCCTTTGCCTCGATGATCGCCGCCGCCGACTACGTCATGGTGCTGGCCTATCCCGACGAGTCCACCTCCCCGTCGGCCGGCATGCTCCTGCTGATCCCGCCGGAGGCGCCCGGCCGTCGCGTGGACAAGGTGTGGGACGCGCTCGGCATGCGGGCGACCCGGAGTGATTCGATGACGCTCGAGGACTGCTGGGTGCCCGACGACGCGCTGCTGGTGCGCGCGGAGGACATCGTGCCGTTCCGGCGAGACGGCGCCAACTGGTTCTGGGGCTCGTACACCCCCGTCTACCTCGGCGTGGGTGTCGCCGCCTATCGCGCGATCGTCGAGACGGTGAAGGGCCGTACGCCGCCGGGGTTCACACAACCGCTCGCCTATCACCCGGACGTGCGCCGGCAGGTGGCGGAGATGAGCGTCGACCTCGAAGCGGCGCGGCGCCTGACCCATCACTCGGCGTGGCTCTGCGACGCGCAGGGGGCGACGCCCGCCACGCTGGCCGCGCTCTATCGCGCCAAGTACTTCGTCGGCGAGGCGGTCACGCGCGTCACTCGCACCGCCATGACGCTCGGCGGCGCCCACGCGCTGCTGAAGAGCTCGCCGCTCGAGCGCTTCTTTCGCGACGCCGCCGTCGCGCCCGTGCAGTTCCCGCCGCGCGACTACTGCCTGACGAACCTGGGCCTCATGGAGCTGGGCCTCGACCCTCGCGACGTGCTCCCGCCGCTGAAGAGCGACGGCACGGACTCCGGTCCCCCGATGCGGTAGCGGTCTTCGCGCGGGTGTACCATCCTCGCCACCGCTGCTCGCGGGAGGACTGGCATGGCTCACCGCTCACTGACGCCGGTGGTTGTCCTCGTCCTGATGCTGCTTGCCGCGCCGGTCCCGGCCCAGGTCGTCACCCCCGCCGGACAGATCACGCTCGCCGCCACCATCACGCTGGCGCCGACGTGGTTCGATCCCGCCGAGACGCCCGGCGTCATCACGCCGTTCCTCACGCTCTACGCGCTCCACGACGCGCTCGTGAAGCCGATGCCCGGCAATCCGTTCGCGCCGTGCCTGGCCGAGTCGTGGACGATGTCGAAAGACGGCCTCGTCTACGAGTTCGTCCTGCGCAAGGGGGTTCGATTCCACAACGGTGATGCCCTGACCGCCGAGGACGTGAAGTTCTCCTTCGAGCGCTACAAGGGCGGCGGCGCCACCGCGCTCAAGTCCCGGGTGGCCGCGGTCGAGATCGTCGATCCGCTGCGTATCCGGTTCCGGCTCAGGCAGCCGTGGCCCGACTTCATGACCTTCTACGGCACGCCGGCCACCAGCGCCGGCTGGGTCGTGCCGAAGAAGTACCTCGAGCGCGTGGGCGACGACGGCTTCAAGCGCGCGCCGGTCGGCGCCGGCCCGTACCGTTTCGTGTCGTTCACGCCGGGCGTCGAGCTGGTCGTGGAGGCCTTCGAGGGCTACTGGCGCAAGACGCCCAGCGTGAAGCGGGTCGTGCTGAAATCGGTCCCCGACGAGTCCACGCGCCTGGTCATGCTCAAGCGCGGCGAGACCGACATCGCGTACGGCTTCCGCGGCCCCGACGCCAACGAGGTCCGCCGCACGGCCGGGCTCACGCTCAAGCCGATCCAGCCCACCGTCAGTCAGTGGGTGGTCTTCACCGAGCAGTGGGATCCGAAATCGCCGTGGGCCGATCGGCGCGTGCGGCTGGCCGCCAATCTCGCCATCGATCGCAAGGGGTTCAGCGACGCCGAGTACCTCGGCTACGGCCGGCCGGCGCCGAGCATCATCCCGCGCGACTTCGAGTACTACTGGGCGCCGCCGCCCTACGCGCACGATCCCGCCGAGGCGCGGCGCCTGCTGGCCGAGGCCGGCTATCCGAAGGGCTTCGACGCCGTCGAGCTCGCCACCGACGCCGTGTTCACGCCCGAGGCCGAGACCGTCATCAACGGGCTGGGCACCATCGGCATCCGGGCGCGGCTGCGCCCGCTCGAGCGCGCGAGCTTCTACAAGGCCGACCAGGACAAGCAGTTCAAGCGCCTCGTGCGCGTGGGCAGCGGCGCGGCCGGCAACGCGGCCACGCGGATCGAGGCGTTCGTGATCTCGACGGGGATCCGCGCCTACGGAGGCTATCCGGACATCGACGCGCTCTTCCGCGACCAGGCCGCCGAGATCGATCCGAAGCGGCGCGAGGCGATGCTCCACAAGATCCAGCAGCTGATGCACGAGCGCGTGATGTTCGCGCCCATCGTCGAGCAGGCGGCGCTGACGGGAGTCGGTCCGAGAGTCGCCGAGGCGCCCACGATCACCGGGCACCCGTTCATCTCACCCTACGAGGATCTGCGGCTCCGGTAACGCGGCTAGATCTTCAAGTGCTGCTCGGTGAAGGTGCACCGCGGATAGCCTTGCCGGGCGGCGGCGGTCAGAATGGCGTCCGCATGCTCACCGATCG
>JBKPRI010000029.1:0-7231 GCA_046734515.1 Candidatus Methylomirabilota bacterium | reverse complement strand
CCGTGGCGCAGGCCCCGGCGCGCACCGTGCACGAGAGCCCGAGCCGCGCTGCCGTCGCCCGTGCGGATTCGGTCCACGTCGTGCGGCCGCGTGACACCGTGGGCTCCATCGCCAAGAAGTACGGCGTCACGGTCGCCGAGGTCCTGCGCTGGAATCGGCTCGAGGAACAGGCCCGTATCCGGCCCGGCGACCGCCTCCGTGTCGCCGACGTCCGCCCTTCCGTCGAGCGCGACGGACAGGGCGGGTTCAGGTGAGGATCGAAGTAAGACTCTTCGCTACCCTGGTGCCGTTCCTGCCGCCCGACAGCCGTGACGGGGCGGCGGTTCTCGAGGTCCCCGAAGGCAGCACCGTCCACGACGTCGTCCGTCGCCTCGGCATCCCTTCCGACCTGGAGCGGGTCACCCTGCTCAACGGCGGCGACAGCGCTCCCGAGGCACGGCTCCGCCCCGGCGACGTCCTCACCGTGTTCCCCCCGCTCGCCGGCGGCTGAGCCTCTCCGAAGCCGAATGGTATAGTCTTTGGGCTGAAACGAAGCGCTCGGAGAACGCCGGAAGCGTCTAGGAACCCGGTGGGCCTCCCGGACTTCAAATCCGGTGTCCGGCTCTAGACAAGTCGGAGGTGGGTTCGACTCCCACACGCTTCCGCCATCACGGGATCGAGGAGCATGGCGAAACCGCAGACGAGGTCGCAACAGAGCAAGGGCGCCAGCCGCGCGGCGCGCCGCCGGGTGAAGGCAGGCGTGTCGATCGTGGCCGTCGTTGTCGTGGCCGGGATCATCGCGTGGTTCGCCTACCACGCGGCCGCCAACAAGCCGGGCGAGCAGTTCGCCGATCAGGGCAACGAGCACATCCAGGCGGCGACCGATCCGCACGTCGCCTACAACTCCGATCCACCCACGTCGGGCCCGCATCTGCCGTACATCGCCCCGTGGGGGATCCATACGCGTCCGGTGCCGCTGGAGCTGCAGGTGCACAACCTCGAGGACGGCGGTGTGGTCGTGCAGTACAACTGCGAGTGCCCGGAGCTCGTCGAGAAGCTTCGCACCATCGTGCGCGGCTACGACAAGCACGTGATCCTGGCGCCCTATCCCGGCATGAAGACCCGCATTGCGCTCACGGCCTGGACGCGGCTGGACCGCTTCGAGGAGTTCGACGAGAAGCGGATCGTCCGGTTCATCGAGGCGTACCGTGGGATCGACCACCACAAGAGGTAGCCTGGCAGTGGTATCACTGGCGCTGGCTCTGGCCGCCTGCGCTCGGCCCCACGTGTCGCCGCTGGCGCCGCCGCCGTACCGCGGCGAGATCTCGGCCGCCTACGACCGGACCTGGAGCGCGCTCGTGCGCGCATTGGCCCGCGAGAACCTGCCGCTGCGCGCCATCGCCCGCGATTCCGGCGTCATCGCCTCCGACGACACCATCACGCCGATCGGCCTGTGGGCGGACTGCGGCAGCGTCGGCGACGACCGCGTGGAGGGCGAGGCCCTGGTGTCGTTCACGCTGTTCGTGGAGCCCAATGGGGACGGTGCCACCCGCGTGCAGGTCAATTCCAAGATGCGGACGCAGGCGCACCGCAAGGGCAGCTCCGGCAAGCTCAAGCCGGAGCCCGTGTACGCCTGCGCCTCCACCGGTCGGTTCGAGGCGACGCTGCTCGAGACGGTGCGCGACCTGGTGCGGGAATAGCGATGCCGTCTCGCCTGGCCGATTTGATCCGTCGTGCCCGCCGGCTGGCCACCGAGCGCGACCGGCTCGTCGATTCGCTCGCCGCCGACTGGGCGCGCGCGCTGCGCGGCCAGCGGCTGTCGGCCACCGACCTCGACGAGCTGTGGGCGGGTCTCACCGAGGAGGCCGTGCGCCGCGGCGGCACCTCCGGCGATGGGCGCTGGACGGCCCAGGCGTGGCGGGCCGAGGCGCAGGAAGTCATCGCGCGCGTGCGCGCCAAGGTCGAGGCGGCACTGCGTGAGCGCTGACCGCGCCGCACTCCGCCGCCTGCCCTCCGTCGATCAGCTCCTGCGCGCGCTCGATGGCCGCCCCGAGGTCGCCGCGCTCTCCCGCGCCCGGCTGACGGCCCTGGCCCGCGAGGCGCTCGATGCCGAGCGCCGCCGCGTCCTGGCCGGGCCGGGCACCCCGGCCGACACCGACGCCCTGGCCAGCGGTGTCGTGGACACCGTGCGCCGCGCCGGCCTCTTCTCGCTGCGGCCGGTGATCAACGCCACCGGGGTCGTGCTGCACACCAACCTGGGCCGCGCGCTGCTGAGCCCCCAGGCCCTCGAGCGCGTGGCGGCGGTGGGCGAGGCCTACTCGAACCTCGAGCTCGACATCGCCACCAAGGAGCGCGGCTCGCGCTACAGCCACGTGGAGGCGCTGCTCCGGCGGCTCACCGGCGCCGAGGACGCGCTGGTCGTCAACAACAACGCCGCCGCCGTGCTCCTGGCGCTCGAGACCCTCGCGCACGGCAAGGAAGTCATCGTGTCGCGCGGCGAGCTCATCGAGATCGGCGGCGAGTTCCGCATCCCGGACATCATGCTGCGCAGCGGGGCGGTGCTGCGCGAGGTCGGCGCCACCAACCGGACGCACCTGCGTGACTACAGCGAGGCCATCGGCCCGAACACCGCGTTGCTGATGAAGGTCCACACCTCCAACTATCGCGTCGTCGGCTTCACGGCCGACGTGAGCTCGCGCGAGCTGACGGAGCTCGGCCGGGCGCGCGGCATCCCGGTGATGGAGGACCTCGGCTCCGGCTCCCTGATCGACCTGCGCCCGTGGGGCTTTCCCTACGAGCCGACGGTGCCGGAAGTGGTCGCCTCCGGCGTGGATCTCGTGTCGTTCTCCGGCGACAAGCTCCTCGGGGGGCCTCAGGCCGGCATCGTCGTCGGCAAGCGCGAGATCGTCGGGCGCCTGAAGAAGAACCCGTGGAACCGCGCGCTGCGGATCGACAAGTTCACCATCGCCGCGCTGGAGGCCACGCTCACGGCCTACGAGGCCGGCGCCGCCCGCGAGACCGTGCCCACGCTCAAGCTCCTCACCGAGCCGCTGACCGGCGTGATGGCCCGGGCGCGCCGGGTACACCGCGGCCTCGGGCCGGCGATGGTGGAGCGCCTGGCCGCGCGGGTCGTCGAGGACCGCGCGCAGGTCGGCGGCGGCGCGCTGCCGACGGTCGAGCTGCCCACCGCGGCCGTCGCCCTCGGCGCCAGCGATGCCGAGGCCCGCGCCCTCGACGCGCGCCTGCGGGCGGGAGACCCTCCGGTGATCGGGCGGATGATGGACGATCGGCTGCTGCTCGACTGCCGCACCGTGCTCCCTGGTCAGGTCGCGGTGCTCGTCAAGGCGATCACCGCCGCCGCGGCCGAATGAGCGCCGCCCGCCACGTCGTCGTCGGCACTGCCGGGCACATCGACCACGGCAAGACCTCACTGGTCAAGGCGCTGACCGGCACCGACACCGATCGCCTGCCCGAGGAGAAGGCGCGCGGCATCACCATCGACCTCGGCTTCGCGTTCATCGAGGAGCCGGACCTCACCATCGAGATCGTCGACGTGCCGGGCCACGAGCGCTTCATCAAGAACATGCTGGCCGGGGTGGGCGGCATCGATCTCGCCATGCTGGTGATTGCCGCCGACGAGGGCGTCATGCCCCAGACGCGTGAGCACCTGGCCATCTGCTCGCTGCTCCGGATCAGAAGCGGGCTCATCGCCCTGACCAAGACCGACCTCGTGGAAGCCGACTGGCTCGACCTGGTGCGCGAGGATCTGGCCACGCTCACGCGCGGGACGTTCCTGGCGGGCGCGCCCATCGTGCCGGTCTCCTCGAAGACGGGGCAGGGCATGGATGCGCTCCGCGCCGCGCTGCGAGAGCTCGCGGCCACCGTGCCGTCGCGCGCCAGCGACCAGCTCGCGCGCCTGCCCATCGATCGCGTCTTCACGATCAAGGGCTTCGGCACCGTCGTCACCGGCACGCTCATGGCGGGCCGTGTGCGCGTCGACGACCGGGTGGAGGTCTTCCCGGGCGGCGTCCAGGCCAAGGTGCGCGGCCTGCAGACGCACAGCCACGCCGTGGCGGAGTCGAGCGCGGGGCAGCGGACGGCCGTGAACCTCCAGGGTGTGGAGCGCGCCGCCGTCGAGCGCGGCCACGTGCTCGGTCTGGCCGGCACGCTGGTGCCCTCGGTGCTCGTGGACGGCACGCTGGAGCTCCTGGCCGACGCGCCGCGTCCCCTCAAGACGCGCGATCGTGTGCGCTTTCACGCCGGCACCAGCGAGATCATGGCCCGCGTGCTGTTGCTGGAGGCTACCGAGCTGATGCCCGGCCAGACGGCCTTCGTGCGCTTCCGGCTGGAGGCGCCGCTCGTCGCGCTGCCCGGGGACCGCTTCGTGATTCGCTCGTACTCGCCGATGGTGACGATCGGCGGCGGCACCCTGCTCGACATCGCGCCGCCACGCTTCAAGCGCAAGGCCCCCGCGCTCGTCGCGCACCTGACGCTGCTCCGCGACGGCGCCCCGGACGCCGTGGTCGAGGAGCACATCCGCCACGCCGGCGGCGCCGGCGTACGCGTGGCCACGCTGTCGGGGCGCGTGCCCTTCGGGCCCGCACGACTGCGCGCGCTGCTGGAAAGCCTGCAGGCCGCCGGCCGGGTGGCGGCGGTCGACCGCGACTGGTTCGTGCATCCTGAGAGCCTCACGCGCCTGCGCGGCCTGGCGCTGGCCGCGCTCGAGCAATTCCACCGCGCCTTCCCGCTGCGGCCCGGGATGTCGCGCGAGGAGCTGCGCGGCCGCGCCGGCGCCGCCGACGAGCGTGTGTTCGGCCACCTGCTGGAGACGCTGGCGGCCGAAGGCGTGGTGCAGACCGATCGCGACAAGGTGCGGCTCACCGCGCACGAGATTCGCCTGAGCGCGGCGCAGCAGACGATCGTCGATCGCGTCGAGCAGGAGTTCCGGACGGCGGCGGCGGCCCCGCCGAGCCCCGAAGAGGCGCTGACTCGCGCCGGCCTGTCCGGCGACGAGGAGCACGAGCTCTTCCAGCACCTGGTGGAGGGCCGCAAGCTCGTGCGGGTGAAGGATTCGCTCTACTTCCACGCCGAGGCGCTGGCGTCGATCGAGGAGCGGCTGGTGGCGATGCTGCGCGAGCGCAAGGAGATCGGGCCCGGCGACATCAAGGACCTGCTCGGCATCTCGCGCAAGTACGCCATCCCGCTGCTGGAGTTCTTCGACGCCCGTCGGGTGACGGCGCGGGTGGGGGAGCGGAGGGTCTTGCGCGGGGCCTGAGGCAGGGCGTAAGGTGAGGGACGATCGAGAAAAGGAGCGCCATATGTTTGGTCTTGGTACGCAGGAACTCGTCATCATTCTCGTCATCGTGCTGGTCCTGTTCGGCGCGAACCGGCTTCCGGACCTCGCCCGCTCGCTCGGCTCGAGCATGAAGGAATTCAAGAAGGGCGTGAACGACGGCAAGACCGACGATGCGCCCGCCGCCCGCAAGGAAGAGGAGAAGAAGGCGTAGCCTCCGCGATCGGCGTCGACGTCGGAGGCGCCCGCATCCGGGCGGGCGCCGTCAGCGCCGACGGCCGTCTCGTCTCGCAGACCGAAGTTCCCGCCGACGCCCCCCGCGATTCTGCCGCCGTCCTCGCCACGCTGCCGGACCTGATTGCCTGCCTCGCCGAGCCGCTCGACGCGCTCGCCTCGATCGGCATCGCGCTGACCGGACAGATACATCCCGAGACGGGCGCCATCGTTGCGGCGCCCGACCCCGGCTGGCGTGACGTGCGTCTGGGCGCCACCCTGTCGGCGAAGTTCGGCGTGCCCGTCACCGTCGAGAACGACGTGCGGGCGGCGGCCTGGGGCGAGTTCCGCTTCGGCGGTCATCGCGCCCGGTCGCTGCTGGCCGTGTTCGTGGGCAGCAGCGTGGGCTCGGGCGCCGTCCTGGATGGCCGGCTGTGGACCGGTGGCGGCAACGGCGCCGGCGAGCTCGCGCACACGCGCGTGGTTCCCGACGGGCTGGCGTGCTGGTGCGGCGGCCGCGGCTGCCTCGAGCAGTACGCCTCCGGGCGCGGCTTGCGCCGTCGCCTGGGCGCGGCGCTGGCCGCCGGCACGCCGACCACACTGCGCGAGGCGACTGGCGGCAATGCCGACGGGCTCACGGCCGACATGGTGGCTGCCGCGGCCAACACCGGCGACGCCTGTGCCCGGGGGCTCTGGGGCGATGCCGAGCGCTTCCTCACGCTGGCTATCGCCAACTACGTCACCCTCGTCAATCCCGAGACGCTCATCCTCGGCGGCGGCGTCTTCGACGACGTCCCCGAGCTGTTCGACGACCTCACGGGCGGGGTGCTGGCCGCGACCACCATCCTGGCCCGCGAGTCGCTCCGGATCGAGCACGCCCGCCTGGGGGAGTGGGCGGGCGTCCTCGGTGCCGCCGCACTCAGCGCGCCGCCCGCCATCTAGCTGCTCGAACCGCGTATACTCCACGCTCGCCATGGCCCACCGCCCGGACCGCCTCGATTACTGCCTGGCGGTCGGCCTCTCGATCCTCACGATCCTCTCGCGGCTCCCGTACCGGGCGCGGATGCTCTACAACTGGGACGCCGTGCAGTTCGCGCTGGCGCTGAACGAGTACGACGTCGTCAAGCATCAGCCGCACCCGCCGGGCTACATCCTCTACGTGGCGCTCGGACGGCTCGTGCACGGCCTCACGGGTGACGCCGCCGGCGCCTACGTCGTGCTGGCCGTCCTCTTCAGCGGCGCCGGCACGTTCGTGGTGTACCTGCTGGCGCGGGCCATGTACGACCGGCCGACGGCGCTGGTGGCGGCCACGCTGCTCGCGGTGAGCCCACTCTTCTGGTTCTACGGCAGCGTCGGCCTCACCTACGCGGGCGAGGCGCTGTTCGCGTCAATCGTGGCGTATTTCGCCTTCCGCGCGCTCCGCGGCAGCGAGGCGGACGCGTGGCTGGCCGCCGGCTACCTCGGCCTCGCCGGGGGCCTGCGCCAGTCGCTCCTCCTGCTCCTCTTCCCGCTGTGGCTCGTCTCCACGCTGGTCGGGGTCCGGCGCGCGCGCACCGTGCTCGTCGGCGCCGCCATCCTCGCCGCCGCGGTCCTCGCGTGGTTCGTGCCGATGATCTGGCTCACCGGCGGCCTCGTGCGCTACCTCGAAGCCTCGCGCCAGCTGGCCGACACGGTCGTGAAGCCGACGTCGATCCTCGGCGGCCCGCTCGAGGTCACGCTGCGCATGTCGCGCTACCTGCTGGAGTC
>JBKPRI010000028.1:0-9341 GCA_046734515.1 Candidatus Methylomirabilota bacterium | reverse complement strand
TTCACGCTGTCGTGGAACGAGTTCATCTACGCGCTGGTGTTCCTGTCCTCGCCCGAGAAGAAGACGGTGCCGGTCGGCGTCGTATCCGAGCTGATCCGTGGCGACATCTACTTCTGGGGTCAGCTCATGGCCGGCGCCCTGCTCGGCTCGATCCCGGTCGCGCTGGTGTACTCGTTCTTCGTCGAATACTACGTCACGGGGCTCACCGGCTCCGTGAAGGGCTGAGGCCCAAAGAGCCCGGGGCACCCGACCCCGGGGATCCTATTTGAGGGAGAGTGCGCAATGGCCCAGGTGTTGATGAAAGACCTGAACAAGAAGTATGACGAGGTGCACGCCGTCAAGGACGTGAACCTCCACATCCGCGACAAGGAGTTCATCGTCCTCGTCGGCCCGTCCGGCTGCGGCAAGACGACGACGCTCCGGATGCTGGCCGGGCTGGAGGAGATCACCGCCGGGGAGATCCACATCGGCGAGCGGCTGGTCAACGACCTGCCGCCGAAGGACCGCGACATCGCCATGGTGTTCCAGAACTACGCCCTGTACCCGCACATGACCGTCTACGACAACATGGCGTTCGGACTCAAGATGCGGAAGTTCCCCAAGGCGGAGATCGAGAAGCGCGTGCGCGACGCCGCCGAGATCCTCGGGATCCAGGAGCTGCTCAAGCGCAAGCCGCGCCAGCTGTCGGGCGGCCAGCGGCAGCGCGTGGCCGTGGGCCGGGCCATCGTGCGCCACCCGCAGGTATTCCTGTTCGACGAGCCGCTGTCCAACCTGGACGCCAAGCTGCGCGTGCAGATGCGCGTGGAGCTCAAGAAGCTGCACAACCGGCTGGAGACCACGGCCGTCTACGTCACCCACGACCAGGTCGAGGCCATGACGCTCGGCGACCGCGTCGTCGTCATGAAGGACGGCTGGATCCAGCAGGTCGGCGAGCCGCTCGAGCTGTACGCGCATCCGGCCAACAAGTTCGTGGCCGGCTTCATCGGCTCGCCGGCGATGAATTTCGCCGACGTGACCATCAATGACACCGGCGGTGTCGTGACCGCCGAGAGCCAGGGGCTGCGGCTGCAGGTCCCGCCCGCGAAGGCCGCCGCCCTGCGCGCGTACAAGGGTCAGAACGTCGCCTTCGGCGTCCGTCCCGAGGACGTGCACATCGCCACGGGCTCGGACCCGGCCGGCCTGAGCTTCGACGCCGTGGTGGAAGTCGTCGAGCCGCTGGGCTCGGAGATCCTCCTGGACGTCAGGGCCGGGAACAGCGCCACGACCATCGTGGCCCGGGTGGAGCCCACGGTGCGCGCCAAGGTGAAGGATCCAGTCAAGCTGGCCGTCAACCCCGAGCGCCTGCACTTCTTCGATCCCAAGACGGAACACGCGATTTAACTCGGAGGGGGCTTCGCCCCCTTACGTACTCGGAGGGGGCCTCGACGGCCCCCTCCGATGCCTCCCCCCAGAGCAGGATTGCGCGGGCGAAGCCCGCGCTCGAACGTGGTTATGAGAACGCATGTGTCGTCGGGCCGCAGGTGTTGGTGTCGGCTTATGAAAGCGTCTAATCTCCGGTGAACGTCATGTCGGCGAGTCAGTCACGGGCCGCTTCTCGAAGTTCCGGTGTCGCGCTAGAGGGCGCGCGGGCGTCTGGGCATCCGCGAGGGGCGCGGCGGAGGCGGCGGGATCAGTGGGTGGCGTATGGGTTGATGGCACCGGCGGTCGGGCTGGTGGCGCTGGTGATGGCGTATCCGGTGGCGTGGGAGGTGTGGACGAGCCTGACGTCGTTCTCGGTGCGCAGTGAGGGGCGCGCCTTCGTGGGACTGGCGAACTATCAGGCGATGCTGGCCGACCCGCGATTCTGGTCGGCGCTGACGGTGACGGGCGTGTACTTCGCGCTCACCACCGGCGTGAAGCTCGCGCTGGGGCTCGCCATGGCGCTGCTGCTGACGCGGCCATCCCGCTGGCGCGGCGTCGTCTTCCTGGCCGTGTTCCTGCCGTGGGCGTACCCGGGCGGCGTGACGGTCGTGGCGTGGTACTGGATGCTGAACCCGCCGCTGATCACCTCGTACAGCCTGCTGGCCGGCAACGTGAAGCATGCGGTCGACGGCGTCTTCGGTCCCGGCGCCTGGGCGTTCGTCTCGGTGGCGCTCTTCAACGTGTGGCGCGGCGGCTCGTTCACGGCGGTCTTCCTGCTGGCCGGCCTCAACGCGATTCCCACCGAGCTGTTCGACTACGCCGCGCTGGAGACGCGCAACGGCTGGCAGCGCCTGCGCCACGTGACGCTGCCGCTGTTGCGCCCGTTCCTCGCGCTGGCCGTCTTCCTGTCCTTCACCACGGCGTTCGCCGACCTCGCCAACGTGTGGCTGCTGACGGGCGGCCGCATCATCTTCCCTGTCATCGGGACCTACGCGTACTGGCTCGGCATCCGCAACGGGCAGTTCGCCGAGGCCGCCGCATGGTCACTGTCGATGGTGCCGCTGCTGGCGCTGGTCCTGCTGCTGCTCTTCCGCTGGTTCGATCGCCCCGCCGAGCAGCCGGCATGAGCGGCCGCCGGCGCTGGCGTCACGGGCTGCTGCTGGCCGCCATTACGCTCTACAGCCTGTTCCCGATCTACTTCATCACCGTGCAGTCGCTGAAGACGCCGGAGGAGGACGTGTTCGGCTCGCCGCTGTGGGTGGCCGACCCGACGTTCGAGAACTACACCGAGCTCTTCGAGACGGGTGGCGAGGCGCAGGTGCGCGGCTACGCGATCCTGCCCAAGGTGCCCTTCGTGGTGTGGCTGGCGAACTCCGCGGTCGTGCTCGTGGCCAGCGTGGCGCTGACGCTGGCCTGCGCGGTGCCCGCCGCCTACGCGCTGGGCCGCCTGCGGCCGGCCGGCTGGCGCTGGTGGCGGCGCGGACTCTTCGCGACGTACGTCATCCCGCAGACGATCCTCTTCATCCCGATGTACCAGGTCGTCCTCGCGCTCGGCCTCGACGACTCTCCCGCGGCGCTCGTCGTCATCTATTCCACGATGGCGCTGCCCTTCTGCATCTGGCTGCTCTCGGCCTACTACGCCAACCTGCCGCGCGAGATCGAGGAGTCCGCCCTCATCGAGGGCGCCTCCCGCTTCACCGCCTTCCGCCGGGTCATGCTGCCGATGAGCCGCAACGTGCTGGTCGCCTCCGGCCTCTTCACGCTGGGGACGGTGGGCCAGGATTTCATGCTGGCCTCGGTATTCCTGCTCGACCGCTACAAGCAGACCGTGGCCGCCGGCCTCGGCGTGATGGATGTCAGCCTCGAAGAGCTCGTCGCCGTCGCCGGCGTGAACATGGCCGCCATCCCCGTGGTCATCCTCTGCGCCCTCTTCGCCCGCGGCTACGTTCGCGGGCTCACGGCGGCGATGGTCGAAGGCGCGTAGCTTCTCCTCACTCGTGGCGCGCGCGGGCGGCGTGGCCCGGGGGTTGTGGGACCACGTGGTTGGTTGCTCGTATCGACATGGTTGCGGCTGAATTGCATCGACGCGTGTCCGCTCGGTCCTAGGCGGCGGCGAACGGGTCCCACAACCCCCAGGCCACGCCGCCCACACGCGCCACGAGCGCGTGGTGATCGCGGCCATCAATCGGCACGATGAGGTACTGACTTATCCGCTGTCGAGCAACTCGCGAAGAATGCCCCTCGGCGCGACGGCACCTGGGGGCCGGGCGACGCGGCGCCGGGTCGCCTCAGCGCGTGGCGAACGAGTGCGCGGCGGCTACACACGGAGCGGACCGCTCGCGGGGTGGGCGGGCTGCGGCGTGGGGGTTGTGCGACCCGTTCGCCGCCGCCTAGGACCGAGCGCACACGCGTCGATGCAATTCAGCCGCAGCCATGTCGATGCGGACTGCCAACCACGTGGTCGCACAACCCTCGCGCCGCAGGCCGCCCGCCCCGCGAGCGATCGGAAGGCGCGTGATGGCGGCGCGCGGCTAGTTGGTGATGCGGATGCGGATGATGCGGTGGAGGGAGGACTCGGCGACGTAGAGGTAGCCGTCGTTGCCGAGCGCGAGGCCTTGGGGGTCGCCGATGGGGCCGGGCAGCGTGGTGATGGCGCCGTCGCGGGACACCTGGAAGATGTAGCCGACCGAGAAGCCGCCGCTGATGAAGACCGTGTCGTTGGGCCCACCCACCATGTTGATCCGGAGATACTGCCCGCGCGGCAGCGTGGCCAGCGGCGTGAGACGATCGCCGGCGAGCCGGTAGACGATGCCGCTCGAGGCCATCATGACGAAGTCGTCGCCGGCGGCCGCCACCGCCACCAGGCGCGGCAGCATGGCGCCGCCGGCCCGACCGCCCCAGTTGCGCGGGAAGAGCGGCAGCATGCGGTCCACGCGGCGCGGAAGCGGCAGCGTCGGATCGAGTGTCACGCGGAAGAGCAGCGGTCCGCGGTAGTCCTCGTCGCGGAACTGCTCGAGCCCCGGCGTCGGCTTGTCCTCGCCCGGCGAGATCAGGGGGTCGGCGTGGTCGACCGCCAGCAGGCGTCCGGCGGCGTCGAACGTGAGCGCGCTGCCGCCGGCCAGGCGGCGAAGGCCGTCGAGATACGGCGTCAGATGCTCCAGGGCGTCGAGACGGTAGACGCGAGTGCCGTTCTCCTCACCCAGGAACAGGTCGCGCGAGGTCGGCTCGAGCGCCATGCTGCCGAGCGTGGCGAGCCGGCCGTCGAGAAAGGGCACACGCACGCGCGGCAGACGGGAGACGTCCACCGGGAGTGCGCCGAGGTCGAGCCGGTAGACTTCCCCGGCGGAATCGCCGCGGCCGCCGGGACCGAGAACGACGAGCGTGCGGCGGTCGAGGACGAGCTGCAGCGGACGGGAAATGCCGGTGGCGACCACCTCGAAACCGGCGGGCGCCGCCGTCTCGCGGCCGGACGCGCTCGTGAGCGCCAGCAGCACGCTCACGAGTGCGACGACCGCACGCTTCATCTAGTCGTCCGTGCCGGCCTTCTGTGTGATGTCGCCGCCGGGCGTGCTGAGGAAGAGCAGCAGGTACTTCACCGGCGTCTGGCCGGGGTTGGAGTGGTTGTGCCAGACACCGGCCGGATCGGAGTACGACTGGCCCGGCGCGTGGTACTGGGCACCGGCCACGCCGACCCGTCCACCCTCGCTGTTCGTCACCAGCGTGCCCTCGAGCACGTAGATGAACGTCGGCACGTTGTGGCGCTGGCGACCCGTCTGGCCGCCGGGCTCGATCTCCACCGTCTGGCCGGTGAGGATGACCGGAATGTTCACCGCCTCACGGAAGGCGCCGAGCGAGGTGACGAGCGTGTTGGTCTTGACGCCCTTGGGTTGCGGAACGGGTTCGGGAGCCTGGGCCGCCGCCGGCCCGACGAGACCCAGCACGGCGAGACTGGCCACCACGACGGCTGCGATGCCGGTCGCTCTCATTGACGTCCTCCTGTGGATTGACTGCGCGTTCACCACCTTCACTTGATTGCGGCGCCCGTGATGCCCGTGATGAACTTGTCGAGAAACAGGTTGTAGATGATGGCCACCGGCACGCCCACCAGCAGCGCGCCCGCCATCAGCGAGCCCCAGAAGTAGATGTCGCCGCGGATCAGCTCAGTGGCCACGCCCAGCGGCACCGGCTTCTCCTCGGACACCGACACGAAGGCCAGCGAGTAGAGGAAGTCCTGCATGGACAGCGTGAACGAGAAGATGATGGCGGTGATGATGCCCGGCCAGCTCACCGGCAGCACCACGCGCAGCAGCGCGCCGAGCTGGCCGCAGCCGTCCACCATGGCGGCCTCCTCGATCTCGAACGGCACTGTCTTGAAGAAGCCCATCAGGAGCCACGTGCAGAACGGGATCGTGAACGTCGGGTACACGACGACGAGCGCCCACCACGAATCCTGCAGATCGAGCGTGCTGACCACGCGGGCCAGCGGGATGAACAGGATGATGGCGGGCACCAGGTACGTCATGAAGATCCCGATGCCGAGGTTCTCGGCGAAGGGCAGGCGCAGCCGGGCCAGGGCGTAGCCGGCCGGGACCGCGGTGAGGATCGTGATCGCCGACACCCAGAACGAGATCAGCATGGTGTTGACGATCCACGCCCCGTAGGACGTGTTGTGGAAGAGGAAGTCGAAGTTGTGCCAGGTGGGCGCCTGCCGGAACCAGAACGGTACCGCGTCCACCAGGTACAGGTCGGCATCCTGCTTGATGGCCGTGATGAGCATCCAGAAGATCGGGAAGACCGCGATGACCAGGAACGGGGTGAGCCCGAGATAGATCAGCGCGTGGCGCCGCAGCTCGCGGTGCCGATGCGTGCGGGGGGCCGGTGCCGCCACCACCGCCATCAGTACTGCCTCCGGCGCAGCGTGCGCAGGAGCAGGATGATCGCCGGCAGCAGCAGCGGGAACAGGAAGAGCGAGATCGCGGCGCCGCGGCCGAGCGCGCCGCCCCGGATGCCGGTGTTGTAGGCCAGCGTGGGCAGGATCTCGGTGGCGCCGTCAGGCCCGCCGTTGGTGAGCAGGTAGACGATCGAGAGGTCCGACAGCGTGAAGACGGTGTCGAACGCGCTGCCGATGAACAGGATGGGCGCGATCATCGGCACGATCACCTTGCGGAAGCGGGTGATGAAGTTGGCGCCGTCGACCTTGGCCGCCTCGATGATCTCGGGCGGCACCGAGGTGAGCCCGGCCAGCAGCACGATGGCGCTGAACGGGAAGCCGCGCCACACGTTGACGAACATCACCGAGAGCAGCGCGAGACCGGGCTGGCCCAGCCACACCGGCCAGTCGGGCGAGCCATAGCCGCCGATGAGGTGCATCCGGCTCAGCGCCCAGTTGATGACGCTGAACTGCGAGTCGAACATCCACTTCCATCCGAGCACGCTCACCGCGATCGGCAGCGTGAACGGGATGACGACCAGCGCGCGGACCACCTTGCGGCCCTTGAACGGCTGCAGCAGCAGGAAGGCCAGCGTCGTGCCCAGCAGGCCCTTCATGATCCCGGCGCCGACCGTGAACAGGATCGAGTTGCGCAGCGCCGTGTAGAAGGTGGCATTCTCCAGCGCCGACTTGAAGTTCTCGAGGCCGACGAAGTGCGCCACGGGCGCGCTCACGGAGGCGTCGCTCATGGACAGGTAGAGCGAGAACAGGAACGGCAGGCCGACCAGCAGCCCGACGTAGAGCACCGCCGGCGCCAGTAGCGTGTATCCGAAGAAGTACCGGCGGGCGGTTGGAGTGCGCCACCACGAGACCGCGCGCTCGCGCGGACGCAGGGTGACGGAAAGCGAGCCGGGCGGGGTCGGTCCCCCGCCCGGCGATGACAGCTGGGTCATGCGCTCAGGACGCTTTGTGCTTGGCGTAGATGCGCCGGATCTCGCCGACGCCCCACTTCATCGTGTCTTCGATCGCCGCGCCCCGCGCCACCTTCGTGAACATGTCGGGGATGATGAACGTGGTCACGACTTCCTGGGCCGGCGGCGTCATGGGGCCGGGGAAGCCGAGGAAGGCCGTGAGCTTCTCCTGGTCCTGCAGCTTGCCGAGCTTCGCGTCGTTGCCGAGATACGGCATCGGCTTGGTGTACTGCCCCTTCAGGAAGGGCATGTTGTAGCCGAGGCTCGCCTGCATCGCTTCCTTCTGGGAGTCGCCGATGGCCTGGATGAACTCCTTGGCGCCCGCGACGTTCTTCGAGAACTTCCAGATCGCCCACACGTTCGGCTCGCCCACGTTCCAGGTGCCGCCGGGGCCGGCCACCTCGGGCACCACGAAGGTCTGCTCGAAGACCTTGGGGTTGGTGATGCGCGTGGAGTGGAACGCCGAGATGGCGTCGTGAATCCAGCTCGCCACGCCGGAGGCGAGGAAGCGGTTGTCGGAGGCGTCGTCCCAGGAGAAGACCTCGGGCGTCATGCACTCCTCGTAGAGCGCCTTGCCCATCTTGAGCGCTTCACGCATCTCCTTGGAGTCGATCGTGATGTTCTGCCCGCTCGGATCGGTCTCCTTGACGCCGTAGCAGTACATCAGGGCGCGCCAGTTGTGGTTGGCGTCGTTGCAGTGCGAGAACTGCATGCCGGCCGGATGCCCCTTGCCCTTGAGCTGGGCGCCCGCCTTGCGGAGATCGTCCCAGGTCTTCGGCTCCTGCATGCCCACCGACGCGAAGAGGTCCTTGCGCCAGAGCACCGGGATGGAGATGAAGAAGTCCGGCATCGCGTACCAGGCGCCGCCCACCTGACAGGCGCTCTTGGCCGCGTCGAGCCAGCCCCCGTGCTTCTTGCCGTGCGCCTCGGCGATGTCCGAGAGATCGACGAGATTGCGGTAGTACTGGCCGGTGAGGATCTGGCCGGCGAAGTAGATGAGGTCGTGGCCGGCACCGGCCGCGAACTCGGCCGCGTAGCGCGCGGGCAGCTCGAGGTGCGGGATGTGGTCGACGCGGACCTTGACGCCG
Source organism: Candidatus Methylomirabilota bacterium (assembly GCA_046734515.1). Classification (GTDB taxonomy): domain Bacteria; phylum Methylomirabilota; class Methylomirabilia; order Rokubacteriales; family CSP1-6; genus AR5. Next base: position 951 of record JBKPRI010000028.1, on the reverse strand, counting down.
TTCTTCTCGCCCCACTCCTTGCAGAACTTGTCGAACCACACGTCGTACGCCGGGACGTAGTGGCTCCAGATGAGCAGGCGAAGCGAGGTGCCCTTGACCTGGGCCGGAGCCTGACGCGCGAGCAGCATGTCGCTCAACGTCGCTCCGGCCACCACGGCGCCGGTGGTCTTGAGGAAGCTGCGACGGTCAAGCGTTGGGGAAACGATCTCAGCCGAGCGTGCATCACTCATCGGTGGAACCTCCTGGCGTCGGGAGCGAATGGGAACCGTGGGACGGCTTGTTACCCCTCTGGTCCGGGTCGGATGGTAAAAGGTTAGTCTCTTTATCCGTTTGATTCGAAACTTGTCAAGGGGTATTTCCTGTCATGTCAGCATGCGCCGCGCCGTCCTGATGCTCGCCGCCGCCATCGCGGGGATCGGCCTCTTCACGGGAGGCCTCGCCTGGCTCCTCACCGACCCCAAGCCCCCGCCGGGCGCCGGCCGGGGCGAGCGTCTCTATTACGCGTACTGCGTCGAGTGCCATGGTCGCGATGGGCGCGGATCCTGGCGCGCCGCGCTGTTCCTGCTCCGCCCCGGCAACCTCGCCGCGCCGCGCGTGGCCGCCGAGTCCGACCGCTACCTCTTCGACATCATCAAGCACGGCGGCTCCCCCATCGGCCGCCCCGGCATGCCCTCCTTCGGCTACCACCTCAAAGACGAAGACATCACCGACCTCCTCAAACACCTCCGCACCCTCTCCACCCAATAACTCGCGCTTCGATCTCGGAGTTCGCTCGCCGCTTTGCGCCGCCAAGCGACGACCGTCGGCCGGGGAGCGCGAGGGGGCGTAGCCCCTTCGCCGAGAAGACGGCGAAGTCCGCCCCCGGGAGTTATCGTCGTTTGATCCAGACCAAAACGAGGTCGTCCCCGCGCGGGCGCACGGCCAGACGCACCCGGTCGCCACGCTTGAGAT
>JBKPRI010000027.1:0-5556 GCA_046734515.1 Candidatus Methylomirabilota bacterium | reverse complement strand
CTGCTCACCGGCGGCGCCGATCTCTCCGACCTCGAGGCTCTGAAGGACTTTTACCTCGCCTCGCAGCGGCGCCTGGCGATGGCCGGCAAGATCCTCTTTCCGATTCCCAACCGCCGGCTCTCCAAGCGCCTGTACCGGCTCGCCGCGCCCACGCTCGTGCTGTGGGGCGCCGCCGACCGGTTGATCGTGCCGGCGTACGCCGAGCGCTGGAAGGCGCTGATCCCGTCGGCGCGCGTGGAGACGATCGCCGGCGCCGGCCACATGCTGCCCTACGAGCAGCCGGACGCCTTCGCGCGCGCGGTGACCGCGTTCCTCGATCAGCCGCCGACCGCCTCGTCGCCCTAGTCAGCGGGAGCGGCGGCCGAACCAGGCGTCGAGGCTCGCGCGGCCGGGGCCGGCCAGGACCAGCCAGGCCAGCAGGAGGAGAAGCAGGACTTCCGGCAGGTAGAGGAATTCGAGGAGGCCTTGCCAGCTCACGGTGATGTGCTTCTCGGGCACCGCGGCCAGCACGATCGCCACCAGCATCACACCGCAGAGCATGACGGCCGCGGGCCGGGTCAGCAGCCCCACGACGAGCAGGGCGCCGCACACCAGCTCGGTCGCCGCGACGAACGGCGCCTGGATCTCCGGAGCGGGGATTCCGAGCGTGCGGAAGTACTGGCTGAAGCCGGGCAGCTTGCCCAGCTTGCCCAGCCCCGAGCCGAAGAACTCGAGCCCCACCGCGAGACGGACCACGAGCCGGGCGATCCACTCCGCGCGATCGAGCCGGGCGTAGACGCGCGCGACGTGGTCGGCGAGGCGGCTCATCCGCGCGCCGGAGCGCCGACGAGCTTGAAGGCCAGATCGCGCCCGAGCACGATCTGCAGCGCGGCGCGCAGCGGGGGATGCTTGACGAGGAATCGCTCGAGGTCGGCCGTCGCCCACGACACGAAGCGGGCCGGCTCCACGACCTCCACGGCGGCGGTGGTCGCGGCGCCGGTCAGAAAGCTCATCTCGCCGGCGAACTGGCCGGCATGGAGCGCCGCCACCTCGCGTCCCTGCACCTTGACCACGGCCCGCCCCGAGGCCAGCACGAGCATGCGTCCCGCCCGGGCGCCTTCCTCGATCAGGATTTCCTTCGCCGGCGCTTCCTGCCACGTACCCGCCGCCAGCAGGCGCTGGAACTCGCGGGGCGTCAGCGTGCGGAAGGCCGCCGCATAGAGCGCCTGCTCGTCCGCGGAGAGCCGGAGCGGCCGCCGCTCGTGCCACAGCCGCCCGATCTGCACCATGTTGATCGTGTTGTAGACGAGCGTCCAGCCGATGAACGTCAGGCTCGGGGTGGGCGTGGTCAGCGTCCACGTCAGCGAGCTGAGCCCGCCCAGCACGGCGAGCGCGCGCAGCCACATGATGTCGGTGACCAGGTACGAGACGACATAGAGGATGTTGGCGAGGTGGAACCAGATCTCCATCAGACACGCCTCCCGGCCGCGCGCCGCTCCACCAGGAGGGCCAGCGCGGCGTGGACAATGTCACTCGCGTCGACGAGGTCACCGGGACTTCGGCTGCGGTAGTGCGCGACGATGCGGCCGCCCTCGTCGATCAGGAGGGCGCCGCCGAGCTGGCGGCCGTCGCCGATCACGCGTCCCGGCGCATAGCCGGCGGCCAGCTCGCGAAGCGCCTCGGCGATGACGCGAAGCCCGGGGAAGCGCGGCCGCCGCAGCTCGGCCGCCTGGAAGGCCGCCAGCGACGGATCGGTGACAACCGTCACGCCGCGATCGGCCAGCGCCAGGCGGCGCACGAAGGCGGCGAGATCGGCCGGGGGCCCGTTGCCGACGAAGACCACCGCCACGCCCAGGCGCTGGAGCTCGGGCAGTCGTGCCACCAGCCCGTCGATCTGACGGGCGCCATGCGCTCAGCCGAAGTGGCGAAGGAAGACGACGAGCGTGGGGCCACGAAGGAAGTCGCCGAGGCGATGGCGGCCGTCCAGCCCGTGCACCAGGGCATTCCGCAGCGCGGCGGGGACGGGCGTCATGCGCGCATCGTAGTCCATGACTCTACCGGTTCGCGCGCTCACGAATTCCGAGCACGCGCCCCATGCCGCGCACGAACGGCCCGTAGAGCCGCAGGAGCAGGCGACCGATCAGCGGCAGCCCGAGCACCAGCAGGCCTTCCCACGCCGTGAGTCGTGCGGCGTTGAAGACGTCGGGAAACAGCGGCGGCACGATCAGCCCGATCACGAGCAGGCCGGTGGCAAGCGCGGTCACGCCGGGACGGCGCATCACGCTGGCCGGGCTGGTCACCGAGACGCCGACGGCGTCCAGAAAGACGTGCAGCGCGAAGTGGAGGTTGGTGAGCGCGAAGACCGTCCGGACGTGGGTGGCGTCGCCGCCGGCGGCGTCGGCGAGCACGCAGGCCGCCACGACCACCACGCCGCCGACCAGCGCCGCCACCAGGCTGTAGCCGAGAACGCCCCGCGCGAAGCTGCGCGTGTACGAGGGCCGCACGACGTCGAAGGCCAGCAGCGTGCACGGCAGCACGACACCGATCGTCGCGTTCCAGCTGATCTGCCGCGGCTCGGCGGGGAAGGGCAGCCCGGCGAAGCCGGCCAGCACGATACCCAGCACCGTCATGCCGTTGCGCGCCAGGTAGAGACGCGCCGAGGTGTAGATCTTCTGCGTGATCGCACGACCCTCGCCGAGCGCGATCGGCAGGGTGGACAGCGTGTTCTCGAGCAGCACCAGGTCCGACACGTCCTTGGCGATCTGGGCGCCGTCGTTCATGGCCACGCCGAGCCGCGCCTCCTTCAGCGCGGGCACATCGTTGATGCCGTCGCCGACCATGGCGACGTACTGGCCCTGACGCGTGAGGGAGGCGATGATCAGTTTCTTCGTCTCCGGGGTGATGCGGGCGAAGATGACGGTATCCCGCACCGCGTGCTCGAAGGCGGCGCCGCTGAGGCGCGCCAGCTCGGCCTCCGTCGCCACCGGCGCCGTCGGGATGCCCGCCCGCGCCGCCACGCTGGCGACCGTGTGCGGGTGATCGCCGGAGACGACCTTCACGTCCACGCCGTGCTCGATGAGCGCGCGGATCGTCTCGGCGATATCCGGACGGATCTCGTCCTGGATCGCCACCAGAGCCAGCGCGACCAGCGGCGCCGGCCGCGTGCCGGCCGCCACCTCGCCGAGACCCGCGGGCGCCAGCGCCAGCACGACGACGCGCGCGCCCTCGGCCGTTAGCGCCTCCACGCGCGCCAGGGCGGCGGCATGCGCGGCATCGGCCGGATCCAGCAGCGTGTCCGGCGCTCCGAACACCAAGATCTCGTGTGGGGGGGTTGAGGGGGACCCTTCAAGGGTCCCCCTCCCAAGAGACGGGCTCCCAAGAGTCAGCGCGCTCCACTTGCGCGCGGACGAGAACGGCACCTCGGCCAGCACCTGCGGCGGCGTCGCCGGGGCGCCGACGTGGGCCTGAATGGCGCGCAGCGTCTTGTTCGGCGTCGTCGCCCCGGCCGCGTAGCTCGCCAGCCGGGACGTCACCGCCGCCTCACCGCCGCCGTCGAGCGGCTCCACACGCGTGACGATCAGGACATTGCGCGTGAGCGTGCCGGTCTTGTCGGTGCACAGCACGCTGAGATTGCCCAGGCTCTCCAGCGCACTCAGCCGCTGCACCAGCGTGCCGTGGCGCCCGACGCGGACGGCGGCGGCGCTCAGCGAGACGGTGATCGCCAGCACGAGGCCGGCCGGCACGAAGCTGGTCACGATGACCAGCGTGAAGCGCAGCGCGTCCACGGCGTCCAGGCCCATGTGGCGGGCGCCCACGATTTGCAGGGCGGCGATGACGACCATCAGCGCGACGAGGCACTGGATGACGAAGTTCAGGTTGCGCTGCAGCGGCGTGAGCGTGTCGCGGGCGGCGCGGGCGACGCCGGTGACGCGGTTGGCGTAGCTGGCCGCGCCGATCCCCTCCGCGCGCACCACGCCGGCGCCGGTCAGGCAGAACGAACCGCTGTAGACCGGATCCCCGGTCTGCTTGGGCACCGAGTCCGACTCGCCGGTCAGCAGCGACTCGTCCATCTCGAGCGCCCGCGCCTCGACGAGGGGGCCATCCACCGGCGCGCGATCGCCCGGCGCCAGCTCCACGAGGTCGTCGCGCACGATATCGGCGACGTCGACCTCCACGCCGGCGCCGTTGCGCCGCACGCGCGCGCGGCGCGAGGACAGCGCGGCGATGCGGTCGAGCGCCTGCTTGGCGCGCAGCTCCTGCACGATCCCCACGAGGACGTTGAGCCACACCGAGCCGCCGGCGAAGAGCGTGTCGCCGAGGACGACGCGGCGGGTTGCCGGGGTGCTGAGCCCGACGGCCAGCGTGGCCGCCAGCGTGGCGAAGAGGGTGACGTTGAAGACGGTGAAGACGTTGTCGGCGATGATGGTGCGCACGCGCCGACCGGACGGCGGCGGCGCCGCGTTGACCTCGCCGCGCGCGCGGCGCTCGGCAACCTCGACGTCGGTGAGGCCGGTCAGGGCGGCCAGAGGCGTCCTACGGCTTCTTGAAGAGGATGGGCCCCATGTACGACTCCGCCGTCGAGTTGGTGTCGTTGGAGTCGATGGCGACCGACATCGCCGAGGGGTCGTCGGCGGCGTCGCCGTAGACCTTCTTGAAGTCCTCGGCCACGTTGCGCCGCTCGGTAATCCACTTCCCGAGCTCGGCGGTGCCGGAGCGCAGCACGATGTAGGTGACGGTGCCCGTCTTCTCGCTCTTGCAGATCGTCCCGACCGGCTCGGTCGAGTCCCACACGTAGCCGATGATGCGCGAGCGCACCGCCTCCGGGAAGCGCGGCCACACCACGAAGATCTGGCCGGCCTGGTCATCGAGAGCCTTCTTGCAGGAGTCGGCGCCCTTGGGCAGCACGGTGACCTTCCACGACCACTCGAGGAACGGTGTCTCCTTGAGGTTGATCTTGCCCTTGATGTCCTTCGAGATGGTCGAGCCCTCGTTGGCGCTCTTCATGTGAAGCGCCTTGTGCCCGTCGTCGGTGACGATCGCGAAGTCGTACTTCGGGCTGCCCCAGTTCTGCCCCTTCCAGCCGTCGGGAATGCCCTTGGCGCCGGCCGGCTGCTTGGACCAGTCCTCGATGACGACGCTGCCCTGTTGTGCCCACGCGGCGGTGGCGAGCGCGAGCAGCAGTGCAGCCAGGGTGAGACGTGCGCGCATGGCGTGACTCCTCGGGATATCGGCGCCGGCCGCGGCCGGCTTGCGTGCCCCCATGATACCGTCTGGTCGTGGGCGATCCCGTCCAATCTGTGCGCGTGGACAAGTGGCTGTGGGCCGCGCGCGTGTTCAAGACGCGAAGCCTCGCCACCGACGCATGTGACGGCGGGAAGGTGGACGTCAACGAGCAGTCCGCGAAACCCGCCAAGGCGCTGCGTCCCGGCGACCTCGTGCGCGTGACGCTGCCCCAGGGCCGCCGCCGCATTCTCAAGGTCCTCGCGCTCGACGACCGGCGCGGCTCCGCCACCATCGCCCGCGCGCTCTATGACGATCTGACGCCGCCCGAGCCCCCGCGGCCCCGCTGGGCCGCGC
>JBKPRI010000026.1:0-6666 GCA_046734515.1 Candidatus Methylomirabilota bacterium | reverse complement strand
GCTCGGCGCCCGGCGGCCGTGGGTGATCCTCGCCGCCACGCTGGTGCTGCTGGTGTTCTTCGGCACCGGTCCCAACGTGGACGTGCTGGGCCATCTCTTCGGCCTGCTGGCCGGGCTCGCGGCCGGCGTCCTCGGCGCGCTGACGCTGCGACGGCCGCTGACGCCCGCGCTGCAGTGGATGCTCACGCTCGCCGCCGCCGCCGCGGTGGCCGGCGCGTGGCGCCTGGCCTTCTAGTCGTACGCGGGCCGGCCGTCCATCAGGCGGAGCCAGCCGCGCGCGATGCGGTAGATGAACCACACGCCCAGCACCGTGATGGGCAGCGCGACGACGAAGAGACCGAGGCCGAGCGTCAGGAGAACGAAGAGCGTGCACAGCGCGACCCACAGCACGCCGAACCAGAACGTGCGGATCTGCCAGCGGAAGTGCGACTGCAGCCACGTGCCGCGCGCCTCGCTGCGATAGACGTAGTTGAGGATGACCGCGATGATCGAGGGCCAGCCGATGAGGAAGGCGCCCACCACCGTGGCGGCGCCGACGATGCCGGTGACGATGCTGGCCGCGTGCAGCGCGTAGATGACGTGGGTCAGCCGGCGCAGGAACGGGCGCTCGACGACGCTCAGGCGGCGCCCCCGCGCGCCTTGCGGAAGGCGCGCTCGAAGCCGGGCAACCCCCGCACGACGGTGTCGCGTTCCACGGTGAGCGAGATGCGGATGTGCCCCGGCATGCCGAAGCCCGAGCCCGGCACCGTGAGCACACCCTCCTCGGCCAGCAGTCGCACGAACGCCACATCGTCGGCGATCGGCGTGCGCGGGAAGACGTAGAACGCGCCCTGCGGCTTCACGCACTGGTAGCCGATGCGCGTGAGCCCCTCGTACATGAGATCGCGCTTCTCGCGGTAAGGCGCGACGTCGATCACCTGATCGCCCACCTCGGCCACCACCCACTGCCAGAGCGCCGGCGCGTTGACGAAGCCGAGCACGCGGCTGGTGAACGTGCAGGCCTCGAAGAGCGCGGCCGCCTCCGGCATGCGCGGCGAGAACGCGAGATAGCCGATGCGCTCGCCCGGGATGGCCAGCGACTTCGACCACGACGTGGCCACGACCGCGCGGGTGACCAGCGGCGGCACCTGCGGCACCGTCACGCCGTCGAAGACGAGCTCGCGGTAGGGCTCGTCGCTGATCAGCACGATCGGCTGCGGTGTGCGCGCCAGCAGCGCTTCCAGCTCGACGAACGCGGAGGCCGGGTAGATCACGCCGCTCGGGTTGTTGGGCGAGTTGAGGATGATCGCGCGCGTGCGTGGCGTCAGCGCGGCCTCGATCTTCGCGACGTCGGGCGTGAGGTCGTCCTTCGGCGGCACGACCACGAGCCGGCCGCCGTAGTTCTCGGCGTAGAACGTGTACTCCACGAAGAACGGGGCGACGGTGAGCACCTCGTCGCCGGGGTTCAGCAGCGCCTTCAGCACCGTGTTCAGCGCGGCGCCGGCACCCACCGTCATCAGCACGTGGTTGGCCGTGTACGGCAGGCCGGTGACAGCGGCCAGCCGCCGCGCCACCGCCTCGCGCACGCGCGGTTGCCCGGCGTTGGGCATGTAGGCGTGCAGGTGGGGATCCTTGCTCTCCAGCACGCGCCGGGCGGCGGCCAGCACGGCCGGCGGCGGCTCGATCTCGGGGTTGCCGAGCGTGAAGTCGAAGACCTTGTCGGCCCCGCGCTCCTGCTTGAGCCGCGCGCCCTCTTCGAACATGCGGCGGATCCACGACGCCTTCGCCAGGTTGTCGGCCACGGCCTTGGAGATCATGACGCCCGGAGTATAGTCGAACCTCGAACCCTTCGAGGGTGCCCCTGGAAACGAGAGGGAAGAGCGAACCCATGGCGACAGTCAAGCTCATCGAGTATGCGGAGGCGTCCGCGGAGGTGCGCGCCGTCTTCGACGACATTATGGCGACACGGAAGGTCGACGCGGTGAACAACTTCTGGAAGGCGCTGGCCAATCACCCGCCGACGCTCGAGCGCACCTGGACGAGCATCAAGCAGCTCATGGCGCCCGGCGCGCTGGACGCGCTCACCAAGGAGATGGTCTACTTGGCGGTGAGCGCAACGAACGGCTGCCAGTACTGCATCCGCTCGCACACCGCCTCCGCCCGCAAGCACGGCATGAGCGAGGCCATGCTGGGCGAGCTCATGGCCGTCGTGGGGATGGCCAACGAGACCAACGCGCTGGCCGACGCCTACCAGGTCGACGTGGACGAGGCCTATCGCGCGGTGCCGCGATGAAGCTCGGCGTGTGGATTCCGAACTGCCGGCACCTGGCCACGCCGGAGATCATCAAGACCACGGCGGTGCGGGCTGAGCAGCTCGGCTACGACTCGGCCTGGGTCAGCGACCACGTGGTGGTGCCGCGCGCGAACATCAAGAACTTCGGCGAGACGATCTTCGACCCGCTGGTCACGCTCGGCGTGATCGCCGGCGCCACCAGCCGCGTGCGCCTGGGCACCACCGTGCTGATCGTGCCGTACCGCAACGCGGTGGTGACCGCCAAGATGGTCTCGTCGCTCGACGCGCTGAGCGGCGGGCGCGTCGTGCTCGGCGTGGGCGCGGGCTGGGTGGCGGCCGAGAGCGCGATGCTCGGCGTGCCGTTCAAGGAGCGCGGTGCGATGACCGACGAGTACCTGGACGCCATGCGCGAGTTGTGGACGAGCCCGGCGCCGTCGTTCGCCGGCAAGTACACGCAGTTCGCCGACGTCGTGTTCGAGCCCAAGCCCCTGCAGAAGCCGCACCCGCCCATCTGGGTCGGCGGCCACACCAAGGCCGCGCTGCGCCGCACGGCGCGGATCGGCGCCGCCTGGCATCCGATCAACCGGCCGCCCGACGAGCTGCGGGCGGGCATGACGGAGATCGCGCGCCTCTGTCGCGAGCAGCGGCGGGCCGACGTCCCCGCGCTCACCCTGCGTAACGACGTCAAGATCTTGCGGGCGGGGGAGAGCGCGCCCGCGTCCACGCACGCCGGGCGCGTGCTGGCGGGCGAGCCCGCCGCGCTGGTGGAGCAGGTCCGTGAGCTGGCCGAGTGCGGCGTGGAGCACCTCGTGCTGGAGTTCCTGGCCGCCGACGGCCGCGAGCTCGAGGCGCAGATGGCGCTCTTCGCGGAGCGCGTGCGGCCCAAGCTGGCATGAGCGACGCGCCCGGAATGGCGGTGCGCCGCCGGGGCCGCGGCCCCGACCTCGTGCTGTTCCACGGCGGCATGGGCTCGTGGAAGCACTGGACGCGGAACCTCGACGCGCTGGCCGAGCACTTCACCGTGCACGCGCTCGATCATCCGTCGTACGGCGACTCGGCGACGGTCCCCCGCGAGACGACGGGCCCCGAGTATCTCGATCTCGTGCACCGGCTGTTCGTCGAGCTGTTCCCCGGTGATCGGCCGCTGCGCCTGGCGGGCTTCTCCTTCGGCGCCGCCATCGCGACCAACATCGCGCGTCGCCTCGGCCCGCGCGTGACGCATCTGTGCCTGGTGTCGCCCGGGGGCTTTCCCCGGCGTATCTTCGGGGAGCGGCCGATCCGCAGCTACAAGGAGGCCGCCGGCGACGCGAAAAAGTTCCGCGACATCTGCCGCCACAATCTCCTGGTCAACATGCTGAGCGATCCCGCCAGCGTCACCGAGGAGACACTCGACATCCAGGTCGACCTCGTTCGCCGCACGCGCTTCGACAGCCGCAAGGTGAGCGCCGGCGGCACGCTGCTCGGCGATCTGGCTGCCCTCGCGTGCCGCGTCCGCCTGCTGTGGGGCGAGCGCGACGATTCGGTGTTCCGGCCGGCGTCACTCCTGATCGGGGAGATCGAGGCCGCCGGCGTGCGGGACGTCCATCGCATCCCGCAGGCCGGCCACTGGTCCGCCTACGAGAACGCGCCGGAGGTGAACCGCCTCATGCTGGAGTTCTTCTCGAGCTGATCGGTCTCCCAGACAAGTGCTGCGCGATGTCTGGTCCGGCGTCATCGCGGTCGCATGGCCGGCCGCCGCGTACGGTATAGTTCCAGACACATGGCCAATCGCTCGGTCTTCTACGGCTGGTGGGTCGTCGCCGCGTTCTGTGTCACCACGTTCATCTCGACGGGCATCCGCCACGCGGTGGGCCCGTTCCTCAAGCCGATCGTGGCCGACCTGGGCCTGGATCGCGCCAGCTTCTCGCTGGTCATCGCGCTGAGCCTGCTGCTCTACGGCGTCTTCATGCCGCTGGCCGGCATGATGCTCGATCGCTTCAGCGTGCGTGTGGTGACCACGGCGGGCACGATTCTGCTGGTCGTTTCGCTCGTGCTCACGGCGATGGTGCAGAACTACTGGCAGTTCGCGCTGGTCTACGGCGTGCTGGTGCCGCTGGGGCTGGCGGGCACCGGACCGGTCATCGCCTCCGGCGTCGTGGCGCGCTGGTTCAGCAAGCGCCGGGGCACGGCGCTCTCCGTGCTCGGCAGCGCCTCGATGACCGGCATGAGCCTGCTGGTGCCGGCCGTCACCTGGCTCATCATCTCCGGCGGCTGGCGGATGACGTACGTCGTCATGGCGGGCGCCGTCGTGCTCCTGGTGATTCCGCTCTGCCTGTGGGTGGTGCGCGACTCGCCGGAGTCCGTGGGGCTCACGCCCGACGGCGTGCCGGCCGCGCCCGGCGCCGTGCCCGGCGGGATCGAGCGCGTGCGCAGCAGCGAGGCGATCCAGACGCTGGCGTTCTGGCAGCTCGGCGGCTCGTTCTTCACCTGCGGCTTCTCGATGGCGCTGCTCTCGGCGCACGGGGTGCCGATGCTGACGGACCACGGCTACACGCCGATGTTCGCCTCGTGGGCGCTGGGCGTGCTGGGCGGCTCGAGCATCGGCTTCACGATCATGCTGGGCGCGCTGTCCGATCGCTTCGGCCGTCGGCCGGTGCTCTCCGGGATCTACTTCGGCCGCATCCTGATCTTCAGCGGGCTGTTCTTCATCCGCGACAATCCCTCGGCGCTGCTGCTGGTCGCCGTGCTCGGCGGCATCACGCTGGCCGGCACCGGCTCGATGACCTCCGCGCTGACCGCCGACATCTACGGCCGCTTCTCGGTCAGCTCGGTCTTCGGCCTGATCTTCCTCGTGCACCAGACGGGCTCGGCGCTCGGCTCGTGGCTGGCCGGCTATCTCTTCGAGACCACCGGCGGCTACGGCGCCGCGTACGCGCTCGCCTGCGCATTCCTGTTCTGCGCGGGCATCGTCGCACTCCGGATCGACAGGGGCGCCCGCCGTCTCTGGCGCCCGGCCACCGTGCCCGCCGCACACTGACGGAGGCAGCCATGCTCAATCCCGGCGACAAGGCGCCCGACTTCACGGGCCGCGATCACACGGGCAAGACGGTGAAGCTGTCCGACTTCAAGGGCAAGTCCGTCGTGCTCTGGTTCTATCCCAAGGCCGACACCCCGGGCTGAACCGCCGAGGGTTGCGGGTTCCGCGACCTCAAGGCCGAGTACGACCGGAAGAACGCCGTCATCCTCGGGGCCTCGTTCGACTCCGAGGCCGACAACAAGAAGTTCGCCGAGAAGTTCAACTTCAACTTCCCGCTTCTCTGCGACACCGACCGCACGATCGGCACCGCCTACGGCGCCAACGTGGACCCGGCGAAGGGCGCGCAGCGCGTCGGCGTGGTGATCGATCCGCAGGGCAAGATCAAGGAGTGGCACGCGCGCGTCGACGCCCGCGCGTGGCCGGCCGAGGTCGTCCGGACCCTCTAGGGAAGCTTTCGCGGCTGGAGGGATCGCCGGTAGTCGGGATCGGTGACCCTCCGCCACTCATTGGCGACCGCGTCGAACTTTGCCGCATCGCCGGCGAGCACGTCGCGACAGTAGCGGAGCATGGTGAGCGCCGTGATCCGGATGTCGTCGAGCTGGGAGAACCCCGTCGGCTCGAAGGGTGGCCGCGTCGCGCGCTCGGCCTGGGGCACGAACCACCAGACGGGCGCTTCCCGCCCATCGGCGCGGACGAGCGTCACCCCCGCGTGCTGCCCCCAGTTCTCCCCGCGGATGGTGAGCGTCAGCTCACCGTTGGAGAAGCGCACGCTGAAGCGGTCGTCGGGATCGTCGTTCAGCTCCGCGTAGCCGAGCTCGCCCAGGAAGGAGAACTCGCGGCGGCACGCTTCCGCGAACTGTTCGAGGCTCGGCGTCGGCGGGTCCGGGGCCATGGGACTTCAGGGCTCCGGCCGGTATTGCGCCTTGCCGAAGCCGCCGACGAAGTCGGGGAGCTTCGTGTGACCCAGCATCTGCCGGACCGCCTGCGATTCGCCGAGATGGAACCAGTAGTGATAGGTCGTGCGATGGAGCTTCGTGCCCGGCGTCTCGCGCGATGACTCGCGCTTCCAGCGCCGCGTGAGCCCGGTGCCCGCGAGGCTGTCGAGGTAGGGATCGGCGGCCCGGGTGACCATGCGCCACCACGCCCAGGCTTCCTCCAGCGGCGGCACGGTGAGCGGCTTGCCGTAACCGAAGGCCTTCACCTCGGGGACCGCGATCTTCCCCTGCGCGCGCTCGAGCCAGTAGGCCTGCTCCTGCCAGGCCAAGTGGCCGATCATCCACGCGATCGGGTTGATGGACCCGAAGCGCCGCGCCGCCTCCTCGGCCGTGACCGCCTTGAGCCCGCGGACCCATTCACTGCGCGTGAAGCGGAGCTGCGT